>JAGOCP010000170.1 GCA_017998715.1 Thermoanaerobaculia bacterium | reverse complement strand
GGTCACCAGTCGAGGCGGTGGGCGGCGCGGATCGCTGCCGCGACGGCTTCGGGAACGCCGGCCTCGGGGGCATGGTCGGGCCAGAGCTCGACGGCCGCAAGGACCTGCTCGAGAAGCGCATCCGCGCGGCCTTGCTTCAATCCCGCGCTCTTGCCGGCCGCGCGCAGATCGGCGCGCAGGAAATCGTCGCGCTTGCCGTGGATCGTCATCTGGTGCGTGCCGGTCCAGCTGCCGGAGGGGTTGTAGCTGTAGGTGACGTCGAAGGCCGGCGCCAGGCTCCACTGCCCGGCCTTGTCCATCAGGAAGGCGATGTTCTTCACGTGGTCGTCCTGGTTGCGCGCCACGACGTTGAAGAGCATGCGGCGAAACTGCTCTTCCGTCGCCGCCATCGGCAATCCGAGCTGGCGAATCGTCAGGAAGGCCTGCTCGTACGCATACGCACCGGCCTGGTTGAAGTCGAAGTGACCCAGGGCGCCGAGCGACTGCATGTGGAGCTTGGCGCCGTTGTCGAGGCGATCGAACCGTCGGGTCATGAAGTGGCGGCGGCCGTGCTCTTCGAGCAGGCGACACTCGGTCATGGTGATGCCGGCCGCCTGGGCCATGCGTGCATAGGCGAGCTCGATGGCGCCGTACCCTCGCGGATCCTCGAGCTCCCTGTCACGGTTGCCGGCGACGCCGTCGAACTTCAGCAGCCAGTAGGTGAAGCCGGGCCCTGCCGGGAGCTGACCGGAGCGCACTTCGTCGGTCTGGCGATTCCAGGCGATGACCGCCTTGGCCCGGGCACCGCCGGCGGAGGTGCCGACTTTGAGGATCTCCGCCAACGCGTGGGTGCGCGATGCGCCGGAGAAGTGCGCTGCGAAATGCTCGCGATGGCTGAGCACCTCGGAGGCGAGCTGGACCAGAGCGTCGACATGGAGCTTCGTCGCGTGCCGGGGTTTCGGCCCGAGGACGGGGGCGTATTCGAGCGCTCCCATGCCGCGGGTGCCGGTGTAGCAGAGTCGCTCGATGGCGGTGAAGCTCTCGGGGCTCCGTCCCTGAGTCGCGAGCCAGGCGTCGATGAGAGCGTTGCCGAAACGATCGGGCAGAGAGTCCGCCAGGAGCCCAGGCAGGCCATGAAACGTCGCGCGAGCGAGAGCCGGGAAGTCGTAGCTCTCCGGGCGGAGCGGCATGCTGATCGGCGACACCTCGATGCCGCTGGCGGCGAACTCCGGGGTGTACTGGAAGGTGGCATGGCTGCGATCGTCGTCCATCGCGACGGCACCGATGGTGCGGCCCCACAGGCGCACCTCGGCGATCACGACTCATCCCCCCAGGTCCACTTGCGCACCGTCGGTCGCGCGGGGCTCCGCTGACCGGAGGCTCGCTGCCGCCTCCGACCTGCGAGCTTCAACTGTTCCACGGGGCTCGCGGTCGGCGCCGGGGCGAGCTCGTCGAGGCGGTCGGCCATGTCCAGCGCACGCAGCACGCGCACCAGCCCCGAGAGCCGCGCCGCGACTTCCCCCGATTCAAGGCGCTCGACGGTCCGTTTCGACACACCGGCCGCTTCGGCCAGGCCGGCTTGAGTCTGGTTGCGGGCGAGCCGGGCAGCCGCCAGGCGGCTCCCCAGCTCCTGCAGGATGGCGGCGTCAGAAAGCTGTGGCGTGATCTTCATAGTTCGTCAGCACAGACGAATTCTACTGCAAGAGGAAATGGATTCGGCAAATAAGACGAATTACCTTGACTCATTGGTCTGGCGAGGGAGTGCCGGGGTATCCGAAACGGATGCATAATGGATACTGAGGGGCAAGGAGGGGCCGCCATGGCGACGTTGACGCTGAAGAACGTACCCGAGGCTCTGGTCGAGCAGCTGAAGCGGAAGGCGAAGCAGAGCCGCCGAAGTCTGAATCAGGAGGCGCTCGTCCGGCTCGAAGAGAGCTTGAGCATGCGCCGTCAGAGCAGCGAGGAAAAGGTCGCCATCATGCGGGCGGCGCACGCCCGCTTCGCCCACCTGCCGCCGCTCACCGACGAGTTTCTCGACTTCGCCAAGCGCGACGGACGCCCTTGATCGTCGTCGATACGAACCTGCTGGTCTACGCGGTCCTTCCCGGCGAGGGGACGGCGATGGCGCTGCGCGTCGCGGCGCGAGATGCCGACTGGGTCGCCCCGCCCCTCTGGCGTCACGAGCTCGCCAACGTCCTCGCGACCTGGATGCGCGTTCGGGGTCTGACCTCGGCGGATGCCGTCGACGCTTTTTCGGAAGCCGAGCGCCTCGTCGTCGACGCCGAGCTCACCCCCAGTCTCGAACGGAAACTCGATCTCGCCGCACGCGGCAAGGTCTCGGCCTACGATGCCGAGTTCGTCGCCCTGGCACAGGAGCTCGATCTACCGCTCGTCACCGCTGACCGGCGCCTGGCGCAGGCTTTTCCGAAGTCGGTGCTCCTGGTCGAGGACTTCGTGGACGAGTGAGCGCCTCGCTGGCGTTCTCCCGCAGGAGTGCTCGAGACGCGGCGCTTTCTGGGCGTGCCTGAAGTGGGTCCCGCGCGCTACTCGTAGCCCAGCCGGGCGAGGAAGGCTTCCATCGACAGCTCCTCGACCGGCTCGGCTTCCAAGTCGCGGCCCATCACCTGCACGATGGCGTTCGGGCCGACGAGCTCGAGGAGGTCGTCGAGCCAGCCGGTACGCGCGAGGAGCGGCAGGCTCTCGCGCCGGACGTCGACGACCGTCGGGATCGGCTCGCCGCCGCTCGCGAGCTCGCGACAGAGGGGGCAGTCGTGGAATCCGCTTCCCTGCCCGACGAGGGAGAGCCATCCCTCTCCGTCGGAAGAGCCTGGGCCCGAGGAGAGTCGGGCGGCGCCCAAGTCTGCGGGGATCGGGTGAATGGCGTGGATGGTAGCCATCGGTGCGCGGCGGCGGCGTTCGCTGATGAGGTGCATGTCTCCTCCCGGTAGGTTGTTTCTCCGCAGAGAAAGACGCAATCCCGCGGCGCGATCTGGCAGCTCGCGCCGGTCAGCGCGGCCCGCGCGTGTGGGAGGGTCGATCCGATAGGCTCCCCCGACCACCATGCCCGGAGTCGTTGCTGCACCCGCGATCGTCCGCCTGCTCGAGCGCGAGCCCGGTCTCGAACCGGCGGTCGCGAGCGTGCTCGAACGCGGGGCGGCGCTGCGGGCCGCTTCGCAACGGGCCTACGCGGAGGCGGTGCCCGCAGGGCCGCTCGCGGACGCCGCGGCACGGGCGGCCTTCGCCGAGCTCGCCGACGCGGTTGCGGCGCTGGAAGCGGTCGCCACGCGTGGCGCTCGCGCACCGCAGCTCGAGCCAGCGCTCGAGCGTCTCATCCATGCTGTGGCGGCGGCTCGTGCCGCCCGGCATGCCTTCACCCCGCGGCGCGCCTTTCGTTCGGACGCGGCGCGCCGCGCGCTGTCGCAGGCGCAGTGGCTGTTCGCGCGCGCCTGGGCGGCGCTCGAGCAGCAGGCCTCCGGCCGGTCGCTCCGCGCCCTGCCGTGGCGTCTCGAGCTCTGCTCGCACCTCGATCCGGAGGCGCCCTTCGACGAGCTCGAGATTGCGGGTCACGAGCTTCCTGCCACTCCGGCGGCGAAGCGCCCGTGGGGCGAGCGCTGCATGCTCTCGGGCGAGCCGTTCCTGATCGATCGCACCCGCGAGCCGGCGATTCGCTTCCGCTCGCTCGAAGCGGCCCACCACGTGCTCTCGCCGGCCTGCCACAACCTGGTGTTGCGGCTGCGCGCCGCGCTCGCCCGGCTACCGGAGGATGCAGGCGAATCTCCCGCGATCGCTGAGATCGCCGCGATCCCTGCGATCGCTGGGTTGCGGCGGTCGTTCGGTTTTCTCTTCGAGGAGTACCTGGCCGAGCCGTGCCACCCGACCTTCGCGCGCCTCGGTCTGCTCGACTTTCCGTCGCTCGCCGTCGGGCTCAACAACCTGCTCGTCGCCTGGGCCGACCGGCCGCTGTTCGGGCGCCGGCGAGCCGCGAAGAGCGCGCCCTACGAATGGCAGAGCTACGCCGAGGTGCGTCGCGACGCCTTCGCCCTGGCGCGCGCCTGGGAGCGGCTCGGCGTGCCTCCGCAGGCGAACGTCGGGATTCTCGTCGACGAGAACGCGCCGGAGTTCTATCTCGCCGAGCTCGCCGCGGTGCTCTCGAATCGCGCTTCCGTGGGGCTCCCGGCCGGTCTCTCCGCCGAGGCGCTCGCCGGCATCGCCGGCCGCGCCGGGCTCGGCGTCGTGATTGCGGACGGCCAGGGTGTCGAGCTTCTGCGCGCTCCGGCGTTCGCACCGGCGCGCAGCGCGCTGGCGGCGATCATCGGTTTCGGCGACGATCTTTCCGACCTGCGGCCCGCGTTGCGAGAGGACGAGCGCGTTCTCGCGACGTTGCTCGCCGATGCCGAAGGGGACGCGGCTCTGGCGGCCTGGAGCGCCGCCTCCGGCTTGAGCCTCGAGTGCGGCATCCTGCACGACGACGCGCCCGGCCATGCGCGGGCGCGCGAGCTCGGCATCGCCTGCGATGGCGCCGACGAGCTGTTCACGATCCTGTTCACCTCGGGCAGCACCGGCGAGCCGAAGGGGACGCTGGCGACGCGCCGCCGCTGGGCGGAAGAGATGTGCGTCGAGGTCGATCTCTGGCCGTATGTCGGCGCCTCGTTCCAGCCGTCGGCGATCGCCGGCGACCGTGGCTCCGTCTGGCGCGCGCTGACCAACGGCGGTCGCGTCGGCTTCGCGCGGCGCGGTGCCGAGCTGTTCCACGACCTGCGACAGATCCGGCCGACACTGTTCGACGTGCCGCCGGTGATCTGGAACACGCTCTACGGCGAGTACCGGCGAGCGATCGCCCGGGCCGATCTCGACGTCGCGGAGGTCGCCGCGGTGCGGCGCCGCTTTCGCGATGCGTTAGGCGGCCGCATCGCCTTCATGGCGACCGGCGGGGCGCCCTCCGACGCGGGCGTGCGGCGCACGATGGAGACGCTGTTCGGCGTCGCGATGTCGGAGGGCTACGGCACCACCGAAACCGGCTTCATCGCCAGGAACGGCGTCCTGCTGCCGGGCATCGAATACCGCCTCATCGACCGGCCCGAGTTGGGCTTCACTACCGCCGACCGGCCGCTGCCGCGCGGCGAGCTCGCGGTGCGCACGGCGCGCTCCACCGCGCGATATCTGGATGCCCAAGCGGGCGCGGACTCGGAGTTCACCGTCGACGGCTTCTTCCGCACCGGCGATCTGGTCGAGCTCGGCCCGGGGCGCCGGGTGCGTGTCGTCGGCCGCTCGAAGTTGACCTTCAAACTCGCCGGCGCAGAGCTCGTTTCGCCCGAGGAGCTCGAGCGCGTCTATTCGCGCAGCGAGGCGGTCGAGCAGATCTGGATCACCGCCGCGCCGGGTGCGGCGCGGGTGGTGGCGGTGGTGGTGCCGCGGCGCGATGGCGTCGCCGAAGGCGAGCTCGCCGACGAGCTGCTGCGCGTCGCCGGGGAAGCGGGGCTGCGTCCGCACGAGCGCGTGGCGGCAGTGGTGATCGCGCAACGCGAAGGCGGCGCCTCCCCCTGGACGGTGGCGAACCACCTGCTCACTCCATCGTTCAAGCTCAACCGCCGCGCTCTCGCCGAGCGCTACCGCGAAGCGATCGAAGCCGCCGGGTCGCGGCCTGCCGCGGCAGCGCCAACGCGATCGGTGACCGACGCTGCCGGGACGAATCCTGACGCCGCCGTCGAGAGTCTGCGCGCGATCGCCACCATCGCCGGCGCCATTCTGCGCCGGCCGCCGGCGACGATCGACCTCGAGCGCTCCTTCGCCGAGCAGGGCGGCGACTCGCTGGCCACACTCGAGTTCGCAATGCGGATCGAGGAGGTCTTCGGCGGCAAGGAGCGGCTCGACGAAGCCGTGCAGGCTCGGCCGGAATCGATTGCCAACCGACCGCTGCGCGAGCTGGCAGACTGGCTCGTCCCAAGTCGTTTCGCGATCGCGGACGGCTCTGCAGCGAGCGGAGGCCCGCAGGTAGTCCTTTCCTTGTCCGGTCCTTCTGCTTTTTCGAAGGAAGGCGCGGCGCCCCAGCCTGAGACTGCCGACGAGCTCGAGCTGGCGAATCTCGACGCGGTCGAGGTACCCGCGATCACGGACGGGATTCTTCAGGCGACCTCGGGCGATGTTCTGGTCACCGGCGCGAACGGCTTTCTCGGCATTCACCTCCTCGACCGCCTGCAGCGGACCTTGCCTGCCGGAGCGCGGGTGTTCGCCATCGTCCGAGCGGCGAGCGATCAAGCGGCCTGCGAACGGCTGCGCCAGGCGGCCGCTGCTGCCGGCCTCGCCGAGCCGAGCCTCACCGCCGATCCGCGGAACCGAGCGGCAAGGGTGGTCGGCATCGCCGGGCGGCTCGATGCGGAGCGCTTCGGGCTCGACGCCGCACGCTGGGAGGAGCTCGCTCGCGAGACGGGGCTCGTGATCCATGTCGCGGCGAGCGTCACCGGCGCGAGTGGCTACGCGGCCCTGCGCGCGACGAACGTCATCGGCACCCGCCGGGCGCTGGAGCTCGCCACGACGCGGACGCTCAAGGCTTTCCATCTCGTCTCTTCGCTCAACGTCTCGCTGCTCGTCGCCGGGCCGGGCCGCGGCATCGCCGCCGAAACGATCGCGATACCCGAGCGCCTGTCGCGCGAGCAGTTCGCCGCCAACACCGGCTACGCAATCACCAAGTGGGTCGGCGAGCGCATGGTGCAGGAGCTGGCGAAGCGCAGCGGCGGCCTCTGGCGCGCTTCGATCAGCCGGCCGGCTCTCCTGTCCTGGTCGCGAGCGACCGGCTATGCCAACGATCACGACTGGTTGACGCGGGTCCTCTCGTCCTGTCTCACGACGCGGTCGATTCCCGGTCCGCCCGAAGCCGGCGTCCCGAGCTGGACACCCGAGACCGAAACCTCGGCCCGCGGCCTCGATCTGGTGCCGGTCGACTTCGCGGCCGAGGCGATCGAACGCCTGGCGGAGCGGACGCGCGCGACGCCGGCGATCTCCGAGGCAGGCGCACCGGTGTTCCATGTCTCGAATCTCGCCGCCGGCGAGCGCGGACTCGTCACGCTGGCGCGACTGCTCGATCTGCTCGTTCTGGCGGACCTCGAAGTCCGGGTCGAGCCCGGCCGCGATCGACCCGAGTTCGTGCCCCTCGAGCCCCTCGAGCCCCTCCAGGTCGTCCCGCCGGCCGAGTGGCGCTCCCGGGTCGAGGCGACAGGCGCCGCGGCGTTGCCGATCCTGGACCGGCTGCGGCAGTCGATCCCCTCGCTGCCGCGCACGCCGTCGGCCCAGTTCCGCGCCGCAGTTGGCGGGGTGGGGGAGGCGCTCTCGGATCCCGGGATCGACACGGCCACGCTGGCCGCCTTCGTCCGGGCGCACGCGAGCCTGG
>JAGOCP010000169.1 GCA_017998715.1 Thermoanaerobaculia bacterium | reverse complement strand
TCCTGCTGCTCTCGCGGCCGGTCTCCTATTCCGAGTTCGTCCGCGGCGGTCTCTCCCGCGACTATCCGTACACGCTGGTCGAGCTCGCCCTCGACGGTCCCGGCGTCGATGACGGCGGCAGCGGCGAAATGCTCGCCCTGGCCAAGATCGAGCTGGCCAAGGACGGCAGTGTCGAAATCGAGAACCTCGAAGCGCGGCCGCGCCGCATCCTGCAGGTCACCCGCATCGAGTAAGTCCGCGCGCCAGGGTCGCGACGACTCAGCGCGGCCCAGGCGTCCGCTCCGGCAGGGAGGCGTAGACCT
Source organism: Thermoanaerobaculia bacterium (assembly GCA_017998715.1). Taxonomy (GTDB): domain Bacteria; phylum Acidobacteriota; class Thermoanaerobaculia; order Multivoradales; family JAGPDF01; genus JAGPDF01. The sequence continues at coordinate 7,194 of JAGOCP010000169.1, read as the reverse complement.
CGGCGAACGCCGGATTCACCGCGCTCACCGAGGCGAGCACAGCCGCGGACTCACCGGCCTCGCCGGCGCGGTCGAGCGCCAGCGCCAGGTTGAGCTTGTTGAAGAGCCTGGTGCGCCCTTCGTCGACGCCCCAGTAGGAGGCGCGCTCGTCGGCGGCGCGGAAGAGGCCCGCTGCCGCCCGCGCATCCCCATCGGCGAGCTTGCGCAGGCCCTGCTCGTGCAGCGCCTCGACCTGCAGGCTTCGGGCTTTGCTCTTGCCGTAGCCGCTCTTGCGGCTCTCCTCGACGAGCTTGGCGAGCACGACGTCTTCGGCGTCGGCTTCCGCGGTTCGGCCGGCGAGGAGCGCCAGGCGATAGAAGAGAATCCCCCGGCCGCCCGGCTTACCGGCGCAAGAGGCGAAGCCGTCGCGCCAGGGCGCATCGAAATCCTTCGCGATGAAGGCGGCGAAAAAACGCCCTTCGCATTCGAGCGCTGCCCCCATCTCCGGCGGGCAGTTCTTCGCCAAACGAGCGGCGAGCGGCGGAATCTCCTCCGGCTTGCCCTCGAAGATGGCGATCCCGGCGAGATGCTGGTACGAGGCGCAGAAGTCTGGGCGGATGGCGATCGCACGCTCGAGCTCGGCGCGCGCCTCGTCGTACCGGCCGACGAGCGACAGCAGCTCGCCCAGCGAATCGTGCGGATTCGCCTGATCGGGGGCGACGTAGGCGTAGGTGCGCAGTTGCTCCTCGGCCTGGGCGAACTGAGCCTGCGCCATGGCCAGGTAGGCCAGGTTGTTGCGCGCCAGAACCCAGTTCGGATCGACCTCGAGGAGGCGGCGGTAGAGGTCGGCCGCGGCGGTGAAATCCTCCCGATCCCACGCCTGTCCGGCGGCGACATAGAGCCCCCAGGGATCGCGCGGATGGCGCGCGAGGTAGCTCGCGGAGAGCTCGGGCAGGAGCTCGCGCTTGCTGCGCGCCATCTCGACCAGAAAGCGCTCCCGCTCGCCGAGTGCCGAAACGTCCATCACTTCGAGCTCCTTGCGCAGACGCTTGCGCTCCTCGCCATCGACCGTGACGGCGGCGAGCTGCACCTTGGCGGCGGCGAAGGACGGATCGAGCGCGAGCGCCTGGCGGAAATCCGCCGCAGCGTCGAGCAGATAGAAGCGCATGCGCGCGTCGAGCCCGGCCTCGAAGGCCGCCAGCGCCGCCGGCGACTTCGTCGTCCACTCGGTGGCGCGCGCCCGGAGCAGAAACGGCACGGTCACCGCCGCGGCGACAACCAGGCCCGCCGACAGCACCAGAATCAGATTGCGACGTCGCATGCTTCTCCTCCTCCGTCCCGGGCGATGGCGACGAGAGTGATGTCGTCATAAGGATCGGCGCCGCGGGTGAAGACCGCGATCGCGTCAAGAACCTGCTCGATGATCTCCTGCGGCCCGCCGCGCGCCGTGCGCAGCACCCGCACCAGCCGCTCGTCGCCGAACAGCTCGCCGTCGGGGGCCTGCGCCTCGGTGACGCCGTCCGAGTAGCCGAGGACGAGATCGCCGGGAGCGACCGCCGCGCGGCTCGCGACATAGCGCCCGTCGAGGAGGGCGCCGAGCGGCAGGCGATGCGGCGGCAACGGCAACTCGCGCACCACCCCCGCAGGCGTCCGCACCAGCAGCTGCGGCTGGCCGGCGAGGAGATAGTCGATGCCCTCGCCGTCGTCCGTGGCGGCCACCCAACCGAGCGCCACGAACGACTTCTTCGTCCCGAGGCCGTAGAGCCTGCGGTTGGCCAACGCGAAAAGCGTTTCGGGATCGCGATGCGTCAGGGCCAGAGTCTGCAAGGCTTCGTGCGCCGCCATCATGACCAGGGCGCCGGCGACCGATTTTCCCGCGACGTCGCCGAAGACGATGGCGCGGTTGCCGTTCGATCCCGCCGGCAGCTCGGTGTAGAAGTCGCCGCCGACATGGCGCGCCGCGCGGCAGACCGCCGCCACCGACCAGCCCTGGCCGAAGTGGAGGACGCGCGGCAGCAGCTCGGTCTGCACACTCGAGGCGATCTCGAGCTCGCGTTCGAGCTCGGCCTGGCGGGTGCGCTCGGCCACCAGCCGGCTGGTCTCGAGCGCCAACGCCGCTTGGCCGAAGAGACTGCCGAGGAGCGTGCGGATTTCGTCGCCGATCTCGACCTGCCCGGTGGTGCCGGAAAGCAGGACCAGTCCAATCTTGCGCCGCGGCGAGGTGAGGTCGCCGACGATCTCGACGCCGGCGGGTTCGAGGCGCTCGACCAGCTGCGCGACCTCCCGCGAACGCGGCATCAGGCGAACGAGCTCGGCGAGCGGCACCGGCTCGCCCTTCGCCGCCAGGGCGTCGTGCAGCGGGGCGAGGAGCGGCAGCGTCACTGGCAGCGTCGCGGGCCCGGCGGCGCGCTCGAGAGCGCCGTCATGCTCGAGGTAGAGGGCGGCGAAGTGCAGCCCGAGAATCTGCGGCAGGCGCTCGACCACGTCGCGCACGACCGGCTGCGGATCGACCTCCGCCGCGACCGCCCGGCCGAGCTTGCGGATCGCCTCCTCCAGCCGGCGGCGATCGGCGTGCACGAAGCGGTCGATCCACCCCTGGACGCGGTGGCGAAGCGGCTCGAGGAGCAGCAGGACACCGAGGGCGAACAACACCGGGAACGCCGGCGAGGTCGAAAACTGCGAGCCCAGGACGAAGCTGTTCACCAGCGCGAGCGCCACGGCATAGACCGCGGCAACGCCGATGGTCACCATCGAGTAGACCAGGCTGCGCCGCACGATGACGCGGATGTCGAGCAGGCCGAAGCGGATGATGGCGAAGGCGAAGGTGAGCGGCACGAGGGCGAGAGGAGCGAGCAGGGCGAAAGCCTCGGGCTCGCTGTGCAGCCAGGCCGGCCGCGCCACCGCGAGGCCGAGGAAAGGCAGCAGGCCGAAGAGCGAGCCGGCAAAGACCAGGGCGATGCCGCGCCGTTGCCGCGGGTCGCGGGTCGCGCGCGCGTTCCAGGCCAGGGTGGCGAGACCGACCAGCATGTAGAGCCCGAGGACCCACCAGCTCGCCTCCGGCGCCCCGGTGATCAGCCGGGGAGCGACCCCGACCCGGCGCCCGAGAGCGATCGCGACGACGAAGACGACCAGAGGCAGCAGGTAGAGCGAGCCGAGCAGGAGCAGCCAGCGCCGCCGCCGGCGGGCGAAATCGGGCTCACCGCCGCTCGGGCGCAATCCGATAGGCCGCGGGAAGACGAGGAAGAAGTGCAGAAAGCAGGCCGGCAGCAGCAGGAGAGCCAGGGCGCCCGCCTCGAGCACCAGGCCGTCGATCCAGCCGTAGGAGGCCGGACGCAGGCGGCAGATCAGGAAGAGCAGGAACAGCGCCCCGACGAGATGGAAGATCTGCGCCGCGCGCTGCTCGGGCTGGCGGCGCAGGACGAAATAGGCGACGCCGAAGAACGAAAAGCCGAGCAGACAGGCAAAGAAATAGGGCGCGCTGCCGATGAAGCGGCGCCCGAGGTGGACGGCGCGCAGGTCCTCGACGCCCTCGCCGCGGCGCACCAGATAGGGCACGTCGTCGCCGATCCGATGGCGCGCGAGAATGCGCCCGGCCTGGGCGCTCGACGACAGCACCGTGCGGTCGATGCCGACGATCCGGTCGCCGGCGAGGATGCCCGCGAGGTCGGCCCCCGAGCCCGGAACCACCTCCCGCACCGAGAGTGTTCCCCACTGGTCCGACTCCAGGACGACGCCGTCGTAAGGGCGCGGCACGAGGATGTCGACGATCGACAGCAGGGCGAAAGCGAGCGCCACGCCGCCGAAAATCGCCACCCACCGTGAAAGAGTCCAACTCCCCATTGCGACGCGCCCTCAGGCCTACTATACGTAGAGACGGCTCCCGGGATCTGCCGGCGGCCTCGCGGCTCCCCCGCCGGCCTCGGGCCGCACCCCGCCCTGACCGCTTGACGAGAGCTTCTCCGCCAGAGAGACTGCCGCATGCGCGAAGCGATCGTCACCCAATCCCTGACCGTCAACGGCGAGAGCCGCACGGTCGCTTTCGCGGTCCACCACACCCTGCTCGAGGTGCTGCGCGAGGAGCTGGGCCTTACCGGCACCAAGCACGGCTGCGAGCTCGGCGAGTGCGGCACCTGCACGGTGCTCGTCGACGGCCAGCCGGTGCTCTCCTGCCTGGCGCTCGCCGCGGAGATGGAAGGCAAGGCGATCGAGACCGTCGAGGGACTTCAGCAGGGCAACGAGCTCCATGCGCTGCAGTCCGCCTTCGCCGATCTCGGCGCCGCCCAGTGCGGCTACTGCACGCCCGGGATCCTGATGACGGCGAAGGCGCTCCTGGCGGAGAATTCACGGCCGGACCGGGCCGAGATCCGCGCCGCTCTGGCCGGCAACCTCTGCCGCTGTACCGGCTACATCAAGATCCTGGAGGCGGTCGAAGGGGCGGCGGCGACGCTGCGCGGCGAGAGCTGGACGCCGGAACGCGAATCCCTCCACGGGGCGCTCGAGCCGGGCGCCCCGCCAGTCAGGCCCTGACGCCCAGGAGCCGCGCCGGCAGGAAGAAGAGGCCCTTCAGGAACGCCAGCACGCCGCCGACGGCGAAGCCGAGGATGCGGAAAGGCAGCAGCACCAGCCAGACCAGCGGGTAGAGCACGAGCGCCAGGATGGCGATCGGCCAGCAGACGATGAAGAGCAGCACCCAGACGAGAAAGGTCAACATCGCGATGGTCCCCAGTCCGGAAGCGAGGTTGCAGGAAAAGAAGCTTCCAGTAGATGGATACGGTTGGAGCGGCGGCGTGTTTCGCCCGGCATCCTTTACCGGTTTTCTCTTGTTCTTCTTCGCCTTGCTCGGAGGCACCGGTGCCGCCGCTTCCGCGGCGGCGGGGTCCGGTCCCTCAGCTGATCTCGTCCTGCGGCACGGCCAGATTTACACCGTGGATGCCGCCCGCTCGTGGGCGGAGTCGCTCGCCGTTTCCGGCGACCGGATCGTCTTCGTCGGCGCCGACCGGGATGTCACCGGTTTCATCGGCCCGAAGACGCGGGTGGTCGACCTCGGCGGGCGCTTCGTCCTCCCCGGCTTCCACGACCGGCACGTCCATCCGGTCTCGGGGGGCGTGGAGCTGACGCAGTGCGACCTGAACTCCAGTGCCGATCGCGACGAGGTCCTTCAGCGCCTCCGCGACTGCGTCGCCCGGCTCGGCGACCGCCCCTGGCTGGTGGGCGGCGGCTGGGACCTCACCCTGTTTCCCGGCGGGCTCGCCGATCGGCGGGACCTCGACGCCATCCTTCCCGACCGCCCGGCGCTCCTCGCTTCGGCGGACGGACACTCGAGCTGGGTCAATTCGAAGGCTCTGGAGCTCGCCGGCGTCACCGCGGCGACCCCCGATCCCGAAGGCGGGCGGATCGAACGGGATGCGGCCGGCGCCCCGATCGGTACCCTGCGGGAGAGCGCCGCCGACCTCGTCGACAGGCTGCTGCCGGAGACGACCGCTGCCGAGCGGCTCGCCGGCCTGCGTCTCGCCGTCGCCAGAGCCCACGGTTTCGGCATCGTCGCGCTCACCGAAGCGAGCGCGGGAGCGGAAACCACCGCCACCTACGACACCCTCGACCGGGCCGGTGAGCTCGGCCTGCGCGTCGTCGTTTCCCAGCATCTCGGTCCCGAGGAGGGCATCGGCGGCATCCCCGCCCTCGTGCGCGAGCGCGCCGCTTCGCATGCACCGCATGTGCGGGCGACGGCGGTGAAGCTCTTCGCCGACGGCGTCATCGAGGGCGGCACGGCGGCGCTCCTCGAGCCGTACATCGGCGGACGCAGCGGCCTGGGCATTCCCAACTGGAGCGCGAACGCGCTCGAGTCCGTGATCGTCGCTCTCGACCGCGAGCGCTTCCAGATCCACGTCCACGCCATCGGCGATCGCGCCATTCGGGACACCCTCGACGGCCTCGCCGCAGCGCGTGCCGCGAACGGCGTGCGCGACGCCCGCCCCCTGCTGGCGCACATCCAGCTCTTTGCGCCGTCCGACATTCCGCGCTTCCGCGAGCTCGGTGTCATCGCCGACTTTCAACCTCTCTGGGCCTATGCCGACGCCTACATTCGCGACCTCACCGAGCCGTTCCTGGGCCCGGAGCGGTCGCGTTGGCTCTACCCGATCGCCTCGGTCGCCCGCACCGGCGCGGTGCTCGCCGCCGGCAGCGACTGGTCGGTGTCGTCGATGAACCCGCTCGAGGCGATCGAAGTGGCGATCACGCGTTGCGATCCGGAGCTCACCACCTGCGACGAGCCATGGATCCCCGAAGAGCGCGTCGACCTCGCGACGATGCTCGCCGCCTACACGATCGGCGGCGCCTATGCCGGCTTCGAAGAGCGCGAGAGCGGCTCGCTCGAAGCTGGCAAGCTCGCCGACCTCGTCGTGCTCGACCGCAACCTCTTCACGATCCCTGCCGGCGAGATCTCGGAGACAACAGTTCTGTTGACGCTGTTCGAGGGCCGGACCGTCCATGGGTCTCTCGATTCGATGAAAGCAAAAGCTGCTGGTAAAGGAGGGCTGTGATGACGGAGCCGGGTCGCAAGCTGCCAGGCGCCTCGCCCGCCCCCCCCGCTCGCGATCCGGCGGTGACGATGGCGCAGCCATCGGCGCTGCCGGAGCGTGAGCTCACCTTGATCGGGACGCCGTTTCGACGAGTCGACGGCTGGGCGAAAGTGACCGGTACCACGCGCTTCGCCGACGATCTGTCGTTTCCGCGCCAGTGCTTCATCAAGCTGGTCCGGTCGACCGTGCCGCACGGGCGGCTGCTTTCGGTCGACACCGCCGCGGCGCTGGCGATGCCGGGCGTCCTCGCGGTGCTCACCGGCCAGGACCTGCCGGTCACCTTCGGCATTCTGCCGGTGTCGCAGGACGAGCATCCGCTGGCGCTCGATATCGTGCGCCACGTCGGCGATCCGATCGCGGCGGTCGCGGCGACGTCGGAGGATCTCGCCCACGAAGCGGCGCTCGCGGTGCGCGTGGAGTACGAGCTCCTGCCGACCATTTCGTCGGTCGAAGAGGCGCTCGTCACCCCCGAGCCGCAGATCCACTCCTACGCCGACGACGGCAACCTGCACAAACTGCTGTCGATGGAATTCGGCGATGTCGAGGCCGGCTTCGCCGAGGCCGACCGGATCTTCGAGGACACTTTCTTCTACGAGGGCAACACCCACCTGCCGATGGAGCAGCACGCCACGGTGGC
>JAGOCP010000168.1 GCA_017998715.1 Thermoanaerobaculia bacterium | reverse complement strand
CGACAACTGCAGCTCGCCGCTGTCCATCGCCAGCTCGCCGCCGGTGAGCTGGACGTGGCCGGTGAGCAGCGCCTCCTGCGAGTTGGTGTCGTAGGTGGCGGAGTCGCTTGCGACCGAATAGCTGGTCGTGTCGCGGTAGATCTGGAAGCGCACCCCCTCGAGCTCGACTCTGCCGTCGCGGGTGGTCCGGAAACGGTCGCCATGCACGCTGAACACCGGCTGCCCTTCGAGTGACTGGGTGAAATCGAAGGCGTCACTCGAGGCGACGACGTTCTCGGCCCGCTGCGCCGCGTCGCTGGCGCGCCCGGCGGCATCCGTCGCCTCGGGGCGCGCTCCACCGGCCGCCGCGGGGTCCTCCTCCGGCGCTCCCTGGCGGCCGAGCAGATAGAGGCCAGCGAGGCCCGCCAGGGCGACCGCCAGCAGCCCCAGCAGCCCCCGCCGGAGACGCTTGTACGAACCCTGTGCCGGCCGCTTCATCCGGTTCATTCTAGTGGTTTTGCAGGGCCATCGGACGGGCGTCGACGAGACGCAGGCGCGGCCGGTTGCGGAAGCGATCGAGCTCCACCGCCGCCAGCATCTCGAACTCGCGGTCGAAGACGCCACTCGCCGCAGCGCGCTCCGCCCACTGCCAGGCGACGACGTCGACACCGCTGCCGGGCGCGGCGCCGAGCTCGCTGGCGGCGAATCCGAGATGGCCACCGCCGAACGTGCGCGCGACGCCCGTTCGCCGGCACGGACCGAAGCGGAAGACGGGCTCGGGATTGCCGACGCCGAACGGTTCGAGGCGCGACAGGCGGGCGAGGAAGTCAGCGGTGACCTCACCCAGCGCGAGCGCGCCGTCGAAATCGAAGGTCGGCGAGAAGCTCCCGGCCGGCCAGCCTGCGGCCGCCGCTTCCCACTCCCGGCCGAGCTCGTCGAGCCGCGCCGAATCGGCGGTCAGACCGATCGCCTGGGCATGGCCCCCGAAGCGCTCGAATCGCGACTCCCAGGTGGCGAGGAAGGCGTGCAGGTCGATCCCCGGCACGCTTCGCCCCGACCCGACTGCGACGCCGTCGGCGATCGCGAACAGAATCGCCGGGCGATGGAACTGCCGCGCCAGGCGTCCGGCGGCGATGCCGACGACGCCGCGGTGCCAGTCGGCGCTCCAGCCGACGAGGATGGCTGGCAGCTCGCGGTCCGCGTAGCGCGCCGCGCTTTCCTCGACGACCCGCTTCTCGAGCTCGCGGCGCTCGTTGTTGTTGCGTCCGAGCTCGGCGGCGAGCGCCGCTGCCCGCTGCGGATCGCGGGTGAGCAGCAGCTCGAGCGCCGGGTCGGCTGCCCCCAGCCGGCCGGCGGCGTTCAGGCGTGGACCGAGCCGAAAGCCGACGTCATGCGCCGAGACCGGCCTGCCGACCTCGGCTTCGGCGAGCAGCGCCTGCAGCCCGACCGAGGGCGTCGCCGCGAGTGCCGCGAGACCGCGACTCGCCAGCACGCGGTTCTCGCCGACGAGTGGCGCGGCGTCGGCGATCGTACCGAGGCAGGCGATGCGGCAGAGCGAAGTCCACGGCACCGGGCGCCCGAAGCGCTCGAGCAGCGCCGCGCCGAGCTTCATCGCCAGACCGACGCCGGCGAGCTCGCGGAACGGGTAAGAACAGCCGGCCTGGCGCGGATTGACGACCGCCGCGGCGTCGAGCCGCTGCTCCCCCGGCAGATGGTGATCGGTGACGATGACAGGAAGTCCGCGGCGCCTGGCCTCGGCGAGCGCCTCGTAGGCCCGGATACCGCAGTCGGCGGTGACTACCAGACGGCAGCCGAGCTCCTCCGCTTGCTGCATGTGCTGTGGCTGGGGACCGTAGCCACCGGCGTGCCGGTTGGGCAGGATGCCGTGCGCCGCGATGCCTACCGCCTGAAAGACGCCGAGCAGCAGCGCCGTGGCGGTGATCCCGTCGACGTCGTAGTCGCCGATCACCGCCACGCGCTCGCCGCGCGAGTGCGCTGCCAGCAGAAGGTCGAGCGCTTCTTTCATCCCCTTGAGGAGCAGCGGATCGTGCAGGCTGTCGATTCCCGGATCGAGGAAGGCGGCGGCTTCCGCCGGCGTCGAGACGCCGCGCGCGGCGAGCAGCGAGGCGAGCTCGCGGGTGAGGCCGGAGGCTTCGAGTCGATCGAGGGTTTCGATCGCCGGCGGGGGTTGCCGGGCGATCCACGACGCGTGCACCGCGGCTCAGCGTCTCGGAGCGGCCGGAGCGGCTGGCGTCGGGGCGGCGCCGACACCGCGACCGAAGTCGCCGGCCGAGCCGATCTCGCCCACCACGCCGAGGGCGCGGAAACGCCGATAGCGCGCCTCGAGCCGCGCCTCGGGGCTCATCCGCTCGAGCCCGGCGAGAGCGCGCTCGATGGCATCCGCGAGCCGGGCGGCGCCGGCTTCGGGATCGGTGTGTACGCCGCCGGGCGGCTCGGCGACGATCTCGTCGACGACACCGAGCTTCAACAGGTCGGGGGCGGTGATGCGCATCGCCTCCGCCGCCTGGGCCTTCATCTCCTGGTCTTTCCACAGGATCGCCGCGCATCCTTCGGGGGAGATCACCGAGTAGACCGCGTATTCGAAGATCAGCACGCGATCGCCGACGCCGAGCGCCAGCGCCCCGCCGCTGCCCCCTTCGCCGGTGACTGCGACGACGATCGGTACGTTGAGCCCGGCCATCTCGAGCAGGTTGCGCGCAATCGCTTCGGCCTGACCGCGCTCCTCGGCGTCGAGGCCGGGATAGGCGCCGGCGGTGTCGATCAGGGTGATGACCGGCAGCCCGAAACGCTCGGCGAGCTTCATCACCCGCAGCGCCTTGCGATAGCCCTCGGGACGGGGCTGGCCGAAGTTGCGGGCGATGCGCTCCTTGGTGCCGCGCCCCTTGTGGTGGCCGATGATGGCCACCGAGCGCCCGCGAAAACGAGCCAGGCCGGCGACGATGGCGTTGTCGTCGCCGAAGGCGCGGTCGCCGTGCAGCTCCACCCAATCCTCGGTCATCATGGCGACGTAGTCGAGGGTGTACGGCCGGTCCGGGTGGCGCGCGACCAGCGTCTTCTGCCAGCGGGTGAGGCCGGCGAAGATCCGTTCGGTCTCGCTGCGCAACTGCTTGCGCAGCTCGCGCAGCTCCCCTTCCCTGCCGGAGCCTTCGGGATAGCCCTCGAGCTCTTCGATCCTGCGGCGCAGGGCGACCAGAGGCTCTTCGAACTGGGAGTCTTGGGCCATCGTCGGAACGGTCACGGAGGGGGGCAAAGTAGCAGAGGCTCGGGGTCAGGTCAAACCGTCAGAGCAGGTGGTAGGGGTCGACATCGACCGCCAGTCCGGGGTGCGGCTTGTCGCCCAGCGCCTCGCGGATCGCCTGCCGGACCAGGCCGCCGTTCGCTCCGCGCACCAACAGTTGCAGGCGCCATTCGCCGCGAAGGCGCTCGAGCGGCGCGGTCGCCGGACCGGTCACGCGCAGCTCCCCGGCGCGGGGATGGCGCCCGAGGCGATGGGCGATCTCCGTCAGCCGCTCGAGGCCACGCTCGCGGCTGCTGTCGCGCAACAGGAGTTGCACCATGCGGGTGTACGGCGGGTAGTGGAAGATGCGGCGGAAGCGCATCTCCTGCTCGGCGAAGGCGGCGTCGTCCTGCAGCAGGGCGGCACGGATGGCGTAGTGCTCGGGCAGGAAGGTCTGGATCACCATTCGCCCCGGGCGCTCGCCGCGTCCGGCGCGCCCGGCGAGCTGGGTGAGCAGGGCATAGGTCTTCTCCACCGCACGGAAATCGGGAAATCCGAGATAGCTGTCGGCGGAGAGAATGCCGGTCAGGGCGACGCGCGGAAAGTGGTGCCCCTTGGAGACCATCTGCGTGCCGACCAGAATCTGCGTCTCGCCGCGCTGGAAGCGCTCGAGAATGGCGGCCGGGCCGCCGCCGCGCGCCAGGGCGTCGCGGTCGAGAACGTCCACCGCGGCCCCGGGGAAGCGCTCCTTCACCGCCTCCTCGATCCGTTCGGTGCCGGCGCCGATCGCCTCCAGCGTCTCCGCGCGGCAGGTCGGGCAGTGCTTCGGGACGGCGAGGTGTGAGTCGCAGTAATGACAGATCAGCTGCTCGCCACGCCCTCCCTTACGATGATAGGTGCGCGGCAGGCCGCAGTCGGCGCAGCGGAAGTCCTCGCCGCAGGCGCGGCAGAGCAGCAACGGCGCATAGCCCCGGCGATTGCGCAGCAGGATCGTCTGGTCGCCCTCGGCGAGCGCGCGTTCGATCTCGGCCAGGAGCCGTTCCGAAAAATGCACATCGCCGGGGAGCTTCACCACCGGCTCGTTGCGCAGATCGACCAGGATCCCCTCGGGCAGCGCGCCGTTGCCGGCCCTCTCGGTGAGGCCGAGCCCGACCATCCTGCCGGAAGCGACCGCGAGGCGGGTCTCGAGCGCCGGCGTCGCCGAAACCAGCACGGCGACCGCGCCGGCGAGCTTGGCGCGCATCAGCGCCAGATCGCGCCCCTGGTAGCGCGGCGACGAGTCCTGTTTGTAGGAGAGATCCTGCTCCTCGTCGACGACGATCAGCCCGAGGTTCGCGACCGGCGCGAACAGCGCCGAGCGCGGCCCGACCACGAGACGCGCTTCGCCGGTGCGGATGCGCGCCCACTCCTGCTGGCGCTCGGCGGCGCCGAGCCCCGAATGCAGCACCGCGAGCTCGTCTGGAAAACGCTGCCGGGCGGCCGTCGCCAGGGCCGGCACGAGCGCGATCTCGGGCACCAGCAGCAGAACGCTGCGGCCCGCGGCGAGGGCCGCGGCGGCGGCGCGCAGGTAGACCTCGGTCTTGCCGGAGCCGGTGACGCCGCGCAGCAGGAAGCGCGCGAAGCTGCCGGCGGCGAGCGCGTTCTCGATCTCGGTCAGTGCCGCAGCCTGGTCGCCGCGCAACGCGATCGGTTCCGGCGCGGCGTCGCGCGGCATCAGGTGCCGGTCGAGCCCGAGGCGATTCGGTTGGCTGAAGCGCAAGAGGATGCCGAGGCCGGCGAGGCGCCGCAGCACGGCGGTGCTGCAGCCGGTTCCCTGGCGAAGCTCGTCGGCGAGTGCCGGGCGGCCGAGCGCGGCGAGGAAGTCCACCACCGCGCGCCCGGCGGGTGAGCGCCCGGCGCGCTCGCGCAGCGCCTGCGGGTCGCCGGGAGCGAGGCCGAAGGCCGCGATGTAGCGCTCGCCGCGCGCCCCGGCTTCGTCCCAGGCGAGACCGCCCTCCTCGATCGCCGCCACCAGCACGGCCTCGATCCGCGGGTCGTCGAGCAGCTCCTCGATCTCCGAGATGCGCAGCTGTCCGCGCTCGAGCAGCAGGGCCTGCATCGCCTGGCCTAACGGGTCGTGATGCACGGCGAGCGCTCCGCGGTCGGTCAGGCGGACGCGGCGATCCCCCCAGGAGTCGGCCTCGGCCGGGATCATCGCCGCGAGCACGTCGCCCAGGGGCGCCAGGTAGTAGTCGGCGGCGAAGCGCGCGAGCTCGAGCAGCTCCCCCGGCAGCACGGGCTCGCGGTCGATGAGCGCCTCGATCGCCCGCGTCGCGAACCCCTCGGGGGCCGCTTCGCGGGTCGCGACGACGTAGCCGGTCATGCGCCGGCGGCCGACCGGCACGCGCACGCGGGCGCCCGGCCGGATGCGCTCCTGCTGATAAGGCGTCAGGTGATAGGTGAACGTCTGGCCGACCGGCAGCGGCAGGGCGATGTCGACGAAGGCGGTCGGCGTCAAGACTCCCCCGGTCGCGGAAGGTCCGGCGGCAATTTGCAGCAAACGAGAAACGGCCGCCCCAGCTTCCGGAGAAGCGGGAGCGGCCGTGAGAGTGCGGCTTGCACGGCGATCAGCTCGCGAGCAGATCGCCCTTCTTCTTGCGCTCGATGCTCGAAGTCAGGGCGCGCTCGACCTGCTGCTCGGCGTCGCGCTCGGTGAGACCCTTGACGTGGGCGACTTCGCTGACGATGAAGCTCTTGGCGCGCTCGTACATCTTCTTCTCGCGGAACGAAAGGCTCTTCCTCTGGCTTACGAAACGCAGGTTCTTCAGCACTTCCGCCACTTCGGTGATGCGGCCGGTCTTCATCTTCTCGACGTTCTGCTTGTAGCGGCCCTTCCAGTCCTTCTGCGCCTCGACGCTGCCGTTCTCGAGGATGCTGAACAGCGTGCGGATCTCCTTCGCTTCGCAAAGGGGACGCAGTCCGACCAGATCGAGGTTGTCCTTCGGCACCATCACCTTGGAATTTCCCGACAACAGCCGGAGGTGATAACAGGTGCGCTCGGTGCCATCGATCCGGCTCGGAGCAATCTCCTCGACCACGGTCACGCCGTGGTTCGGGTAGACGACCTTCTGACCGACCTTGAATGTCACGTGCTCTGCCCCCTTCTGTAACTATTGTGAGACTGAGTACTTAGGATACGAGAGCGACAACTGCCGACGCCGAAGAGTAGCCGAAAACGGCACATTCGTCAACCCCCCGGGGTAGCGCAAACAGGGCGCAAAGCGCCTCTCGCAAGGGAGTTTTCCACCGCTTTTTCCACAGTTTTACCGCCATTTGACAGGCCGCAGCCCGGCCCGTAGCATCCCATCCCTCCACCTACCCCTAGCCGGAGTGGCGGAATGGCAGACGCAGGGGACTCAAAATCCCCCGTCCTCACGGGCGTGCAGGTTCGACTCCTGTCTCCGGCACCAATTAGATTCATGGACTTACGTCTTCGCCTGCAGCTCGACCTGCCAGGTCAGGCGCGCCCGGACCGCCGGGTTCCGTGGATCGAGGTCGTTCGGATTCAGCGCATGAAGGCGCGGACGGAGGCGCTGACCGAAAGGAGCTGCGGGGCGCCCATACCGCCGATGACGTTGCGAATCACCGCGGCGATCACCTTGACGGCACCGCCCAGGCCGAGGGCGGCCGACTGCTCGACGATGAACCCTGCCTTGGATCGCTTCAAGGACTGAATGAAGTAGGTGTCGAGACCACTGCGGGTCAACTCGACGACGACCTCCGCGAGCGCTTCGGCATGTCGTCTGGGCTCCGCGGAACTCTCGAGCCCGTCGAGCACGGCGAGGGTCCGCTGGCGCAGCGGCACGGAATGGTAGAAGCGCAGGAAGGGGCGTCGTGCTGCGCCCTTTCGCGCGGCGGGCGCCGCTCGCACCCGCTTCCCCACTTTGGTGGTGCGGGCGGACTTCGTGTCAGCCAGGGGCTTCGCCGGTCGGGACGTCTTTCTGGCCATAGACTCTCCTCCCTCGGGTCCCAGAGAGCTCCCCAGCGAGTGTACCCCTCACCGGCTTCTAGCGGCGGTGGCGCAACAGGAACGGCAGCAGCGCGGTGAGGGCGAGCGCGCCGTAGAAGGCGAAGGCGAGCAAAGGGTCGGACTTGACGAAGACCCGGTCGGCGGGCAAGTGCATGATCCAGAGGCCGACGGCGAACTCGGCGGCGAGCAGGATGCCGACGGCGAGGCCGCCGGTGGCGAGGCTGGCGCGGGCGCCGCGGGTGTGGGGGAAGCGCCGCAGCACCCAGGTCGCTGCG
>JAGOCP010000014.1 GCA_017998715.1 Thermoanaerobaculia bacterium | reverse complement strand
GCGCCGTTCGTTGTACCCGGGCAGGAAGCGACTCGGAGAGAGCATGCCCGAAGTGCCGACGACGAACGGCGCGGGAACGGCCGCGCCTGCACAGCTCCACGCCCGGCTCTTCGCGATGCCGGCGGCCGGCGCCGAACCTGGTCTTCCGGCGGGTCTGCCGGAGTGTTCGCCTGCGGTTTCCGATGCCGCCGACCCCGGCCGCTTCGGCCCGCCGTGGGCCGGCGTCTGCATCTCCGGCGGCGGCTCGCGTTCGCTCGCGGCGGCGATGGGGGAGCTGCGCGGCCTCGAGGCGTTGGGCGTCCTGCCGCAGATCGGCTGGCTGTCGACGGTCTCGGGCGGCACCTGGGCCGGCACGCTCTTCAACTGGGCGCCGGCGGAGATCTCCGACGCCGAGCTCCTCGGTCCGCTCGAGCTCGACCCGTCCCAGTTGCGCTGGGATTCGGGCGGGCCCGCCGACGACCTCGGTGTGCTCGACGCGCATGCGATCGGCTCGGCGGCGACGCGGCTCGGTCTCGAAGAGATGCTGGCGAAAGCGATCGAGCTCTACTATCGGGGGATCGCGGCGTCGGAGCTCTGGCCGCGAGCGATCGGCGAGCTGGTGCTCGCTCCGTTCGACCTCGGCGACACGCCATCGCGCTACTTCTCGTGGACGTCGGGTTGGCTCGCGCGTGGCATCCTCGCCGACAACCCAGGGCTGCGCGCGAGCGACTTCCTGCTGACGCGGCCAGACCGCCCGTACCTCATCACCAACTCGACGCTGTTCTATCCGCCGAATCCGGGCCATCCGATGGTGTCGCTCGAAGCCCCGGTGCGCCCCGCCGGCGCCGGCGGACCGCGGAACGCCTGGGAGGTCGGCTACGACTTCGAGACCACGCCGATCTCGGCGGGGATCCCGCCCGCCTTCGCCAACGCCGGCCCGCCGAACCCGGGGCAGCCGTCGAGCGCCGATCTGGGCGGCGGCTGGATCGACCCGTTCGCGATGGGCAGCATCGCCCCCTCGACGGTCTCGCCCGACGGCCGCTTCCGTGTACCGACGCCGCCCAACCGCTTCCGCCTCTCGGACGCCGCCGGTCTGTCGAGCGTCGCCTTCGTCTACGACCTGCTCGATCTCGCCCACCAGCGCGGCATCCACTTTCTCGACGACATGGTCCCCGAGACCGTCTACTGGCCGGTCTGCCGCGCCGCGCAGCTGCCACGCAACGCCGCGCGCTCCTACCTCTTCGGCGACGGCGGCAACCTCGAGAACCAGGGAATCATGGCGCTGCTGCGCCGCAAGCTGCAGAAAGTCATCGCCTTCGTCAACACCGAGACGCAGCTGACGATGAGCGGCAACGAAGTCATCGTCGACTCCGACCTCCCGCCCCTCTTCGGCCTCGAGTGGAGCGGCGCCGCCAACGCCTACGTGCCGATCGCCGCCGACTCCCCCTTCCGCTTCAACCAGGTCTTCGACCGCGCCACCTTCGACGACCTGCGCCAACAACTCTGGAATCGCGCCCAAGCCGGCGCGACAGCCATGGCCGTGCAGAAGAACGTGACGGTGTTCCCCAACGAACACTACGGCGTCGCCGGCGGCACGACCGATCTCCTGTGGATCTACCTCCACCCGGTGAACGCCTGGTACCGGCAACTGCACGACACCGTGAAGCTCGCGATGGACCTGGAGCCGCTCGACTACTCGATGTTTCCGAACTACTACACGATCGATCAGCTGCATCTCAATGCACGGCAGGTGAACCTGCTGGCGCATTTGACGAGTTGGAATGTGGCGAGTGAGGAGGAGGTGAGTGGGTTTCCTTCGAATGCGGAGGTCATTCGCGAGTTCATAGGTTAGACGCACCACGACAAGACCCGAGGTTCGGTCTCGACGCTCGATCGACTTCCGCCAGACGCCCACCTCCATGAACTCACCACCCAAGCGAAACCGACTCCCCTCAGGCCCGTATCGCCTCGACGTAGACGATGTTCTGGTCGTCGTCGTGCGACAGGACGACCTGATGGATCTCGGCCGGCTCGATCTCGCGCAGCAGGTCGAGCATCTCGGCGTCGGTCCGGTAGATCAGGAACCAGTCCATAAAGGCCTCCATGTAGCCGGCGCCGGGAATGCCCTGGACGAAGTTGGCGAGCAGCATCCGCCCGCCCGGACGCACGCAGCGGAACATCTCCGCCGCGAGGCGCCTCCCCGTCGGTTGGGAGAGATAGTCGAACAGCCCAGCCGCATAGACGAGATCGAACTCTCCCAGCGGAGCTCGCCGCGACAGGACGTTCCGCACCGTCCCCGCGCGAACCGTGACCGGAAGATGAGCGTAGGCCTGGCTCACGAGCTCGAGGCTCTTGGCGTCCTGGTCGAAGGCAACGAGCTCCGACACTCGGCCGGTCGACAGGCCCTCCGAGAGCTCCGCCTCGCGCAGGTGGCCCGCCGCGAGCGCCAGGACACGCGCCCCCGGCCGCTCGGCGCTGACGCGGTCGATCGTGGCGGCGAGGCGATGCCGCCGATGGCGCACGCCGCGCGCCGCCGGAGTCTGCAGGTTGAAGTCGCGAATGCGCTCGCCGCGCTCGGTCGCCCGATCGATCTCGGCATGCGGCAGGCCGTAGATGTAGTCGAGCATCACCGCGTCGCCGGGATAGCCGCGAGGCTTGGAGAACACCCGCCGCGTCATCGGATCCTCGTGCACGACGGTGCGAATGGGGTGGGTCCAGACTTCGGAGACCACGAATTCACGCCATTCTTCCGGCGACGAACACGCCTTCCGCTCTGCCGCCCCCGCGAAGAGCCCCTGCATCGCTTCTTCGACGCTCCCAGACTCCATGAGCTCCAGATTCCTATCGAGATCCATGCCATCCCCCCAATCGGTTGGTGGTTCGAACGATTGGACGGACAGGGAGGGAGTTTTCGGCGGCAGGATCCCAACCGCTTGGAGTAGATTCGGAGCATGACCGCGCCCACTCCCGTGAACCGAGCTTGAAGGTCGATAGCTTCTTCGTTCGCAAGCGGACGATGGTCGGCCTCGTCAAGGGGGCGGCGCTGGCAGGGACACTTCTCCTGGCAGTCTCTGTGGCCGTCCGGCTATCGGAAAGGCACTCGGTCTCCGAAGAGGAGCTGCACGGCCTCTTGAAAAGAGGTCCAGTGACTGCAGCACGCCTCGTCGGTCTTCCGTGGAGCGGCGAGACGTTCGCGCCCACTCCTTCAGAGAGGGCGGTGCTTCGGCGGCTCACCAAGCGCGCGCTTGCCGCGGCGACGGAGGGCACGGCCGAGGAACGCCGGCTGGCGGCTGTCCTCTTGGCTGCATCGGGAAATCTGGAGGGTGCGGCTCAGCTGCTGGCGGACGAGGATGGGACGGCCGGAGATCCTGCGAGTAGGAGCGACTACGGCGCCTACCTGCTCGAGCTTGGAGTCCGGCGACAGCGACCGGAATTTCTGCTGGAGTCTCTCGAGATCGCGGCCGAACTGGGCGAGAGGCAACCCCTTCTGCGTGAGGCCGCCTTCAACCGGGCGTCTGCGCTGGAAGGTCTCGGGCTGCGACGCGCCGCGAAGGAGGCTTGGCTCCAGGCGGCGAGAGACGAGGTCGATCCGGGCTGGAGAGAGGAGCTGCGGAGACGGCAGACGGCTCTGCTCAGGGACTCCCCGGGAGAGAAGGTGAGGGAGTTGGGCGCGCGCTGGAAGAGCCCACTGGACGACGGAGTTCTCGCGGAGGTCGCCGGCCTGCTGCCCGGAGAGGCCTCCGAGGTGCGGCGAATCGGAATCGAGAATGTGCTGCACGCCTGGTCCCGAGGCGTCCTCTCTGCCGATCGAGGCGGCGCGTCGGCCGCCCTCGACGACCTTGTCCGGCTCGGAGAGCTGCTGCGGAAGGAGGCTGGAGACGACTGCCTGGCGGAAACGGCCTCCTCGATGGCAACGTTCGGAAG
This sequence comes from Thermoanaerobaculia bacterium, assembly GCA_017998715.1. GTDB lineage: Bacteria > Acidobacteriota > Thermoanaerobaculia > Multivoradales > JAGPDF01 > JAGPDF01. The sequence continues at coordinate 24,548 of JAGOCP010000014.1, read as the reverse complement.
CGATGCGGGGCGATCCAGGCGCCTCGCCGGCGATCTCGGAGCCCTGCTCGAGGCGCTGGCGAACCAGGCATCGGGGCGGCGCCAATCGGCGCTCTCGCATCTCTCCGCGATGCGGGCGGACGCCTGGGCAGAGCTCCCTTGCCTGGCAGCTTGGGTGAAGAGCCGCGAGGTGTCGTTGCGGGCGCTCGCAGGAGATGCCCGCAACGCGGTCTCGGTGGGGAGGCGGGCGCTCGAGACGACCGACAAGGGCGTCAGTGCGGGAGTTCGCGCGGAGCTCGAGGTCGCCCTGGCCGTAGCGTTGAGCATCGACGGCAACTCTTGGGAGACCCTCGATCACCTGACAGCGGCACTGAGCGCCGCGTCCGCCTCGCGCGATCTGGCGTTGGAGGCGTGGATTCGAGCCCTCCGAAGTGGAACCTTCGCGGAGATGGGCCGAGACCCGGAAGCGGGCTCCGACCTCGTCTCGGCCGCTCGCGACGCCAAGTACCTGGCTCGCCCGGGCCGCGAGTTCCTGCTGATCGACGCGCTGCTTCACTACGTGGTGGAACCGGCTTGGCCAGGGGCGCTCGCTCCGGCGCAATTCGAACTGGTGGAGATCGCTAGAGAGCGCGGGGACCCCGCCTCGCTCTCGCACGCGCACCTGCTGGCGGGGGAGAGTCGATGGAGGGAGGCAGAGGCGCGTCTCGCGGACCTCGACGCCGCGGCGGCCGCGGCCGAGCTCGTCGAAGACTCGTTCGAACGCCGGCGCCGGTTGTTGCTCGTCAGTTTGGCCGCTTCCAAGGTGCTCGCGCCTCGCGACCCAGCCCTGGCTGCAAGGAGAGCGTCGCAGGCGATCGATCTGGTGCGAACGACTGGTATGGAGGCCTATCGCCCGCAGGCGATGCTCGCTCTGGCGCGGGCCTTTCGCGCCTCCGCGGATCCTCATTCCGCCGAGCGAGTCTTGAAAGAGGCGCGCGAGGCGACGTTGAAACTCCAAAGCTCTGGTAGGACCGCGGAGGAGCGCTCTCTGCTCGCGACGTCCTTTCGAGAGATCCAGAATGAGACCGTCGCGCTGCGCCTCGAGGATCTTCACGACACCTGGGGAGCACTGAGCGAGGCCGAATCGACCCGCCTCCCGTGGCTCGCTTCGCCGCCGGAATCGTCGCGGCTGCGCTCTGCTCCGGAGTCGATTCAGAGCCGATTGTCCTCGGGTTCGGCGGTGCTCGTCCTCTTTCAGCGACAGGAGGGGATCGATGTCTGGTGGTTTACCTCGCAGCAAGCGGGGTACTCCTGGGTGCCACGGACCAGAGTCGAAGTCGGGCGCTCACTGGCCGCCGAGGAAGAGGCGAGTCTCGGGAAGGGCGGGAGAGTGGAGCTGCCGCCGGAAGTGCTCGCCCGGGAACTGCTGGCCCCACTCTCCAGCGAGGCCCGGAGCCTCTCGCATCTCGTCGTCGTGCCCGATGCCGACCTGATCGCTCTGCCGTTCTCCGAGATGCCGCAGGAAGGAGCGGATAGCAGCTGGGGGGAGGCTTCGGAGATCGTGTTTTCTCCCAGCCTGGGTAGCTTTCTGGAGGCGAGAGTGCCAGCACCCGCTGCGCGAGGAGAAAGGGTGGCGATCCTCGCCAACGGCGCCGGGAGCGCGGACGGCGCCGGAGCGCTCGCCCGTGCCGAACAGGAGGCGCGCTCCGTGGCGGGCTTCTATCCCGGAGCGCACCTGCTTCTGGGGGGCGCCGCGACCTTCGACGGCCTGAAGCAACTCGGCGCGCTCGATCTCCTCCACATCGCCGCGCACGGTCGCGTATCGGAGTCGCCCGAGGAGACCGCCCTGCTCCTTTCGCCGGACCGCGAGCTCCCGGACGGGGCCTGGACCGTGAGGAGCATCGCCGGTCTCGGCTCTCTCGCGCCGCGGGTCGTCGTCCTGTCCAGCTGCCTCTCGGCCTATGGAGCGAGAACCGGAGGGCGAGGGTCGCTCAGCCTCGCGAGCGCGTTCCTCGCGGCCGGGTCGGAGACCGTCGTTGCATCGATCCGCCCGGTGGACGACCGCGCTACGGCGGAGTTCATGACGGCGTTTCACCGGGAGCTCGCGCGCGGCAGCACTCCGGCTGCGGCGCTTCGGCGCGCCCGCGGAGAGTTCGCCAAGCAGGGAACGCCCGGAAAGGCAGGGCCGGCGAGCTCATTCGTGGTCATCAGTGCCCGATGAGGGTTGATTTCGATGGCCGTGTCCGTCGATAGGGGAGAATGAGCCGCACGTAAGGCAATCGAACACAGCAAGGATCGCTTCACTTTCAAGAGGGGGAGAAGAGATGAGCAGCCGCGCGAAGTTCCTGCTGTCCTTGCTGGGAGTCCTGTTCCTGGCCGCGCCCGCGATGGCGCAGTACGAGATGAAGCTGGAAATGTCCGGGATGCTGGCTTGGGCCGAATCCGGAGGCGGCATCGAGATCCTCCTGCCCAACATGTTCGACGAGCAGGGTTCCGCGATGCATAAGCTGATTCACTATCCGCTGCTCGAAGTCAGGTGCAAGGACATCGACGACAAAGACCTGGCGGAGGCCTGCAAAGGATGGCTTCCTTCGACCAAGAGTGGCTACGGATCCATTCCCTTGACTCAAGGTATGGAGATCTCCTTCGACTTCAAAGGCGCGAAAGATGTTCTGAAGGTTGACGGCTCTATGAGTGCTTACTCATGGGACTTGGGCAAACTGCTCTCCACCGTTCCCGCCGCCGGCAAGGCGAGGTCCGAGCTCTTGGCAAGGCCAGTCTCGGACCCTGTGGGGTTGCGAAAGCTCGCTGTCGGAAGAGTGCGAATTGAGAGCGGAAGGCTCTCGGCCTCGAAGGGCTCGTCGACGTGGAGTTTCGGAGTCTCCGGTAGCGGGCCTCTGGCGACAGGGGTATTCAACTCCAACGGTTTGGACTGGGATCACGTGCTGGGGTCAGGCGGATTGGTGATCCGCTTGCAGAGTTTCGACAAGTCCGTCGATATCCAGTTGCCGATCAAGGCCCAATCGCTCGTACTCGTCAAGCTCTGGAACGATCCTCATCCGTTCGAGTACTGCCAGCAGCGGCCCTCGAAGTCGCATCCGGAGTCGATGCACTTTCATCGGTTCTACGACCTGACACAAGTTCCAAAGGCTTCGATTCCCGCCCTTCCGCTGACCCAGGCCGAACAGCCTGAAGCACTGTGCCCCCATGGTTGGGGGGGCAAACGCGTCAATTGTGACGTAGTGAAGTTGGCACCGTAACTCGGTCTGTCGGCGAGACCCCATGTTTCCCAAGCTAAAGTTCGAGTTCACCCTTGAGCCCTGGCTGTCTCCGCTGACGGTCCCCAAGCCGACGTTTGTGATTCCGGATCAGCTCGGGGGCGACTCCTGCTGGGCCGTTGCCACGAGCGCGGTCAGGGAAGACTATGGCCTCGCTCCGCCCCCGCCCAATAGTGAGGAAGCCTTCGCCATGGCCTACTGGAAGAACGCAGGTGTCGTCCTCGGTGCGACCAAGGCTTGGGACGACCAAGTCGATGACCTCGAACCTGTTCTGAAATTCGGGCAGATACTCTTTGGAGGCGCGCTCATCGCCGAGCTGGGACTGAAGGCAGACATCGAATCCTGGCTCGACCAGAGGACCTACTTGATCGTAGCCGAGCCGAATAAGGGAGGGTCGCACGCTATCGTCATCTCAGATTGGAATGGCGACGCCAACGACCCCATCTACTACTCGCACGATCCAGCGTACGGGGCAAAGACCATAGAGAACGGCTTCAAAGAGGCATTCCCAGACGATACGTTGTTCTATCGAACCACGAGAGCTTGGGGCGCCCCGTGATCCGACCGGAATTTCTCTCATTGGGAATCGAGCTCTATCTCGAGGCGACGAAAGAGTGGGCAGCGAAGGTCCCCGGGGCCTTCGCTGTGGCGCTGGGACTGGACCCTGCCCAACCGATCGTCCCGACCCCGTTGTTTCGCTTCCGGAGCTTCGAGAGCCTGAGTCCGGAACTCGGCGCGGCATTCGAGAGCGAGGAATCGAGGGCCATCGGTTTCTGGTTCCAGCACGAGGTCGCTGTCACGGCGTTGGAGCTCGAGCCGGAGGGGGATGCGGACGGCTGGCAGATCCGGCGGGTGGGAGCCGGTACCCAAGTCCGAAGCTGGATCGAGGCGTACGAGGTCCTCGAGGCGGCCTTGGCCGCGGACCCGAGGGAGTGGACGGTCTGGTTCGCGCGCTTCGAGACGCCCGGAATTCGCTCGGTCCTGGCGGCAACGGAGCACGAGATCCTGGCGTCGCCTGCAGGCCCAGCCCACCTCGGGGTCCCCGGCGGAGTCGTTCCCCTGGCGGATTTCGCGGCTCGGTTTCAGGTCGTTCCGTAAGGGGCGCGGCCGCCTGGCGCGGGCCGCCCGAGCGATTCGTTGGTCGTTGGAGCGCTGTGGGATAATTCCCTTGCGCTCCGCATGACTTCCGAAGACCTGTTTCGTCAGCACCTGCCCCTGATCGACCGGGTCCTCGCCTCGGTCTGCCGGCGGAACGGATTTCCTCCCGACGAGTCGGAGGAGTTTGCCTCTTGGGCGAAGCTGCGTCTGGTCGATGACGACTTTGCCGTCTTTCGCAAGTTCCAGGGGCGGTCGAGTCTGTCGACCTATCTGACCACCGTCATCGCCAACTTGTTTCGCGACTTTCGGATTCACCTCTGGGGGAAGTGGCGGCCGTCGGCGGAGGCGAAGCGGCTGGGGACGGTGGCGGTGCAGCTCGAGACGCTGATCTCCCGGGACGGACGGACAGTAGCCGAAGCGATCGCTCATTTGCGGTCCGGCTTCGGGGTAGAGCAGTCCACCACCCACCTCGAGAAGATCGCGTCGCAGTTGCCGAGTCGATCCAAGCGGCGCTTTGAAGGCGAGGAGGCGCTCGCTGAGCTTCCCGCGGCGGATTCGACCGATTCCGGCATCCGAGAGGCCGAGTTGCGCGTGACCCAGGCGCGGGCCGAGGCGGCGCTGGCGAAGGCACTGGGGGCGCTGCCGGCGCGTGAGCGCCTGGTCCTGAAGCTTCGATTCGCCGACAGCCTGCCGATCGTCGACATCGCCGCGATGCTCGGGGAGCCCGCCCGGCCGTTGTACACGAGGATCGAGCGTGCGCTCACCGCGATCCGCCGTTCGCTGGAGAGCGACGGGCTTCAAGCGGCTCGCGTGACGGATCTCGTCGGGTGGACCGGGCTCGACCTGCGGCTGGATTTCGGCGCGCTGCCGGAAACTGCGGACTCGAGTCCGTCCAATTCTATGGAGCGACAGTTGTGACGCGATCTCCCGAAGTGGGTCAGCGCTCGGGCTGCCCGGAGCTCGAGGCACTCGCTGCGTTCGTCGAAGGGCGCCTCGAAGGCGCCGAGCAGGCAGCCGTCATCGAGCATCTCAGCGACTGCGAAGCCTGCCGCGAAGTGGTCGCCGAGAGCCGCGCGCTGCTCGCCGAGCTGGATCCCGCAGCCGCCGCCCCGCAAGCGCCTGCGCGTCCGCTCGAGTTCCGGCCACGCAGCTCGGCCAGGCGGATCTGGGCGCTGGCAGCGGGGCTGGCACTGACGTCGGCCGGACTGGGCTACTTCCTGCTTGCGAAATCGCCGTCGGTCGACGCGGTCATGGCTGACTTCGCGCAGCGAGGCGACGCGGCACGCCTGCCTTCCGACTGGACCGATCCCCGCTGGCCCGTGATGCGCGGGGACGAGCCTTCGCTCGCCGACCGAGCGCTCGCCTTCCGTTTGGGCGTTCGGCGCGCCGACCTGGCTCTCGCCATCGCGCTGGGAGACCGCGCGAGCATCGAGCTCCTGGCTAACGAGACGGCGGCGACGTTGGCGGGTGTGCCTTTCGCGGAGTCGATCGCGGACCGCTATCGGCAGATCGCGTCTGGAGCGCACGACAGCGCGATCGATCTCAGTGTCTTCAAGGCGTCTGCCGCCCTCGCCGCGCGCGAGACGCGCGAGGCCGTCGACGAGGTGACGCTGGACTTTGGGGAGTGGGCCGAGACCGAGCGGTTGCTCGCGAGCGCGGGCTCGAGCACTGGATCTGTCCCGCCACCCGAGGTCTCCTCGATGCCCGACGCTCTCGAAGAGCTCCTGGGCGCGGCTGTCGAAGCCCAACGACGCCCAGATCTCGCGGCGCGCGAAGCCGCGTTCGAACGCCTCATCGCCTACGCAGGCGACCTGCAGTAGGCCCGAAGCTCCCAGATCTCGAAGGACTTCAACCGCCCGCCTCGGCGGCCCCAGACGCACTGTTCTCGCCTCGCTGACGCTCCTTTCAAACGAGTTTGCCGAACCGCGCCTCCGGCGGGGTCGGGAATTCGCGTCTGGAGTCCGTCCAACTCCTCAAGCCAGGGAACACAAGGGCCGGCGGCCGAATCGAGCGGTTCTGGCTGCTGCCGATGGGAGAGGACGAGCATGGAGCGCACGGCGGGAACTCAACTGCTGAGTGGAACGGCCAGGGTCTCGCGGGCAGACGGTCCCTTCGTTCGCCGATGTGCCCGGACTCGACAAGGTCATGTTCGGTTTTGCTGTCTCGCTCGTTAGTACATCCATAGCAGCGCCTGGGGGGGCGATGTTCGAGTCGACGACCGTGAGCGGGGCCGCAGCTGCCCCACCGATGCCGCGCCCGACTCGCCCTCGCAGAGGGCCAGCGGATGCAGGGATCGGCCTCTCAGCGGTCGCCAGCGATTTCACGACCAGGGCCCAGCGCGCGATCGACATCAACGATGTGATCGTCGAATCCGACCTGACGCCGCGCGACTGCTCCATGCTGCTGAACTACTGCACAACCGTTCCGGTCCACCTCAATGCGCTGCAGGCAGACCGAGTCGCGCAATTGACGAGTCGGAATGTGCCCTTCGAGGTGGAGGTAAGTGGACTTGCGAGCAAGCCGAGGGTGGTGAGGGGCTAGTGGTGGGTACTTTCTTGGATGAGGGAGGCCGGAGCGAAGAGGCCTAGATCTGGGTCGGCGCCCGTTCCTTTGGAGCCACTCATCCGGAGTCTTGCATATGTTCGTTCTAGGGCCGCGGACGGACTCTCGATGGATTGACCACGAGAGATAGATCACTGGGAGGGCGCCGTGCTAGTCAAGTACCTTGATCGGAATCATGTGTCTCGAAGTGGGCGCCTCGCGTTGGTGTTGGGCGTCGGCCTGGTAGCAGCTGTCGACGTCTGCAGCCCCTTGCTTGCTGAGGAGGGAACGAAATGCGAGCCGCCGAGATTCGAAGTCTCGGTCGAGGCCTTCGAGCTCGCCAAGGTAATCGCGTTCTCGAATGCCGATGACGCGCAGGACTTTTGCCTTTACTTCTCCTATCTTACCGAGCCCAGAGCGAGGCGAGGCCAAGCAGCCAATCCTCCGCCCGTTGTTCCGGTATTGGCTGCGCCGCTCGGCGGCGATTCATCCTCCTGCACGCCCGCCGAAGTAGAAATCCCCTCCACAGCGCCAGGCGGGAATCCTCAGAAACTCCCGAGGGAACTCGCCGTGCGGTTGAAGGTCTCCCCCGGCGGGACTAGCGCGAAAGTAGGATTCGAGCGAGATCGCGTATTGCAGGCAGGGGGATTCCTGGGCTTTCGCTACGAATCGGTCAACTCGGGCGCCTGCGTCGCTCGAGCTAGCGGCCCGTCCGACCCCGAGTTGAAGGTGGTAGATAAGCACAAGATGAGCTTCGATGTCGGTAGCGTTCTCAACCTGGAAGGAGACGGCGGTTGGGCTTCGCAGGCAGAGGCGGCTGCTACTTTCACTTCGCGATGGAAGCCCTGGGTCGCATCAGGAGTGTCCCTGCGATACTCGGCGATCGGGGCGATTGGCGACGAACCCGAGGAACCAGCCGACCCCGCTGAGGAGACCTCACAGGGCTCCAGCGAAACGGACGCTCAGAGCGAGAACTTCGACCCCTTCGCGGCTGGGGGCGGTACGTTCGAGGCCGGGTTCTCGGCGTCCTTCTACTTCTCGAAGCGTGTAGGCGTTGCCGCCGGCCTGGGGTTCGCAACTGTACCGGGTGAGGAATCGAGCTCGCTAGTCGCAAAGGAGAACTACTTCCTCGGGCTTCGCGTGGAAGTCGAGGCCTACAACTCTGGGCGGCCGGCCGAGTCTCTGGCGGGCGCTAGCGCGTGGTTTCAGGCGGGCCTCCTCTGGGACAACCTGTTCGACGACGTGGTCGTCGCGGCGGCGAACGGAGAAATCGCCGAAATCCGCAGGGATGAGAGTGAGAGGTACTTCCTCGAAGGCGAACTCGAAGTGCCGAGAGTCGGAACAAACTGGTTCCGAATGCTCATTCGTGCCAAGGCCAGCGTCCCACGGAGTGGCGATGGCCCGAGTGACGTTCGCGTGAGTGTGCTCGGCAGTATCGACCCGACAAAGTGGTTCGAGGGGGCTCGCGGGGCAGCTCAATGACAGTCGATTCCCGGCGTGGCGCATGCGCACTTCGCATCTGGTCACTCAGAGGCGCCAGGCGCAGAAGGCGAACTGGCGACGCCGCCCTGTCTCGCTGCCGGAGAGCGTCTTTCGCCTTTCTCGCGGTCCTGCTCTTGCCCGGAGTCTGCCTCGGCTTCGACGGGGAAGAGCACTACAGGATTTCGCAGGCGGCGATTCAGCTTGCCTACAGCCACGCACTTGGCCTCGCTCGACCCCCTGTCGAGTGCTCTACGGAAGAAGGCCTGACCTGTAGTCCTGACGGCGCCGAGGAAGCTGTCGACTTCTGCTCCTGGGAGGTCCTTTCAACGATCGGGACCACAATCCTGGAACGAGAAACGTCCATGTTGGAGGTCCTCGCGTCCGATTCTCCCTCGCATTTCTCATTCGGTGACTTTGCCGTCCACGTGGATTCGGTCGATGACCCGTTGAAACTGATTCGGCCTGACCCGAGGCGGGACATTCAAGGCTCTCCGCGAGATGAAGGCGACTTGGATCTCGACTTCCTCATTCGAGTTCGAACGCGGCTCACAGGCAAGTTGCAGTCACTCCACTCAAACACCAGTCACTTTCAGGACCACTTAGTCTTCTCTTACTCGGAATGGCAACGAGAGGCGATGCGAGAGGCTTTCTTGGCCGGGAGGGATGCAAACGCGCAGCTTCGCGCCCAGAAGGTGCGGGAGGCGCTGAATGAGATAGGGAAGAAGTCGGCAGCTCTCGCGGGGGTTGAAGGCGCCGCTGCGTCCGTGAGGAAGGCGATCGACGACGTCCAGGCAGTGCGAGACACAATCGTCTCAAGAGACGATCTCAAAGACCTCGAGAAGAAGGTCGAAACTGAACTCAAGAAGATCCCTCCCAGCGACGTGAAGGCTCCACCGCCCCCGCCCGCAGCACCTCAGGTCGAGGGGGATGGCCCGGGTGCAAGCCGTGAACCACAGAACAAGCGCGCTGAGGCCACCGCATCCTCGCATGTCGCGGGAGGTGGGGCGGAAGCGGTTGGGGCGCCGCTGCCACAGCGGCAAGTGCGGCCGGAACAAGAGACAGCCCCCGCCCCCAACCAGACCAAAAAGGAAGGTCGCAAGGAGTCACCAGGGGCACTCTCTCCTACGGAGCGGGCTGCGAAGATTGCCTACGAGGCGTTGAGCGACGCGAAGGCGAGCCTCAAGAAGCTGAAGAATCGCCTTGGTGATGGTGCAGCCCAGCCCGACGCTATTGCGGCCCTGGACAAACTCGCCAGCTCGCTAGTGGACTCCACCAAGGAGATCGATCGCCTTGTTCAGGAGGCAAGAAACGAGCGTTTACGCCTGCTCGAGAGCGTCGGCGCACTGTTGGGCCTTCCGCCGGGAATTGCGATTGGGACCGTGGAGCAGCGCCTTGCTGACCGGCTCAAGGCGATCCTGCGACAAGACAAGGAAGCAGGTACGTCACCCAATCGATCCCTCTACTACGCTCTCTTAAAGAACGCGCTGGCGGCGCACTACCTCGAAGACTTCTTTGCGCCTGGGCACATCGCGGCGATGCGCGAGGGTCAGCCGGACTACGCGGCGAATACGATTCACGACCGGTACAACAGTCGAGGTGCGTGCTTCTCTCTCAAGAACACGGAGCCTTTCAAGGGTCTCAGGGCGACGCTCGAAAAGGACGATGAGCTCAGTCGTAGCGTTGCGCGATTCCTCGGGCTGACGATCGAGGAGCTGAGGAATGCTACGGACGACCTGCTCGACGACTCGGCGACTGCAGGAAACAACAGGTGTCGGGGCGCGGCGGACATCTTTCTACGAGGTGATGGAGACCTGCTTCATCCCTCGGCTACCGGGGTCACGAACGAGGAATGTTCCACTCGTGACTGCTCCGTGGAGAGCCGACTTGAGCGGGTCTTAGTCACCTTTGCCGTAGCTCAATCTGTCGTCGACACGTTCCGAGCCTACGCGAGCGGATATGCGAATGCCTTGGAATGCGCCAGCGACGCGGGGTCTCTATTGCCGTACCGGTGGGAGCGAATGGAACTCGTGGAGCCGAAACTTCTTCGGCGACAACTCGTCAAAATGCCGATCGCGAGCCTTCAGATCGGTGGGTACCGGCGCGAGCCGGAGACAGTGAACCCGAAGTACGGATTCATGGGACTTCTAGAAGTCGAGGCAGAGACATTTCTCGAGGGATCGCAGGAAGGAGGGCGGGGCCGAGTAGGTTTCGAGTGGCTCCCGGCGCAGGGGCCAGCCGGGCTGGAGGTGGAGAACTTCTACGTGCCAAAGCTTTATACCATCGCGCTCGGGGTCGGAGGAGGTTACCGCTGGGACGAGCGCCTCCCCGGGCCAGACGCCACTGCGCGGCTCTATCTCGTTTGGCCGAAGATCGATATGCATGTCTCTGCCGGGGCTCGCGTGGGTTGGTACGAGAGCGAAGGGCAACACACTGTCCGGGTTTCGCCCGAGCTGCGGTTCGGGAAGTCCTTCGGATTTCTTGGCGCATTCCTTGGGCTGTCGGAAGACTACCGCGAAGAGGTCGGCGGATCGCTGAAGCACTCGCTCGCCATTCAGAGCGGAGTTCAACTGGCGTTGCCCTGGTGGAGGGTGAAGAGAACTGTGGGCAATTGGCTTCACTAGTTCGCCACGCGGCATCACATGCCATCTGGTGCATGGGCTGTGGAGGCCGCTGGCCTGGCGAGATCGCTTTGGGATAGTCCGTGCCGGTTTGCCGACGAGAGGAAATGGCCGGGCGCCCCGCAGCCGATGGCTGGCCGGCAAGCGCCCTTCTCGCCATTGGCGAGCGGTTGGTGGCTGGAAGCCCTGCGAAGCCCGCTAGGAAACGGGGAACTGCCTGGCGATCCGATGGGCCCCGTCCAATTTTGAAGTAGCGCAGCTGCGACCGATAGGAGAGCCAGGTGAACAGGCGCCGCCGCAACAGAGGAGCAGCCCTGATTGCATGCGCAGTTCTACTCGCAGGCGCTTGCCAGGCAGATGCCTGGGACCGGCATGTTCACTACGAGCTGACACTTTGGCTCGCCAAGAAGGCGGGATTCAAGGATGCCGACGTTGCGGCAGCGGTTGCGAGAGGAGCGCAGAGCCTTGACGACAGCGCGCAAACCTCTGCTGTGGCGTTGATGGTCTGGGTGATGCTCACGGGCGACCAGGTTGCGGCTGGGGTGATCAGGAAGCATCACTTTCCAAGTGATAGCCAGTTGCCTGCGCCGCCTGAGGGCCGAGTCGTCGTAGCGAACAGCTCCGCTGCTCGCTACGAAATCGACAACGCAGCGAGGGCAACGGATGCCTTCGACGCTGCCTTTCGCTTTGGCCAGGCGGTGCATCCGCTTCAGGACTCCTGGTCCCACGCCGGCGAGCCAGATATTCCACTGAGGCCATTTCCACAGATTCGAAGGACAATGGGCTTTGGGCATCCGCGGACTCGAGGAGGCTGGCGGCACCACTTCGCAGACCTAGCTCATGAGCACGCTTGCGAGGTCCAGGAGGTAGCGGAAGTAACGTACGTCTACCTGCTGAAGTTTCTCAAGAATAATCCCAGTTACAAGGGCTCAAGTCCTGCGTCCTGGAAGAGCCTGGAGACGGCGGTCTTGGAATTCGCGAACGCGAAAGACAAGAAGGCTCGAGAAGCTTGGAGCGCGAAGTACGATCAACCCCCCGCGGCGCCCGGCCCGGTTGGACCTTCGCCTCCGCCAAGCGGGCCGGAACCTGAAAGGGGCGGCCCATGGTTGCTAGATCCACCCGGGCGTCCGAACTGGAATGAACCCCCGCGCGAGTTGGTGGAGCAAGCGCAGGCGTTCGTAAGGGCATGGATCGGCGAGAGGAATATCGCCGCAGCGGCCCAGTTCGTCGACAACGCACGTCTAGCGAGCGAGTTGCAGAAACTAGAAGAACCCCTCAGCGGCGGTCAGCTGACTGGCACGGACGCGTTCTCCTGGACCAAGAGGTTCCTTACTTCCTACCTGATTGCTGACCACGCCGCCGTGGATGCCGCTGGGCATCTAGACATTTCAGCTCCGGACTACAAGAGCCTTCCAGAAAGCGTCGAATCGGCGCGCGGGGACTTTGCCACGTCGCGAGAGTCTAGCTGGCGCGCGCCGACAATCAGTACGAACAGCTTCGTGGGCATCCAGCGATACGAAGCCTCCGAGGCTAACCTGGTGACGAGCACGGGAGACGAAGGCACCCAGGCGCGGGTCTACGCGATTGCCCTCCAGTTTCCGGACCAACCCTTCGACGCTGTCGTGGTGATTTGGGGTCTACGCGATGGCAGGTGGATCATCGAGCGCCTGTTCGGAGTGATCGCCTAGGCCCCCGTCTTCACGCGGAAGCGATGCGAATAGTGCCGTGCCCCTCAAGAGACCCGCGTTCTGTGCGGGTCCGCAGGGGGCGACCAAGGACCGTGTCGGCCCCCATCCCCGACGGCGGTCGAGTCGCAGCCTGGTTGCAGCACTGAAGGACTGCCGCACGAAAGGGGAAGCCGAACCGCCATGCCGAAGGGTCGAAAGAAGCCCGCCGAACCTGCCCTGGGCTACGAAGCCAAGCTCTGGCAGATGGCCTACGCGCTGCGCAACAACATGGACGCGGCGGAATACAAGCACGTCGTCCTCGGCCTGGTCTTCCTGAAGTACATCTCGGACGCCTTCGAATCGAAACATGCGGATCCCGAAGACCCGGACGAGTAGCGTGCCGCTAGCATCTTCTGGGTGCCGAAGGAGGCCCGCTGGCAGCACCTGAAGGCTTCCGCCCCGCAGCCGACGATCGGCACGCTGGTGGACGACGCGATGGCCGCGATCGAGCGCGACAACCCCTCGTTGAAGGGCGTCCTGCCGCGCGACTTCGGCCGGGTCGGTCTCGACAAGGAGCGGCTCGGGGAGATCATCAACCTGGTGAGCGACATCGCGTTGGGTTCGGCCGCGGACCGAGCGAAGGACACGCTCGGCCGGGTGTACGAGTACTTCCTGGCGCGCTTGGCGAGCGCGGAGGGGAAGAGCGGCGGGCAGTTCTACACGCCTTCGCACGTGGTCCGGGTGTTGGTGGAGATGCTGGCGCCGTACAAGGGCCGGGTCTACGACCCTTGCTGCGGCTCGGGTGGGATGTTCGTCTCGTCGGAGAAGTTCATCGAGGCACACGCCGGGAAGATCGGCGACATCTCGATCTAAGGCCAGGAGTCGAACTCCACGACCTGGCGCCTGGCGAAGATGAACCTCGCGATCCGCGGCATCGACGCGCAGATCGCGCATGGGGATACGTTCCACAACGACCAGCATTGGGCGGCATAAGGCGGTCGCGGTCCGAGGCGGTACCGTCTTCCCGCACCAGGAACCTCTGGAGGCCTCGAAACCCTCGGCCTCTGACCCCGTAGAGACGACAGACAACCGGAGGCACACCCGCCATGTCGAGCTCTCGTCGGATCTCGGTCTTCAGTCTGCTTTTCGTAACGGCACTGGCCTCGTCGCCCGCGGCCTTCGCCGCCGCCCCCTGCCCCCCCGATCGCACCGCGGTGATGGTCCTCGGCACCTCCCACTTCGACAACCCCGGTCTCGATTCGGTGAACATCGAGGCCGACGATGTCCGCAGCCCTCGCCGGCAGAAGGAGCTGTCGGAGCTCCTCGACCGGCTGGAGAAGTTCCAGCCGACGATCGTGGCGATCGAGGCGCCGTATCGGAATCCGAAGTGGCCGGATCGCTATGCCCTCTGGCGGGAGGGGAAGTACGAGCTGGGGAAGAACGAGATCGAGCAGATCGGGTTCCGGCTCGCGGGGCGGTTGGGGCTCGCGACAGTGGTGCCGGTGGACTATCCGATGTGGATGAACGGGTGGACGCCGTCGGAGATCGGGGATCCGCCGGCGCCGCCGGCTCCGCCCGCCGGTGCGGCTCCCGCGCCTCCGTCGACCCAATCGGCGCCGCGGCAGCAGAGTGCGGAGGAGATCGAGAAGTCGCGGCATTTCCGCGAGACGTCGCTGCTCGATCTCTTCCGTGAGCTTCACGATCCGGCGGCGATCGCCGAGTCGCAGACCTGGTACATGAACATGCTGCTGCCGCCCGAGGGGCAGGGGATGTACGAGCAGACCGACGCGGTGACCAACTGGTACAAGCGCAACTTGCGGATCCTGACCAACCTCAACCGCGTCGTGAAGCCGGGCGGCGGCGACCGCGTGCTGCTCCTCATCGGCTCCGGCCACCTCTACATCCTGAACGACTTCGTGAAGTCCGCCCCTTACGCCTGCTGGGTCGATCCGCTGGAGGTTCTCGGCAGCGCCGGGCACTGACTTCGATGGCGACAGCTCCCGCCGCTGGACGGCGGTCGGCTTCTGGGCGAAGGAGGTCTCCTTGAGGTCAGGCTAGAGCCGTTGCCTCCAATATCCGGGGCGTCGGCTCGTGTGCGCCAAGGCGACGATGTACAGGTCCTCTGGGCGTTCGCGATAGACGATCTTGTAGGGGAAGCCGTCGACTCGGAACTGCCGAAGCGGGCGGGAGCTTTCGACCCCGACTCCGACCTCGGGGTGCTCGCTCACGAGGTCCACCGCGGAGGAGACGGCGTCGTAGAATTCGCTGCCCAGTCCCGTTCGTTTGGCTTCGTACCACCGCACGGCCTCGGAAAACTCCTCGGCGGCTGGCGGCGCAATGCGAACCGGCTTCACCGACCGAGCAGGTCGTTGGCGACGCGCTGCTTCACCGCATCCCAAGACTCGAGTTGCATCTGACCCGACTCGATGGCCGCGACCCGCCGGCCGATCTCCGTTTCCCATGCCTGATGGGCGTCGGCATCGGGTGGACCGTCGAGGCTGGCCAGGAGCTCCGCGGCGAGCTCTGCCCGCGCATCTTCACTGAGGCGCAAAGCGTCGGCGAGCAGGGATGAAGCGGCGCCAGTCATCTTTCGATGCTACGCCCCGACTCCCCTTCGAACAAGAGGTCGCCCCCGATGCTCCGGTCGTGCCCTGAAAGAACCCTCCGACGGGGTTCCCTCCTTGGCTCTCTCCAGCGCGGCGGGCACTCGGGGCAGTCGCGCCGGCGCTCTCGTGCCGGAGGAGTACAATCGCCCGGATTCTTGGCCTCTCGCTCGCGATGAGCCGCTCGCTCACGATCCCTCCCGCCCTCGCGCTCGGAGCGCTCGAGACGCCATGAAACGGCGTCGCGGAGAGGCAGCCTCGCCGGGGGGGCGAGGCGATGAGCGGCGCGCGGTCGTCGAGTGGATCCGCGAAGCGCACGCAGCGGGTCTGCCGCTCAACATCACCGCGGTCCGGCGCAGCGCGCCGGAGATCCTCACGGCCGCCTTCGCGATCCGCCCCTTCTGGGGCTGGCGCCGCGCGATCGAGGCGGCCGGTCTTTCCTACGACCGCATCGCGACCGAGCTGCTCGACTTCGTGCGCTGCGAGGCGTGCGGCTGGACGCGCCGGTCGCTCATCCTGCACCTTTGGAAGCAGCACGGTTTCGAGGCCGGCGACTATCTTCGGGATTACCCGGGGGTGGAGGTTCAGGCCGAGACGTTGCGGGCGCAGCTGCTCTCGTCCGCCGGTTTCGCTCCGCACTGGGAGCCGCTGTGGAGCGACGAGTACGTCCTCGACCGCGTGAGCTGCTACGGCGAGAACGGCGCCTCGCTGAACGTGAAGAGCGTGACGCAAGCGGACGCGGCGCTCGTCGCGATGGCGAATCTCCGATTCGGCAGCTGGGACGAGGTGTTGCGAAGGCTGGGGCTCGATCCGGACGAGGTCCGGCTCGTCGAGCGCCAGAAGCACTACTCGCGCGCCGAGCTCCTCGCGGCGATTCGCGCCCGATACTCCTCCGGAGCGCCGATGAACGCAGCCGCGGTTTTTCGCGAGAGCAATCCGATCTGGACCGCCTCGCGAAAGTTGTTCAAGAGCTACCAGAAGGCACTCGCCGCGGCCGGCTTCGACCCCGACGAGCTGTGCCTTCAAAAACGTTACGGCCGGGAGGAGACGCGCCTGTTCCTCGCTCGCGTGCGGCGGGTGGCGGAGAGCCGCGGATCCCGACACGCCCGCGAGCTCGCGGAGTTGCATCGCGAATGCGGGTCGTTCGTCCGCCAGAAGTACGGCGGCTTCCGGGAGCTCGCCCTGCGGCTCGGCGTCCCGGCCCAGCTATTGATGAAGGGGGGAGGGTGGAACCGGGCCGCCGTCGCCCACGAGCTGCGGCAGCGACGTCGTCGTGGCGAGAGCGTCAGCCCGGGCCGTCTCCACACCGAGAACAAGCCGCTCTATCTCGCGGTGGTGCGCTATTTCGGGACGTTCGAGGAGTGTTTCGAGCGCCTCGGCCTTCCCGCTCCCGCGGTCGGTGCGGTCCACCGCGTGATGCTGCGCGATCCGGCGGTGCTGCTCGCGGCGATCCGCGCGGCGTATGAGAAAGCGCCGGCGACCGGCGTCGTCACGGGTACGGACATGCTGCGCTACACGAAGCTCGCCTGGCTCTCGCGGCTGCACTTCGGCTCCTGGGACAAGGGTCTCCGGCGGGCGCTTCGCGGCGCAGGTCCCGGCGCAGCTCGCGACCGGCTCGACCTCGTGCGCTATACCGATCCGGTGACGGTCGATGCGGATCTCGCTCGACTCGTCGACGGGAGCTTCCGCGGCGGCGTCGCGAAGCGCAGAGCGCTGTTTCTCGCTGCGCACCGCCTGCGAGACTCGATCCTGGAGGCGCTCGGGGATGCGGGTGCGAGCCGCCGGCGCGCACTGGCGATGGCGATCCTGCCGGACTCGAAGTACACGAGCGGTGGGGACGTGCTCCGGGAGATCAAACGCCGGGGGCGAGCGGGAATTGAACCGATCGCCCGCCACGTCAAGACGGGGAAACTGGCAGATCCGGCGCTCGCGAAAGCGGCGAAGCTCATGTTCGGATCGTGGGAAGGGGCCGTCGCGGCAGCTGCAACGCGATCAGCGCCGCGCCATCCGATCCGTCACGGTTGGGCGAGCTTGTAGCGTCCCGTCTTCTTGCTGCCGACCTTCTCGACCAGGCCGGCGGCGAGCAACGGGCGCAAGAGATCCATGGCGCCCTGGCGGGAGATCGACAGGGCATCCCACAGCTCCGCGGGGGCGAGACTGCCGTGATCCCGCAGGAGCCTGAGGAGCTCCTCCTGGCGCGGTCGCAAGACCAGTTTCTCCCGCGATCGGACATCGAGCGACTGGAGGCGGGTCCACGTTCGGTCGAGGGTCCGGCGCAGACCCTCGGCGCAGTACTCCAGCCAGCCGGTGAGCTCGCCCCCCTCCCGCCGGACGGCGTCGAGCGCCGCGTAGTAGGCGGGGCGGTCTTCCCAGTAGTACTCGTTGACGGAGAAGATGTGGTGGCTGTCGAAGCCGCGCCGATAGAGCTCCCACAGCGCCAGTGCGCGGCCGGTTCGCCCGTTGCCGTCCGCGAAAGGGTGGATCCACTCGAACTGATAGTGGAGGATGGCGGAGCTCAAGACCGGCGAGAGCTTCACGGCTTTCGCATTCCACCATTGCAGCAGTTCGAACATCAGCCCGGAAACCTCCGCTGCGGCGGACGGAATGTGCGGGCCGACACGGACGGCGATCGTGCGGTAGCGCCCGGCCTGCCCCTGGTCCATGACGGAGGCCGCGAGCCGCCGGTGGAGCTCGAAGATGTCTTCGTGCCGAAGGGTCTTCTTCTTCGCGTGCTTCTCGACGTAGCGCAGGCCGGCGAAGTAGTTCAGCACCTCGCGCTGCGGTCGGGAGGCCACGGCGGAGAGCTCGCGCCCTTCCTCGACCAAGCGCACCTGTTCGAGGGTCAGCGGATTGCCTTCGATCGCCGTCGAGGCATGGCCGTTGCGCGCCCGCGTGTCCTTCTGCAGCGCCGGGATCCACGCCAACTCGACCGCCGCCCCCTGGATCCGCTCGCGCAGCACGGCCACCTGCTCGACCAAGGCGAGCAGCTGCGGGCGGATCGTGAACCGGGGCTCGAACGGCACGGATATGAGTCAAGCATGAGTCAAGTTATGTGTCAAGCAGGTCGGGCGGAGCGCGGGCGCACGATCTCGGGCCCGGCTACGAGCTCTGGGCGATCTCCGACGACGGAGCGGAGTCGCTGTTTCTCGACGGATTCGAGAACAAGAGCACGAGCCGCTGGTCGGCGGTTGCGCCCTGACGGGGGCTCGGAGGAACTTCCTCGCCGCTCCCGCCCGCTCGGCCGGGCCGCCCGCGAGATTCGCGGGCCTTCAGATCTTCCCGGCGTCGAGATCCTTCAGGAAGGCGAGGAGGCCGTTCATGTAGGTCGCCTGGTCGTCGTACATCGCCAGGTGGCCGCCGTTGGGGCAGAGGAGGAAGCGGCTGCGCGGGAACTGGGTCGCCATCCAGGCCATGTGCTTGGGGTCCATGGTGTCGTGCTGCGCGCCGATGACCAGGGTCGGGGTGGCGATCCGCTTCAGGTCGCCGCTCCGGTCCCACTTCTCGAGCTTGCCCGACGCCCCCATCTCGCTCGGCCCCTGCATCGGCACGTAGATCGACCGATTGAGCCGGGCGAAGCAGCGCATCACCGGGTCGGGCCACTCGGCGAACGGCATGCGCAGGATGTGCTCGGTGTAGTAGGAGTTGAGCAGCAGCTCCATGTAGCGCGGCGACTCGTACTCCTTGCGTGCCTCGAGCTCCAGGACCTCTTTGAGCACGCCAGGATCCATCTGCGGCATCAGCACGTCGTGGGCGTAGGCGTTGTAAGCCGGGATGCTCGACATCATGTTCGAGATCACCAGGCCCTTCAGGTTCTCGCCGTGCGCGAGGGCATACTCGATCGCCAGGATCCCGCCCCAGGAGACGCCGAGCAGGACGAAGTTGTCCTTCGTCAGGCCGAGCGCCAGGCGCACCTGCTCGACCTCGTCGACGAAGCGCGGGATCTCCCACAGGCTCGGCTCGTCCGGCTGATCGCTGTAGGCCGAACCCAGCTGGTCGTAGTAGTAGTACTCGATGCCGGCGGCGGGGAAGTAGCTGTCGAGAGCCTCGAACGCCTCGTGCGTCGTGCCCGGCCCGCCATGGAGAAGAAGCACCTTCAGAGTCGGGTTGTTGCCGACCCGCTTCGTCCAGACATTGAACGTCCCCTTGGGCGTCGTGATCGGGATCTTGCGCGCGCCGCCCGAGAGGACGTCGGTGCGCCCGGTGTTGTCGAAGTAGTCCACCTTCGCGGCCGGTGCCGCAGCGGCGGCCGCGGGCGAGTCGGCAGCGGGCGGCGGCGCGGCGCAGGCGGCGAGCCCGAGGGCGAGCGTAACGATCGACAGGGCGAGCGATTTCATTCCGGCCTCCGGGTCCTGCGGGTCGCTGGGGTTCCGAAGCGCGATCATGTCAGAAGCGCGCCGCGGCAACGACCCGTTGCGAGCGCACCGTTCTCGCTCCGTCGCCTGCCTGCCGTCGAATCGTCACGCGCGCGGGCTAACTTGCTCCTCTCTCAAGGAGAAGGGACTCATGCGCAAGATGCACATGTTGGGATGGATGCTCGGCGCGGTGGCGACGGCGGCCGCGAGCGCGACAGTCGATATCGACCGGACCGCCGGCAATCGCCCGCCGGTCGACCTGTCGGCGGGAACGATCCGCCTGGAGAAGATCGGCGGCTTCTCGACCGGCCTGTTCGAAGAGGGCGGGGCAGAGATCGCCGCCTACAGCCGGTCGGCGAAGCGGCTGTTCTTCGTCAACGCCCAGGCGAACGCGGTGCAGGCGCTCGATCTTTCCGATCCGGCGCATCCGGCGGCGCTCTTCACGGTCGACTTCGCGGCCTACGGCGGTGGCGTCAACAGCGTTGCGACCTGGGGCGATCTCGCCGCCGCGGCGGTCGAGGCGGAGGACAGGCAGCAGCCGGGCAAGGTGGTCTTCTTCGACCTCTCGGGTCACATCCTCGCCGCGCTGCCGGCCGGCGCCCTGCCCGACATGCTGACCTTCACCCCGGATGGCTCCCGCGTCGTGGTCGCCAACGAGGGCGAGCCGAAGGACTACTGTGAGGCGGGGCTCGCCAACGACCCGGAGGGCTCGGTGACGATCATCGACGTCCCGGCCGATCGCTCCCAGCTCGCGCAGGCGGCGGTCCGCACGGCCGACTTCCACGGTGTCTTCCCGGCGCTCCACCCCGAAGTGCGGTTCTTCGGACCCAACGCGACGCCTTCGCAGGACCTCGAGCCCGAGTACATCGCGGTGGCGGACGATTCGAAGACCGCCTACGTCACGCTGCAGGAGGCCAACGCCATCGCGGTGGTCGATCTGGCGAACGGCACGGTGACGGCGCTTCACCCACTCGGCACCAAGGACCATTCGCAGCGCGTCAATCAGCTCGACGCCTCCGATCGCGACGGCGCGGTGCGGCTCGCCACCTGGCCTGTGCGTGGCATGTATCAGCCCGACGCGATCGCCTTCTATCTCCACGACGGTCGCCGCTACCTGGTGACCGCCAACGAGGGCGACACCCGCGACTACGAGTGCTACTCCGAGCTCGAACGCATCAAGGACCTCGACCTCGACCCGGTGCACTTTCCGAACGCCGACGACCTGCAGGAGGACGAGAACCTCGGACGCCTCCGGGTCACGACCGCCGGCGCCGATACCGACGACGATGGCGACGTCGATCAGTTGCGCTCGTTCGGCGGCCGGTCGTTTTCGATCTGGACCGCGCAGGGGCAGCTGATCCACGACAGCGGGCGCGATTTCGAGCGCATCCTCGGACGCCACGATGCCGCCAACTTCAACTCGGACAACACCGAGAACGACTCGTTCGACTCGCGCAGCGACGACAAGGGCCCGGAGCCGGAAGCTCTGGCGCTCGGCACCATCGACCAGCGCGTCTACGCCTTCGTCGGCCTCGAGCGCCAGGGCGGCATCTTCGCCTACGACGTGACCGACCCGCTCGCGGTCGAGCTCGCGGCTTACGCCAACACCCGCATCTTCAGTGGCGATGCCGAAGCCGGCACCGCCGGCGATCTCGGGCCCGAAGGACTGCTCTTCATTCCGGCGAGTCAGAGTCCGAACGGCCAGGACCTGCTGGTTTCGGCGAACGAGATCAGCGGCACGATCGCCATCTTCCGGGTGGTCTCGATCGACTGACGCGGCCGGCGGACGCCATGGGCCGCGCGGTTCTGCGGCGGTTCTGCCGCCGCAGGCCGCAGTGCGAGGACCGGCCGCTCTCCGTTTGACAGCCGCCGACGGGCGGCTGTAGCGTGGGTCTGTCATGAGCTCACACAGCCAGAGCGGCAACGCCTGTTCGATGTCGACGACGACCACGACCCACCGCGCGAGCGGGGGAACGGGGATCGCCTAGGCGAACGGCATTCGAGTGCCAGCAACAGCCCCGCTCCTCCGACGAGGTAGCGGGGCTTTTTTGTTTGCGGAGTTTTCGAGGAGTCGGGCATGCGGTCGTATCGACCTACCTTTCGAGTCATGAAGTTCGGCGGCACCTCGGTTGCCGGCGCCGCGCGCATGCGCGGGGTGGCGGATCTCGTCGCCGGTGCGGCAGCGGCGGAGCGGGTGGGCGTCGTCGCCTCGGCGGTCTCCGGAGTGACTGACCTCCTGATCCAGGGTCTCGCCCACGCCGCCGCCGGGCGGCGGGAGGAAGCCGAGGCGGCCGCCACGCGATTCCGCGACGTGCACGCCGGCATCGCCGAAGAGCTCGCAGGCGAGCTCGGTGCGGAGTCCTCGGCCCGCCTCGCGCGCCGTCTCTCGGGACTCGCCGCCGAGTTGGCGGAGATCCTGCGCGGCGTCGCGCTGCTGGGCGACTGCTCACCGCGCGTCGAGGCACGAGCGATCGTCCTCGGCGAGCGCGCGAGCTGCGCCCTCTTGCTCGAGCTTTTCTCGTCGCGCGATCTCGAGACCGAGGCGCTCGATCCCCTGGAGGTCGTGCCCTGCATCGGCGACCCGCTCGGCGCAGCCCCGCAGCCGGCGGCGATGAAGCAGCGCCTGGCGTCACGCCGCCTCGACGGGAGCAGGGTACTCCTCCTGCCCGGCTTCTTCGGCGGTGACGAAGGCGGGCAGGTGATGTGCCTCGGCCGCGGCGGATCGGACTACTCGGCGGCGCTTCTCGCTCAGGCCCTCGAGGCGCGCCTCCTCGAGATCTGGACCGACGTCGACGGTGTCTTCACCACTGATCCGCGGCTCGCCCCGGCCGCCTTCTGCCTCGAGCGCATGAGCTACGAGGAGGCGATGGAGCTGGCGCACTTCGGCGCCAAGGTCTTGCATCCGCGGACGATCGCGCCGGCGCGCGCGGCGGCGATTCCGGTGCGCATCCGCAACACCTTCCGTCCCGGCCATCCGGGCACGCTGGTCGAACGCCGCGCGGTGGTGCCGCAGGAAGCCGCCGCGCGCGTCGCCTGCGGGATCTCGTACTCCCGCGGAGTCGCCCTGGTCAGCCTCTTCGGCCCTGGCATGGAGGGCGTTCCGGGCGTCGCGGCGCGGCTGTTCGCGGCGCTCGCGAGTCGCGGCATCTCGGTGATGCTGATCACCCAGGGCTCGAGCGAGACCGCCATCTCGTTCTGCATCGACGCTGGCGTCGCCGACGAGGCCGAGCGGGCGGTGCGCGCGGCGTTCGAATCCGAGATCGACACCGGCCGGGTCGACGAAGTCGTCTCGCGGCGGAACCTCGCCATCGTCAGCCTGGTGGGCGACGGCATGCGCGAGCGGGTCGGCGTCGCCGGCGACTTCTTCGGCGCGCTCGGCGAGGCACGCGTGAATGTAGCGGCGATCGCGCAGGGGGCCTCGGAGCGTTCGATCTCGGCGGTCATCGCCGAGGAGGACGGCGGGCGCGCCGTCGCGGCGGTCCACGAACGGCTCTTCGAGCGCGTCGCGCCCGACGAGCCGGAGTCTCAGACGATTGCCGCCAAGCCGGTCCCATCGATTGCGCCAGACCCCGGTCCGCTCTCGGAGGGGGAGTGGGTCACCGCCTACGCCCCCGCCGGCATCGGCAACTTCGCTGCCGGCTTCGATCTCCTCGGCGCGGCGATCTCGCCCGTGGACGGGCTCCTCTGGGGCGATCGGGTCGATGTTCGCGTCGCCGCCGGGCGTGCGGCAGGGGAGGGGGACGCCCTGGAGTGCCGCGGTCCGTTCGCCCACCGCCTGCCGGCCGACCCGCGGCAGAATCTCGTCCTCAAGGCGCGCGACACCTTTGCGCGCGCCCTCGGCGAGCCGCTGCCGGCGCTCGACTTCGTGCTGCACAAGGAGCTGCCGGTCGCCTCCGGCCTGGGCTCGAGCGCCTCGTCGGTCGCGGCGACGCTGGTCGCGCTCAACGAGCTCCTCGGCCGGCCCCTGGGCGAACGGGCGCTCCTCGCCGCTGCCGGCGAAGCGGAGGCGCAAGCCTCGGGCGCGGTACATCTCGACAACGTCGCGCCGGCGCTCCTCGGCGGCTTGCGCCTGGTGGATCCGGCGTCGGGGTCGCGCGCGTTGCCCTTCCCGGAGGAGCTGCGCTTCGTCCTCTGGGTGCCGGAGCTCGAGCTCGAGACGCGCGTCGCGCGGAGCGTGCTGCCGCGCGAGCTGTCGGTGCCGCACGCCATCGCCTGGGCGCAGAATCTCGGGGCGTTGATTCACGCTCTGCATGTCGACGACCTCCAGCTGCTCGCGAGCGCTCTCCGCGATTCGCTCGCCGAGCCGCATCGCGCCGCGCTCGTCCCCGGATTCCGCGCGGTGCAGGAGGCGGCGCTCGCCGCCGGGGCACTGGGCTGCACGCTTTCGGGGGCGGGTCCGGCGGTCTTCGCGGTGGTCGAGCCCGGGCCGGCCGAGACCATCGCGGCGGCCGGCGTCGCAGCCTGGCGGCGGGCCGGCGTCGTCGCCTACGCGCGGCTCTGCCGGCTCGATCGGGTCGGCGGGCGGCGGATCAGCGGAGCCGAGGACTGAGGCGATGATCGTCACCAGCACGCGCGATCCCGCGCTGCGCACGTCGTTCCTCGACGCGGCGGCGCGCAACGCCCCCGCCGACGGCGGGCTCTACCTGCCGACGGAGCTCGCGCCGCTCGCCGATCTGCCGGCGCTGCTCGCGTTGCCGTTCGCGGAGCGCTCGACGGAGATCCTGTTTCGCCTGCTGGCTCCCGAGCTCACGCGCGACGAGGTCGCCGCGATGGTCGGCGCCGCGCTCGACTTCCCGGTGGTCTACCGCGAGCTCAGTCCCGAGCTCTCGGTGCTCGAGCTCTTCCACGGCCCGACGCTCTCGTTCAAGGACTTCGGCGTGCGCTTCCTGGCGCAGGTTCTGGCGCGTCTGCGCGAGCGTGCAGCCGGGAGGGGTGAAGGTGAGCGGCGCAC
>JAGOCP010000167.1 GCA_017998715.1 Thermoanaerobaculia bacterium | reverse complement strand
TCGGGCTCGATTGGAGCGCTGCAGCCCAGAACGCCCTCGTCTTCAATCCGGAGTTCGATGTCAACGTCGAGGACTGGGGTATCGGTGCCGCGCAGGTCAATGCCTGGGATGCGGACGACGCCGATGCCTGCCCGCAGTCCGGCAGCTTCTCCATGACCTCGACTTCGGGGGGAGAGGGCTCGATCGTCGGGGCGTACGCTCCGGAGTGTCTGACGGTCAGCGAGGGGGACGAGGTGAGGATCGAGGTGACCTACAGGTCCCCGAACCCCGTAGCGCTCTACCTCCTGCAGTACACGACCACGAATTGCAGCGGCGATCCCACGAACAGCGACGCGCCCACCTTTCCGGCGAGCGCTGGCTGGTCCAGGGGCGCCGCCGGGATCGTCATGGCGACGCCGACGAATGTGCAGTCGGTGCGCTTCATCGTGACCTCTGCCGATCCGGATCCGAACAACTGGTTCACCGCCAAGATCGACCGCGCCTACCTGGGATATCGGAGCCGCGTCTTCGCCGACGACTTCGATGGCGGCTCGACCTGCCGCTGGTCCTCGGACGCTCCGTAGGCCGGCATCCTAGCCTCTCGAGACCAGCCAGAGGCCGGCGAGGCAGGTGACGATGCCGGCGAGGCGGGGGAGGGTGATCGGCTCGCGGAAGGCGAGGGCGCCGACCGCGAGGAGTGCGATCGCCACCAGGATGTTTGCGGTGACGACGGCGGTCGAGATCTTCCAGCCGGCGCGATAGGCGAGCAGGAAGCCGAGCTCGATGGCGACGATCGACACGCCGACCGCGAACGGTCGCCAGCCGGCGAGGGCAAGCTCCTCTCGCAGCCCGGCAGCACTCCCGAAGAGGAGGCGGAAGACGAGCGTCGTCACCGCCGCGGTGGTGAACAGCACCACCAGCGGCGAGAGCGGGTGGATCCCGGCCGGCATCCCCTTGAGTCCGACGTGGTAGGCGATGTTGCCGGCGACGACGAGGGCGATCGGCAGCCAGAACCAGAGACCGGTGGCGGGAGTGGACAGGTTCACGCAGGCACCTCCTCGAAGGCCGGAGTCTCACACAGGGCGGCTCGCGGCGCGCGCCGGCTCCGGGCGAGTCCCCCTGGCCGCGCCGGTTACGCTTCCTCCTGCAGACGCTAGGATGAGGCCGGTGTACTCGTTTCTCCGCTCACACAGACGCTGGCTCCTCGCCCTCTCGCCGCCGCTCCTCGCCTGGCTCGCGTTCGTCGGCGTCGCCTTCTGGCGTTCGACGTTCGTCGCGCCGGCGCCGACGCTGCTGGTGCGCGACCGCGCCGGGCGGTTCGTCGGCGAGTTGCCGGACCAGGCGAATCCGCGCGACGAGCGCCTCGGTTTCTGGGAGGTGGGGGAGCTCCCCGAGCGCGTCGTCGCCGCGACGCTGGCGATCGAGGACCGTCGCTTCTGGTGGCACCCGGGGGTCGATCCGCTGGCCATCGCGCGCGCCCTGCGGCAAAACGCGACCAGCGAGGAGCGCGTCTCTGGCGCCTCGACGCTGGCGATGCAGGTCGCCCGGCTGCAGCATCCGGGAGCGCGCGGCTACCTGCGCAAGGCGCTCGAGGCGGCGACCGCCTGGCTCGCCACGGCGCGCTATGGGCGCGAGGGGGTGCTGCGTCACTACCTGCGCATCGTGCCCTACGGGCATCGCATCCACGGCATCGCCTACGCCGCCCGGCGCTATCTCGACAAGCCGGTCGAGGACCTGTCGTGGGCCGAGATCGCCTTCCTGGCGGCAATCCCGCAGTCGCCCTCGCGGATGGATCCGTACGAGCCCGAAGGCCGGCGGCGGGCGATCCGCCGCGGGCGGCAGATTCTCGCCCGCCTCGCGGCGCGCGGCACGCTGACGCCGGTCGACCTGGCGGCGGCCAACGCCGAAATCGATCATCTCGCCTTGCCGTGGAAGGGCGAGCGTGCCGAGGCAGCCCTGCACGCGCTGCTGCACTACGACGCGCTGGTGCCGGCGGAGACGCGCCGGCGCCTGCCGCTCATCACCTCGACGCTCGACCTCGACCTGCAGCGCGAGGTGGAGGCGCTCGCCTGGCGCACGGTGCGCGACGCCTCGGACCGTGGCGCCGGCAACGCCTCCGTGCTGGTGGTCGACCGCGAACGCTGGGAGGTCCTCGCCGCGGTCTCCTCGACCGGCTATTTCGACGCCGACCATGCCGGGGCGATCGACTACCTTCGCCTCGAACGCAGCCCGGGGAGTGCCCTCAAGCCGTTCCTCTTCGCCCAGGCGCTCGAGCGCGGCACCATCACGCCGGCGACGATTCTCGACGACCTCGAGCCCGGGCCCTCCGGAATCCTCAACTCCGACTCCCGTTTCCTCGGACCGATGCTGCCGCGGGTGGCGCTCGCCAACTCGAGGAACGTCCCGGCGGTCGCTCTGCTCTCGAAGCTCGGTCTCGACGAGGCCTACGGCTTCCTCGCCGAGCTCGGCCTGCATCATCACGAGCGGCCGGCGAAGCGCTACGGCCTCGGCCTGGCGATCGGCTCGCTGCCGGTGACGCTCGAGCGGCTGGTGACGGCCTACACGACGCTTGCCGGCGACGGCACCCTGCACGAGCTGAAGTGGTTTGAATCCAGGGGCCCGGGGGAGTCAGGGGACACCCTGAAGGGTGTCCCCTCCTCCGGCAGACGTCTCCTCTCCGAGTCGACCGCGCGGCTGGTGACGCTCTTTCTCGCCGACCCGCAGGCCCGGCTGCCGACCTTTCCGCGCATGGGATTTTCCGAGTATCCGTTCGCCGTGGCGGTGAAGACCGGCACCTCTTCGCGCTATCGCGACGCCTGGACGGTCGCCTGGTCGAAACGCTATCTGGTCGGCGTCTGGGTCGGCCATCCGGACGAACGGCCGATGACGGCGCTCTCCGGCTACCGCATCGCGGCGCGGCTCGCGCAGGGAGTGATCGAACACCTGCACGGCGGCGACATGGACGGGCTCGAGGCGCTCGATTTCCCGCCGCCGCGCGGTTTCCGGAGCGTGAGACTCTGTGCCCTCTCCGGTCAGCGCGCCACCGCGGCCTGTGATCGCGTCCTGCTCGAGTGGTTGCCGCAGGGCGGCAGCGGCGGCGAGCTCGCTGGGCTCGGAGAGTGCAGCGCGCACAAGCTGCTCGCGGTCGACCGACGAAGCGACCGCATTGCCACCGCGGCGACGCCGGCGCAGTTCGCCGAGATCCGCACCTTCGTCGATCTGCCGCCGCGCTACGCGCGCTGGCTGGCGTCGTCGACCGCCAATGTCTATGCCGATGCCGCGGCCTCGACCACCGGCGACGAGGCCGCGACGGGCGGCGGGGCGCTCATGCCCGCGGCGCCTGCGCTCGCCGGCACGGCGCTGCCGACGATCGAGATCACCTCCCCCGAGACCGGCTTGCGCCTGCTGCTCGATCCCGAGACGCCGCCGGCGCAGAACACCCTGGCGCTCACCGCAGTGGTCGAGCCAAGGGTCGAGCAGCTCGTCTGGTACGTCGACGGCCGGCCGTTCCGCACCGTCGAGCCGCCCTTCGATCTGCGCTGGCCGCTGGTTCCCGGCGAGCACACCTTCCAGGCCCGCGTCCCGTTCACCGCCGCACGCTCGCGGGCGGTGACGGTGATCGTCGAGTAGCCGCCCGTTGGCAGGTCACCACCGCTAGGCGACGAGTCCTGCCGCCCGCAGCCAGTAGGTCGCGCCGGCGACGATCCACCAGAGGCCGACGAGGCGGAAGATCCACAGGATGGCGCCGACACCGAGAAGGTAGAAGTTGTGCACCGGGAAGGCGGCAGCGCTCTGCTCGCGCGGCGCGCCGAGCCAGGGGCCGAGCGCGGCGAGCTGCACGGAGAGACCGACGGAGAGCCGGAAGAGCGCCGTCGCCCGCTCGGTCCAGTCGCCGATCCCGGCGGAATAAGCTACCAGCGAGCCGAGGAGCAGACCGAGCGGCAGGCCGATGCCGAGGCGCAGCGGCTGCCGGCAGCGATCGACGAAGGCGAAGAAGCGCCGGGTGCGCTCGACGTGCGCCGCGCACGCCAGGAGCTCGAGCGGCGGCGCGTCGCCGCCCTGCGCCAGCTCGACCGCCCGATGCGGGACCCGGCCGGCTCCGGCACCTTCATCGAATACGCGATTGCACCAGACGCACTTGTAGGGCCGCGCGGCGAGCATGTAGGGCCGCGCCAGGAAGCGGTGCCCGATCATCAGCAGGAGCCCCGCGGCGACACTCGCGCCGACCGGTGCCGGGTGGGCGACGAAAAGGTACAGCACCGCCGGGATGAAGAGGAAGAGCACGACGCCGAAAATCGTCCCTGCCAGAGGCCGCATGACGGAATGGTATCGCCTCCTAGGGAAAGATGGCTCGTGCGACAGGCGCGAAGTCGGCGCGGTCAGGGCCGGGCGGGCTTGCGGCCTCCCTCTGCCAAAGCGGTTGCGAGCGCCCCGGCGCGGAATGCGGCGGCCTGCTCGGCGGCATACCGCTGGGTCAGCAGGTAGGCGCGCGGTCCCTGGACGTAGCGGGTGCGCGGGGAGTCGCCGTCGGCGCGCCCGTCACCGGAGTAGATCGCAACCGGAGGCCCGACTGCGAGCGTTCGGAGGGCGAGCGCCGAGGCCTCGGCGCGCCGCCCGAGCTTGCGCTGGACGAAAGCCTGCGCCAGCAGAAGCGACGGCTCGGCGGGCCAGCGCGCGAGAGATCTCGAAAGCAGCGCCTCCGCTTCCGCGAACCTGCCGGCCGCGAGCTCGATCCGCGCGAGCTCCTGGCAGGCGAGAAGCGCGATCCAATCCGTCGCGGGCTCCTTGCCCTCCGTGCAGAGCCGGCGCAGCGGGCGTTCGGCGCGGTCGGCTTCGCCGGCTGCGAAGTCGGCGATGGCGCGACGCAGGGCCGCCTCGCGATTGTCGGGCGCCGCCGCCAGGGCGCGGTCGAGCAGTGCCCGGGCCTCCCGGCTGTCGCCCTCGCGGGTGCGCACCGCCGCCAGAACGATCAGGCGCATCGGCACGTCGCCGCCCAATCTCAGCGCGCGCTCGAGCAACACTCCCGCGCGCTGCGGGGCCGGGCTTTCGAGGTAGGGGAGCGCCAGCCCGGAGAGCGCCGCGGCGGCGAGCTCGCGATCGGCCGGCCGGCTCCTGGCGAGGCGCTCGAGCAGGAAGAGCGCCAGGCCTTCGTTGCGCTGGGCGAGGCCGTTCTGGCGTTCCCGGCGCTCGACCACCGCCGCCTGCTGGTGAAAGAGCGCCAGGACCAGTAACAGACCGGGATCGGCGCGTTCGATCGCGGCGAGGACACGTCCGGTGGCGCGGTCGAGCCGCACGAGCCCGCGCTTCGGATCCTCATCCACGACGGCGCGCTCGATGGCGACGAGGCGGAGGACTGCGTCGTCGCGATCGCCGGCGGTCGACAGGCGGTAGGTCTCCCGCAGCGCCGCCGCGAGGTCCTCGACGTCGGGTTCCGACGCTGCCGGCGATGCATCGGTCGGCACGGACGCTTCGTTGGCGGACTGCGGCAGGGGAGCGCCAATGGGGGCTGCCGCCGACTCCTGGCTCGCTTCCTTGACCGCAGTACCCAGTGGAATCTCGATCCAGCCGGCGGCCGGGTCGGGCAGCGCAGCGACAGGGTCTGCCGAGTTGCCGCCCGGCTTCAGGTCGACGCGTCGCAGCGCGAAGGCACCACTCTCACGGCAGTAGAGCAGGGCGCGCAGGGCGCGCGTCGGCGGGGGCAGCACGATGCGGTCGACGATGCGCAAGGCGGCGCTATCGAGTGCCGGCGCGAGCCGCGCGCGATCGACCACCACGGCGGTCGCCTGCGCCGCGACGACGCCGCCCCCGGCGTCGAGGGCGTAGACCGTCAGCTCGACGGTGACGCGCGGCGATTCCACGCCAGCGAAGAGCTGCCGCCAGATCGCCTCGAAGACAACCTCGGCGGCGCCGCCGGGTATCTCGCCGGTGGCCGCTGTGAAGCGGAAGTCGAGAACGCCGCCGGCGTTGGTGGAAGAGAGCAGCGCGGCCGCAGCCGGTCGGGTGCCGGGCAGGCGTTTCCAGCGGATCGCGGTCGGGGGAACGGCCTCCGCGGCGAGGTCGGTCGGGCGCGCGTCGCCGGCGAAGAGACCGGCCGCGAGTAGCCCCAGCAACGCGGCGCGGCGGGCTCCGCGCCTCATCGCCGGGCAGCGACGGTGAACGCCGTCGTTACCGCGGACTGCTCGCCGCCGATGCGATCCACGGCGACGACGGCGAGGCGATAGGTGCCCTTGGCGATCGGCAGATCGACCTCGTAGGAGATGTACTCGGAGAGGGCCTGCGCGAGCCGTTCGTTGGGGATCGAAAAATCGAAGCGCTTCGACTCGGTGCGGGTGAGGACGTCGTGCTCATCGAGCAGAGCGAAGTTGAAGTCGATCCGTCCGCGGTGGGCGGCGAGCTCCGGAACCAGGAGAAGTGCGGTCAGCGGGATTTCGACGACGACCGGCGTCAGCTTGCGCTGGGCGCGGGTCTCCCGATCGCCGGCGGTACCGACGCGCACCCGCAATCCGAAGGGGTTTGCCGGCGGTTCGCCGATGAGCGCCGCGAGCGCGGCGTCGGAGGCGACTTCTCCGGCATCGCGTTCCCGCACGCCCTGGCGGTAGCGCGCCTCGAGGCCGGGGCGCGCGAGGCGGACCTCCAGCCGATGGAAGCCGCCCGGCGCGGCGCGCGGCGGCTCGTAGGCCAGCGAGTAGTAGCTCTCGAGGTCGGTTGCGATTCCTGCCAGGCGATCGGCGAGACCGGGCGACGCTCTGAACGAGCGTCCGCCCGTCGCGGCTGCGAAGGCGGCGAGCGCCATGCTCGCCGAGGCCGCGCCGGAGCCGGTGCGGGCCCCCTCGGCGATCGAAGGAAGGCCGGTCTCCTCGATCGAACCGATGCCCAGCTCGCGCTCTTCGGCGGCGTCGATGGTGAAGACCGTGACCCGGCTGGCGTTGGCGCGTTCGAAGAGCGCGCGCACGTCGGACGACAGGTCGACCTGGCGGCTCTCGACGTCGCGCATGCGTTGAAAGGCGTCCGGGGAGGAGCCGAGTCGGGACTGTGCGCGCCGCACGATCGGATCCCCGGGCCGGACATCGATCGGCGCGCCGACGAGCAGCAGCGCGACCCGGCCTTCGAAGCCGGAGATCATGCCGAGCAACTGATCGAGCGCGCGCAGGGCCGAGCGCTCGCGCTGTCCCTCCTCGTTGACGAAGCTCTCGAGCTCGAGCCAGAAACGGTCGGCGTCGACCTTGGGATCGTACTGGCTGCGCTCCACCCCCCTCTCGACGCTGCCGGCCTGAATGCCCGTCGGACGCAGGTCGATCGGCGCGGACTGCATCTGCTGCACCAGACTCTGCGCGCGACTGCGGCGCGCCACGGCGTCGCTGGCGCTCTTCGCCATCGCGGCGAGGGCGGCATCGACGGCCGCCCGATCGGTCGTCAGCGGGCAGAGGAGCCGCAGCGCCCTGCCGTCGAAGCCGGCGACGAGCACGCGATCCTCCGGCCGGGAGTGGGCGAGCAGGAAGGTCTGCAGGTTCTTCGCAGCTTCGTTGCGCGGACCGGGCGAGACCTTGCCGGAGTCGACG
>JAGOCP010000166.1 GCA_017998715.1 Thermoanaerobaculia bacterium | reverse complement strand
TGGTGGTGGGATCGGCGGTGGCGATCGCCGCCGAGGGCTACGACGGCCGCCGCTGGCGCGGCACGGTGGAGGAGATCCCCGACAGCGTCCAGGGCCGCCGGTTGAAGCCGCAGGACCCGG
This sequence comes from Thermoanaerobaculia bacterium, assembly GCA_017998715.1. Taxonomy (GTDB): domain Bacteria; phylum Acidobacteriota; class Thermoanaerobaculia; order Multivoradales; family JAGPDF01; genus JAGPDF01. The sequence goes on along the minus strand of JAGOCP010000166.1, from coordinate 7,429 downwards.
GAAAGCCGGCCGACACCCGGGTCCTGCTGGTCAAGATCCGCCTCGAAGAGCCGACGCCGCTCAAACTCGGTCAGCGCGTCGAAGTCGAAATCGGCGGGTAGGCCCGCCTCAGCAACTCCATGGCTATGGAGTTGCTGAGATCCAACCTCACCAGACCTCGCACTTGTTGGGCGGATTCATCGGCGTTCCCGGCGCGCAGGAGAAAGCGCTGGCGAAGCCGGGGTGGTTGACCATCGGCCCCATGACGCGGAACTTGGAGGGCGAGTGCGGGTCAGTCTGCACCTGCAACCGCTCGGCCTCCTTGGTCGCTTCGGCGCACCAGACCTGACCGGCCGCGACGAAGAACAGCTGATCCTCGGTGAGGCCGGCGACCGTCGGCCCTTCGCCGCGCGCCTTCTGGCGTGCCTGCAGGACGTCCCAGGCCTGCTTCAAGCCGCCGTTGTCGGCGATGTTCTCGCCCAGGGTCAGCTTGCCGTTGACGTGGACGCCGGGCTCGATCTCGTAGGCGCTGTACTGCTGGTCGATGCAGGCGGTGCGCTCCTCGAAGCCTTTCACCGAGGCCGGCGTCCACCAGTCGGTCATCGAGCCCTTGGAATCGAACTTGCTCCCCTGGTCGTCGAAACCGTGGGTGAGCTCGTGGCCGATGACGAAGCCCATCGCTCCCAGGTTCATCGCCAAGGGGAAGTCCTTGTGGAAGAACGGCGGCTGCAGGATGCCGGCGGGATAGGTGAAGGCGTTCTGCAGCGGGTTGTAGCTCGCGTTCACCGTCTGGGCGTTCATCCCCCACTCTTTGCGATCGACGGGCTTGCCGACCTGGGCGAGCTGGCGCGAGGCCTCGAAGCCGCGCGCCGCGACGGCGTTGGCGAAGTGGCTGCCGCGGGCGATCGTGAGCTTCGAGTAGTCGCGCCACTCCTCCGGGTAGCCGATCTTCCAGGCGAGCGTCCCCTTCTTCACCAGCGCCGCCTGGCGGGTGGTCTCGTCCATCCAGGAGAGCGCCGGCAGCGAGGCGGCAAAGGCGTCGGCGATGCCGTGGATCATCTCGAGGGCGAGCTCTTTGGAATTCCCGGCAAAGCGCTCTTTGACGTAGAGCTGGCCGATCGCCTCGCCCATCGCCTGCTCGGTCGCCGAGATGCAGCGCTTCCAGCGCGGCTGCGGCTCCTTCTGACCGGCGAGGGTGCGACCCAGGAAATCGAAATTCTCCTGATAGACGGCATCCGGCAGAAGACCCGCGGTCGCCGTCAGCGTCTGGTAACGGAGATAGGCCCTGAGGGTCGGGAGCGACGTCTTGCCGATCTCACCCTCGAGCGCCGGGAAGAACTCCGGGGTCTGGACGTTGATCGCGGCGAGGTCCGTCTGGCCGAAAGCGCTGTAGTAGCGCTGCCAGGGGAGCTTCGGCGTGAGCTTGGCGAGGCCGGAGGCGTCGAGGCGATGGTGGAGCTTCTGCACATCGCGCATCTGCTCGATCGGCCGCGAGGCCTTGGCGAGGGCGGTTTCGAACACCAGGATCGCCTTCGCCTGCTTGGTCGCCTCGGCCTGCGACATGCCGGAGAGGACCAGCATCTTCGCGACGTGCTTCTCGTAAGCGGCGCGCAAGGTCTTCTTCTCGGCGTCGGCCGAGAGGTAGTAGTCGCGCTCCGGCAGCCCGAGACCGCCCTGCGAGAAGTGCGCCACGACGGTGTTCGGATCCTTGAGATCGGCGAAGACTTCGGCGTTGAAGAAGGGCGCGGCCTGCATGCGCTGAATCTCGCCCGACAGCACGAACAGGGCGTCGCGATCGGCAGCGGCGTCGATCTTCGCCAGCCAGGGCTGCAGCGGGGCGAGCCCGGCGGCTTCGATCGCAGCTTCGTCCATGCAGGCGCCATAGAAGTCGCCCACCTTCTGGCGTTCGGAGTCGCCAGACGGGTTCTTCGCGGCGTCCTCGATCAGGCCCTTGAGCAGCTCACGATTGCGCTCGTGGATCACCGAGAACGAGCGCACCCACTGGTTCTCGTCGGCCGGCAGCTCGACCTGGTCGAGCCAGCCGCCGCAGGCGAAGCGGTAGAAGTCAGAGCACGGGTCGGCCGTGCGGTCGAGCGAGCGTGCGACCGAGACGGCGACATCCTCGATATTGAGGTTGGTCCCGGACGGCGCATCGCCGGCCACCCTGGGGGCGGCGCCGAGAGCGGGGGAGGCGAGAACAAGAGCTGCGAGCAGGGCCAAAGACGAGCGCATAGAGATCTCCTTGCAGCATTGTACGTGCGGCATGCGCCCTGGTTCTGCCGTCCGAAAGGGGGGTAGCTCCCGAGCCGCGGCGGCGCGAAGGGTAGACTGCTCGACCACGCACGACCCTCGGGAGGAGAGTCCGATGAAGATCACGGTCCGCAACAACGGCTCGTTGAAAGTCGAAGGGGACGAGATTCAGCTGGTCGACCAGGAAGGGAGGCCTTTCGGCCTCGGCGGGCGCTCGGTCATCTCGCTCTGCCGCTGCGGCAAGTCGCAGAGCAAGCCGTTCTGCGACGGCTCGCACAACCAGGGTTTCGAGTCGGTCTGCCCGGCGCGCGACCTCCCGCCGCCGGCGCCGAAACCGTAGCGGGAAGGCGCGGGCATCGCTGCGGGAGGCTCCGCTACTGGAAAATACCGATTCCCGATTGACCCAGTAGCCAATAGAGGAGGATGAACACCAGCACGGCGCCACAGCCGCAGCCGCCGGTGAGCTTCTTCGCGCCCCAGCCTGCGGCTAAACCTCGAACCAGTTTGCTCAATTTGCGTCTCCTTTCCGAGTAGACCAAGTCTGTTCGATCGCCGCCGTTGGCGGCAACAGCCCCCGTGCCAGGCGGGTCTTGCGCACGAACTGCTGGCGAGACCGACGAACCTCCGGGTGCGACGGCCGTACACACTGCGAGGCTCATGCCATGATTCCCGGCCTCGGAGGACTCGATGTCGAACCCAGGCCGTAGAAGAAGCCTCGCCGTCGCCGGCGCCGTCGGCGCCACAATGCTCTCCCTTGCGGCGGCCGCCGCTGCGCCGCCCGAAGCCGACTCGCGCCTGCTCGGCTTTTCGACCGAAGCCGGCCGCACCGAGCTGGCGCGTGAGCGCGCTTTCGACGGCCTGATCTCGAAGGCCGATCTGCGCGCCTGGCTCGAGCACCTGGCGGCGCGGCCGCACCACGTCGGCTCCGACTGGGGGCGCGCCAACGCCGAGTGGATGCGCGACCTGTTCGCGAGCTGGGGGTACGAGGCGCGCATCGAGACTTTCGACGTCCTCTTTCCGACGCCTACGGTCCGCCGCCTCGAAATGGTCGCGCCCACCCGCTTCCGGGCCCGCCTCGACGAGGGCTCGGTCGCCGAGGATCCGACCTCGAAACAGAGAAATGAGCAGTTGCCGGGCTACAACGCCTATTCGATCGACGGCGACGTCGAGGGCGAGCTGGTCTACGTCAACTTTGGCCTGCCGGCGGATTACGAAGAGCTCGCGCTGCACGGCATCGACGTCAAGGGGAAGATCGTGCTCGCCCGCTACGGCGGCTCGTGGCGCGGCATCAAGCCGAAGGTCGCGGCGGAGCACGGCGCCGTCGGCTGCCTGATCTTCTCCGACCCTTCCGGCGACGGTTACACCCAGGGCGACGTCTGGCCCAAGGGTGGCTGGCGCTCCCGCGACTCGGTGCAGCGCGGCTCGGTGGCCGACATGCCGATCCACTCCGGCGATCCGCTCACCCCCGAAGTCGGTGCGACGAAGGGGGCCGCGCGGCTCCCCCTCGCCGAGGCGAAGACGCTCACCCGCATACCCGTCCTGCCGATCTCCTACGGCGACGCCGAGCCGCTGCTGCGCGCCCTCGCCGGGCCGATGACTCCGGAGAGCTGGCGCGGCGCGCTGCCGTTCCCCTATCGCTTCGGACCGGGCCCAGCCCGCGTCCACCTCGAGGTGGCGTTCGACTGGACCTTGAAGCCGGTGCACGACGTCATCGCCGTGCTGCCGGGGGCGGAGCTCCCCGACGAGTGGATCGTGCGCGGCAACCATCACGACGCCTGGGTCAACGGCGCCTCGGATCCGGTCTCGGGGATGGTCTCGCTGCTCGCCGAGGCGAAAGCCGTGGGTGCCTTGGCGAAGGGCGGCTTCCGGCCGCGGCGGACGCTGGTCTACGCCGCCTGGGACGGCGAGGAGGCGGGGCTCCTGGGCTCGACGGAATGGGCCGAGACGCACGCGGCGGAGCTCCGCGACAAGGCGGTGGCCTACCTCAACACCGACTCGGTGTCGCGCGGTCTGCTGGGCGTCGGCGGTTCGCAGTCGCTCGAGCGCCTGGTGAACGAAGTCGGCCGCGCGGTCGTCGACCCGGAGCGCGGCGTGTCGGTGCTCGAGCGCGCCAAGGCCGCGGCCATCGCGCAGGGCGACGACAAGGCGCGCGCCACGCTGCGCGCCCGGAGCGACCTGCGGATCGAAGCTCTCGGCTCCGGTTCGGACTTCACGCCGTTCCTGCAGCATCTGGGCATCGCTGCGCTCAACACCGGTTTCGGCGGCGAAGAGCAGTACGGCCAGTACCACTCGATCTACGATTCGATCGCCCACTTCGAGCGTTTCGGCGATCCCGGTTTCGACTACGTCGCGAAGTCGGCCGAAGTGAACGGGCGGCTCACCCTGCGGCTGTCGGAAGCGGAGGTGCTGCCGTTCACCCTCGACCGCACCGCCGAAGCGATCGCCGGCTACGCCAGCGAATTGACCGCGCTCACCGACGGCTTGCGCGCGGCCGCCGATGAGCGTGAGCGGCTGCTGGCCGACAAGAGCCTCGAGCTCGCCGCCGACCCGCAGCAGACCTTCGTCGCGCCGCCGGCGCTCGACCGCGTGCCGTTTCTCGAGTTCGCACCGCTGCAGAACGCCGTAGCGCTCCTCTCCCGCGCTGCCGCCGACTTCGAAAAGGCGCGCGCCGAAGCCGTCGAGCGCGGCCTCGACGCCGCAGCTCGCGCCGAGCTCAACCGGTTCCTGCGCACCTTCGAGCGCCGGCTGACGACCGAGGCCGGCCTACCCGGCCGCTCCTGGTACCGCCATCAGGTCGACGCCCCCGGGCAGTACACCGGCTACGGCGCCAAGACCCTGCCGGCGATCCGCGAAGCGATCGAGCAGCGCCAGTGGGAGGAAGCCAACACGCAGATCCGCCAGATCGCCGCCCTCCTCGACACTGCCCGCGCGGCAGTCGAGGGGATGACGGCGAAGCTCGCGCCAGCGGGCGCCTGAGGCTCCCCCGGTCGTGACCACCGAACCCCTGAAGGCAGCGCGCGGCTTGGCGCGCCTCGGCGTCGTCCTCGAGATGATCAAGTTCGAGCACACGCTGTTCGCGCTGCCGTTCGCTCTCATGGGGATGCTGCTCGCGGCGGGGGGGGTGCCGGCGGGGCGGATGGTGCTGTGGATCGTGGTGGCGATGGTCGGCGCGCGCTCGGCGGCGATGGGGTGGAACCGGCTTGTCGACCGGGAGATCGACGCGGCGAATCCGCGCACGGCCATGCGGGCTCTGCCCGCAGGATTGGTGACCCCGGGCTTCGTCGCCTGCTTCGTGATCGCCAGCCTCGCCCTGTTGCTCGTTGCCGCCTGGCAGCTCAACCCGCTCTGCCTGGCGCTCTCGCCGGTGGCGATCGTCATCCTGCTCGGCTACAGCTATACCAAGCGCTTCACCTGGGCGGCGCACCTCGCGCTCGGGCTGGCGCTCGCCGGGGCGCCGCTCGGCGCCTGGATCGCGGTCACCGGGCGGTTTGCTCCGACACCGTTCGTCCTCGCCGGCGTCGTCGTCACCTGGGTCGCCGGTTTCGACGTTCTCTACGCCCTGCAGGACGAGAGCTTCGACCGCGCGCGCGGTCTCGCCTCGATTCCAGCGCGCTTCGGTACGGTCGCGGCGCTCGCGATCTCGGCGGCGCTCCACCTCGTGACGCTGGCGCTCCTCGCGACGCTGCCGTTCGTCTACCCGCCAGGGCTGGGCTGGGTCTACTGGCTGGGCGTCGCCGGCTGCGCGGCGCTCCTCGCCTACCAGCATGCGATCGTACGACCGGGGGACCTCTCGCGCCTGAACGCCGCCTTCTTCACCGCCAATGGCGTGCTCGCGCTCTGGCTGCTCGCGGCGACCGCTGCCGATCTCGTTCTTCGATAAACTCACCCGCGAACGTTCCCGCGATGAGCGAAGATCTGCATCTGCTCGGCCGCCTGGCCGTCCACTACAAGCTGCTCACCGCCGAGCAGATTGCCGAGACCACCCGCGCGCAGGCGCGCAGCGCCGATCCGCGCCCGCTGGGCGAGCTGTGGATCGACGCCGGCTGGATGACACGCGGCCAGCTCGACAAGCTTCTCGCCGTGCAGCGCGAGGTGCTGGCCCGGCAGAGCGGCCAGGCCGCGGCGCCGCTCATCGCGCCCAAGCCGGCGAGCGCGCCCGTCGACCTCGAACAGACCGCGAGCGGCGAGGTCTCGACCCGCGCCGGCAAACGCATCGACCGGATTCTCGAGTACGCCGTCTCCCAGCGCGCCAGCGACATCCACATCATGACCGGCGAGCGCGTGCTGATGCGCCGCGACGGCCAGCTCACCTTCGCCGGCGACGCCCCGCTCGAACACGGGCAGATCGAACGGCTGGTGGCCGAGGTCCTCGAGCCCCGGCTGCGCGAGCTGCTCGATCGCGAGGGCCAGACCGACTTCTCGTGGACGATCGCCGGCCGGGCGCGTTTCCGCGGCAACGCCTACCGCCATCAGCACGGCTACGGCCTGGTGTTGCGCGCCATCGCGCTCGAGATTCCCACCCTGGCGAGCCTCGGCCTGCCCAACACCCTGGCCAAGGTCACCAACCACAACCAGGGGCTGGTCCTGCTCACCGGCCCTGCCGGCTGTGGCAAGTCGTCGACCCTCGCCGCCCTCGTGCGGCTGATCAACGAAGAGCGCCAGGATCACATCGTCACGGTCGAGGATCCGATCGAGTATCTGCACACGCCGCTGCGCTGCGTCGTCAACCAGCGCCAGGTCGGACGCGATACGCGGAGCTTCGCACGGGCACTGAAGGCCGCCCTGCGCGAGGATCCCGACGTCATCGCCATCGGCGAGCTGCGCGACCTCGAGACGATCTCCCTCGCTCTCACCGCCGCCGAGACCGGACATCTGGTGCTCGCGACGCTGCACACCGGCAGCTCCATCCGCACCGTCGACCGTATCGTCGGCTCGTACCCGTCGAACCAGCAGGCGCAGATCCGCACCATGCTGTCGGAGTCGCTGCGCGCCGTGATCTCGCAGCGTCTCGTGCGCCGGGCCGACGGGCAGGGGCGGGTGCCGGCGCTCGAGATCCTCCTCGGCACGCGGCCGGTGGCGAATCTGATCCGCGAGGCGAAGACCTTCCAGCTGCGCTCGGTGCTGCAGACCGGCGCCGCGCAGGGCATGTGCCTGCTCGACACCTCGCTCGCGCACCTCGTCCGGGAAGGTGTCGTGACGC
>JAGOCP010000165.1 GCA_017998715.1 Thermoanaerobaculia bacterium | reverse complement strand
AAGGCGTCTGTCCTCCCCGGCGACCGCTGGAATCTCAGCTGGGTTCGGCGAGTAGGGCGCGCACCCAAGCGGCGATCGCCTCAGGCGAATCCTCCGAGCGGACGAGATGCCGCACCCTTCCGGCGCGATCGACGAGGTAGAGGTAGGTCGAGTGATCGATCAGATAGCCCATCGCCGAGCCGGAGGGCTTCTTCTCATAAAAGGCGCCATAGGCCTTGGCGACGGCGGCGACGCGCTCGGCGCTGCCGGTGACACCGACTCCGCGCACCGCAAAGAAGCCGAGCCACTCGGCCAGGTGATCGGGTGTGTCGCGCTCCGGGTCGACGGAGACGAAGACGGCGAGCAGCTGCTCGGCGAGCGGGCCGAGGAGCTCCTCGACCTGCGAAACTCGCGAAAGTGCGCGTGGACAGACGTCGGGGCAACTCGCGTAGCCGAAGAAAACGAGTTTCACCTCGGAGCCATGGTCGGAGAGGCGAAACACCTTGTCGCCGGCCTGGGTGAGCTCGATGTCGCCACCGATCGGCAGGGGGGCGAGGTCCGTCGCCGGCACGACTCCGCAGGCAGCGACCGCCATCGACAGGAGCGACGTCGCGACGAGTGGGCGCGCGAACATCACGAGCCCGCAGGGGCTCGCGGGTCGCGAACTGGGACCTCGAGCGTCTGTTCCGGGGCGTGCCCGAAGAGCAGCTTGAGATGGACCGGCTTGGCCGGGTCGAGCGGCGCGGTCAGGCCGATCAGCATCAGGTGAGGCCCGCCCGACTTGAGCTCGAATCGGCCGCCAGCCGGCAAGTCGAAGCGTTGCACTTGCCGCATCGTCATCTTGCCGTCGGTCTCCGCCATGACATGGAGCTCGACCGACTGTGCGCAATCGCAGGACGCTCCGATCAGTGCGTCAGGTTCGGCTCCGGTGTTTTCAAGCACCAGAAAAGCGGCCGACATCGGGCTGGAGGGCGGCTGGAGTCGGGCCCAGGGCTCTATAACTTTGATCTCCGCCAGCGCGGCCCCGGCGAACAGGGTAAGTCCGAGACAGAGTCCATAGGGCAAGCTTCTCGAAACGGTCATAGCGAGTTCCTCGATTTCAGGTGAGGTTGGAAGACGCGCGGGAGACTCCCGGGCACGCCGGCCCCAGTAGGCCTTGACCTTCACGCCTGGCACATCCTAGCGGCGCTTCAAGCACTCCAGCCTGCGGTGAATCGTCGCACCCCGACGTGCGATTCGGCCCACCTCAGCGTGCCGATGGCCGCTTGCCGAGCTTGCGTTGCAGCGAACGCCGATGCAGGCCGAGCAGCCGGGCGGTCTTCGAGACATTGCCCTCGCACTCGGCGAGAACTCTCTGGATGTGCTCCCACTCGACCCGATCGAGGCTCGGCACCTGCTCCGCTACCGCGACGTCCCCCTCGGCCACCTTCGAACGGTCGGAGCGTAGCGCCGAAGCCACGCGATCGGGGTCGACCGGCTTGGCGAGGAAATCGACGGCTCCCAGACGCACGGCCTGCATGGCGGTCGCGATCGAGCCCCAGCCAGTGAGGATGACGGCGCGCAGCGCGGGGGCCATCCGCAGCAGTTCGCCCAGCAGATCCAAACCCGAGCCGTCGGGAAGCCGCAGGTCCAGAACGGCGTTGCCGGGCTCCGACCGGCGCGCCTGCGTGAGAGCCTCGGCAACTGTTCCGGCCTCGACGACATGGAATCCCCGGTGGCTGAGCGCCCGACCTAGCGCCGCACGGAAGACCGCATCATCTTCCACCAGCAGGAGTGTGTCGGCAGCGTTTGCGGTCATCGGGACTTCGGCAACCCTTCGGAGGGTGCGGTGAGCGGCAGCTTCAGCTCCGCGATGGCGCCGCCGCCGGGGCGCGCCGCCAGTCGAAGCTCGCCACCAAGCAGAGCCAGCAGACGCTTGGCGGCGAACAGTCCAAGGCCGAGGCCTTCGCCTTTCGTGGTGAGGAAAGGCTCGCCGACGCGCTCGGCGAGGCCGCGGCTCGGCCCGGGGCCCCGGTCGAGGACGGCCACTGAGGCCCAGCCAGCTCCGCTGGTCACCCGGACATCGATCGGCTCCTCGGCACCAGAGGCGTCGAAGGCGTTGCGCAGCAGCGTCACCAGCGCGCGCACCAACGCGCGTCGCGGGACGTTCAGGACGACGCCCATCGCTGCGGTCGCTTCGCCATCGAAGCGGACGCAGCGCCGCTCCACGGCGCTCAGACGACCCAGGGCATCCCTCACCAGTTCATGGGGGGCCGTCGGCAGCGCGCTCTCGCCCGCCGTCTCGCCGGCCCGGCCGGCGAGGTCATCCAGGATGACCCGGCAGCGCTCGACCTCACGCCGGATGGTACGCAGGTCCCGGCGCACGATCTCGTTGGCGCCGCTCGCCGCATGCGTCTCGGTCTCGGCGGCGACGAGCGCGATCGTTCCCAACGGCGTGGCCAGTTCATGCGCCGCTCCAGCGGCGAAGGTCGATAGGGTCGCCAGGCGGTCATAGCGCAGCGCGAGGTCGCGAAGGCCGGCGAGCTCGCGATCCCGGCGCTCGAGCGAACGGCGCAGAAGGGTGACGAACAGGGCGGTCGCCAGAGCGGCGAGGACGAAAGCGGCCCACATGCCGCGCAAGTGCGACGCCATGTTCATCACCATGCCGTGGGCGGCATGCGGATCGGCGCGCGGCGAGAACCAGAATAGCGACGAGAACCCGACCACACTCGCGGCGGCCATCAGCCAGGTCCAGCGCGGCCGGAGAACGAGCGCCGAGAGGGCGATCTGCACGAGGTAGAGAATCGTGAACGGATTTGCCGCGCCGCCGGTCGCGGCGAGAAGTGCGGTCAGGAGGACGATGTCCAGCAGCAGGAGTCCCGCAGCGACGGTCGCCGCGGAGAGTCGCCGGGTGAGGGCGCGACCCGCGACGTTGCTCGCCGCGACGACTGCGGGAATCGCCACAACCCAGGCCGGAATCGACAGACCCAGCCAGGGGCGCCCGGTGCCCACGAAAAGCAGTTGACCCGCCAGAACGGCCCAACGAAACCGGAGCAGCCAAGGCAGAGCGACCGTGGCCGTGTCGTTCGTCTCGACCGGGTCGTTCGTGCCTCCGGGACGAACACCGCCAGTGGATCCGGAGCCGGCCCGTTCTGTCGGTCCGGTGGGGACGGAAGTGGAGTCCATTCCTGCAGTCTAGAGAATCAGCCGCCCGTGCGGGCGGCCCTCTCGCCGTCGCGGCAACTTATCCGACCGGCTTCTTGGCTGCCGGCTTGGCGGCGCCACCGCCCTTGGCCGCGGCATCATTGGCGGCCAGGAAGTCGTAGATCGCCTCGGCCTTGACGCGAATCGCTTCGGTGTCGGGCGTACCGTCCGGCTTGAGCGTCAGGGCTCTGAGCATCGGCGCCATGGGTATGTTGTTGAATTCGGCGAGGAGCTTCTTCGCCTGCGGATCCGACCGCAGCAAGGCCTCGGGGTCGGAGATCCAGCGCACGATCCACTCCCGGGTACGGCCAGGCCGTTGAGTGACTCCGAGTAGCGCCGGGCCGACCTGATACGACTCCCGCTTCGCGGTCAGCGAGTGACAGGTGCCACATTGGCTCTCCAGGAACAGCTTCTTGCCTTTCGCCACCGGGTCGGCGGCGGGCGTGACCGCCCCGACCGTCGAGACCAGCGCCAGGCCCAGAGTGCAACCGACGAACAGTCCCCGGCACAGTCGGGTTCCTTGCGTGAGATACATACCAATCTCCCTTGATCTGATGTTGATCGGGCGCCGATCCGACGCCAGCGCCGGCGAATTCGCAATCCGGCGCGATGCCAACGATCATAGGAAGACTTGCCGCTCCCGCCGATGCGGTTTCTTGTCGCATCGGCACGCGCCTCGCCTCGGTCGCACGCTCTGCCCTTCGTTCGATGGCCGCCCCACCTTCCGGCGCTAGTACGAGTACTTCAAACCGACGAAAGCCGACAGCGGCGAGCCCGGATACAACACCGCCGCATTCGGGGAAGCGACGTTGAGCACGCTGACGGTGGCGATGTAGTCGTCGTCGAAGAGGTTGCGTACTTCTCCGAACAGCTCCCAGCGGGGGCCGGAGAATCCGGCCCGCAGGCCCATCAACTCGTAGCCATCGACGCTGTAGGTGTTGGCGAAGTCCACGTACCGCTGGCCGATGAGATCGAAGGTCGGCCCGGCGTAGAAGCCGCTGGCATGGCGGAAGATCACTTCGCCGCGCGCCGCATACTCCGGCGCGGCGGGCAGGTCGTTGTTGCCGTAGATCCGGTCGCCGTCGAACTGGAACTGGTTGATCGTCAGGCTGACCAGCGGCTCGATACGGTGCCCTTCTCCGACCGCGATACTGACGCTGCCCATCGCCTCGAGACCGGCATGGACGGTCTGATCGATGTTCGTGACCAGGCTGTTTCCCGGCGCATCGGGATCGTCGACGGACAGGATCTCGTCGCTGATCCGCGCGTAGTAGGCAGAGACATCCCACATCCAGCGCATTCCGGAGGACCGATCCGTCGTCGAGCGCAGGCCCAACTCCGCGACGGTGCCGGTCATCGGATCGAGCGTGGCATTGCCACCGCGCACGTCGTTCTCCATCTCGAACGTGGTCGGCGCCTCGAAGAGCCGGCTGACGTTGCCGTAGAGCTCCATCGCCTCGTTCAGCGAAGCAACAACACCCGCACGCGGGTTGAACGACGAGTAGCGGAGGTTCGGGCGGCTCACCGCGCCGCTCGCCGCGTCCGTCGTGCGCACGTCCCGTCCGCCATCGACGTACTGGGCGCCGAGCACGATCGTCCAACGGTCCGAAGCGTGCCAGCGATCGGAGAGATACGCCTCGACGCTGTCGGCGTCGTTGTCGACGTAAGAGGTGAGACCGTTCGGCCGGCCGACGTCGTTGCGGTAGTTGCCGCCCTCCACCGTTCCCTTGCCGTAGTTGATCCCGGCGAGCAGGTCGTGTCCGCCGATCCGGTGGTTGTAGCGGGCCATCCCGCCGAAGTCGCGATGATCGGTGTCGATCAGCAGGCTGAACACCTCGACAGGCGGATTCGGTCCGGGCCCGTCGAAGTCCACGAGGATCTTTTCGACGATGGGGTGAAAGAGCGACTGCGCTTCATACGACAGCCCGGCGGTGAACGACCGGTTCTCGCCGAGATTCCAGGTGACCTTGGCAGCGCCGCGCGCCGTGGACACATCCTTCGAACGGTAGGCGGCGAGCGACGAGGGGGCCGCCTGGTCGGGATCGGCCTCCACTTCGGCGCGCGTCAGCGCGCCGGGGAGGAGCTGCTCGTTGTCGACGTACGTGCCGAAGAAGCGGACGTCGACCTTCTCCGACGGACGCCAACCGACGTTGGCGTACGCTCCCCAGCGATCCTGGTTGCTGTGCTCGCGGTAGCCGTCCCACTGCTTTCCCTCCACGGTCACCAGCCCATCCACCGTCTCGCCTGTGGCACCCAAAGTGGCGCGGCCGCTCAGCGAGCCGAAGCTGCCGCTGTTGAAGAGCACCGAAAGTGGCGCACTGGTCTGCGCCGTCGGCGATATGAAGTCGATGGCACCGCCGAGCGTACTCGCGCCATAGGTGAGCGCGTTGGCGCCGCGCGCCACGACGCTGTAACGGGCGCTCAGCGGATCGATGAGGCGGTTGTGGTTGTTGCCGTCGGCCGTCGTGACCGGCAGTCCGTCCTGCAAAAGCTTGATGCCGTTCTTGTCGTAGTCGGTCGCGTCCAGGTTGGAGCCGCGGCTCGAGAAGAACAGCTCATCGGAGCCGCTGACGCTCTCGGCCCAGACGCCGGGCACGTAGCGCAGCGAGTCCGCGAGGCCGTTGATGGGCCGGCGGGAGAGCTCGTCGCCGTCGACGACGGTCACGCCACCCGGGGTCAACGCGCGCTCGGCCTCGAGCTCGGCCTTCACCCGCGCTTCGGTGACGACGAGGCTCTCTTCGAACGCCGGCGCGTCGAGCCGGAGGTCGGCCACCACGGAAGCCGACGCGGCGACGGTCACGCGGACTTCCACCGGCTGGAAGGCCGAAGCTGAGACGCGCACCGTGTAGTCGCCGGCAGGCAGGTCCTCGAAGCGATAGCGGCCCGCGCTGTCGGTGACTGCGGTGCGACTGCGTTCGAGTCCACCGACGAGCTCGACCCTCGCACCGGCGTGGGCAGCTCCCGTCGGGTCCGAAACGACTCCGCTGACGGCGCCGGTTGCCTGGGCCGCGCGGAGCGTTGAAGTTGCAAGAATGATGAGAATGATGGGTGCTACGAAAAAGCGACGAACGAACAGCGCCATGAGCCAAATCCTCCGGCCGGGGAGTATAGGTACGACTCGCGTGCTCCCGCGTGCGTCATGTTGTCGCACCGACGGCGACGCCTGTCGTCAGTCGAGCGTTGCGCGGAGCCCCGGAAGGCGCCGGAGGACAGCCCAGTCGAGCAGCGCAACGACAGCGAGAGCGAGCGCGACGAGCGGCAGGGCGAGACTGAGGAGAGCCGTGGCGAGCCAGACTACCCGCGGAACGCGAGCTGGCGCCGGGGGCGCTCCCAGCCGGCCGGCGCCGGCCGGGCGACGCAGCCACCAGAGCAGCGGCCCGGTGACGGCGAGGAGGAGCACCGAGCTGCAGACCGCCGCCGCCAGCGCGCGATTCCAGGGGCCGAGCTGCCCCATGTGGAGCGGCGTTCCCGCCGCCATCGCCTTGGCGCCGAGCGCATACTCCGACCAACCGGCGCGCCCCACCACGTGGCCTGTCTTGCGGTCGATGTGCAGCGTCAGCTCCTGGCGCGGGTCGGTGACCTGACCGCCGATCGCGGTCTGTGCGACGGTCCAGATGTCGTCGCGGCCTGCAGGAACGCCGACAAAGTAGCGCGCGCCGATGCCATTCGTTCTCCCGATGGCGATCGCTTGGTCCAGAGTCTGCGCCACCGGCGAGGAAGATCCTCCGGCTCCGGGGTGGCCGTCCGATGCGGGCAGCGGCGACTTCTCGAGGTTCCACGGCACGACCTTGCGGCTCTCGCCGTTGAGCGCCTCGTGGTTGTGGCCGCCGCCTCCTGGTCCCCATTTCTCGGCAGGGAAGGCGTTCCAAGCCTGCACCAGCCGCTCGCCCCAGATTCCCGTCCAAGCGAGCCCCGAAACGAGATAGCAGAAGAGCGCCGGCGCCAGAAGGAGGCCGATGAGCTTGTGGGCGTTCCGGACCTTCAGCCGGCTCGTCGGCGCGCCGAGGGCGAAGCCCGACCGCCACTTGCCAGAGCGCGGGAGCCAGAGGTAGACGCCGGAGACGAGCAGCAGGATGCCGAATCCGGCCGCGAGCTCGATCAGGCGATCGCCGATGTCGCCGACGAGAAGCGTGCCGTGGATCTTCTCGGCGAGGAACGGCAATCGGCGGAGATCCGCGACTTCACCCAGCACGCGTCCGCTCTCCCCGTCGACGAAGACCGTATGCGGCTCCCCCGCGACCAGAACCGAGACGCGCGTCGAATCGCCGGGCAGGTGTCCGGGCTCGTAGCGCACGAAGGTCGATTCCGGCATCGCGGCGAGCGCCGACTCGAGCCGGTTCTGATGAGGCACGACGTCGCTGGCGCCTTCGGTGCGGGTGAGCTCGGGAAACTGCCA
>JAGOCP010000164.1 GCA_017998715.1 Thermoanaerobaculia bacterium | reverse complement strand
CCGTAGCGCTTCTCGAGCTCCTGCTTGAGCGAGCGGTTCTCGCTGGTCAGGCGGCGCTGTTCGAGGCCTTTGCGGATGGTGAGCAGGACCTCTTCGTTCTTGAACGGCTTGGGGATGTAGTGGAAAGCGCCGACGCGCATCGCTTCGATGGCGCTCTCGATCGAGGAGTACGCCGTGACCACGATCACCACCTGCTCGGGATCGCGCGCGCGCAGCTGCTTCAAGACCTCCATGCCCGACATGCCGGGGAGCATGAGATCGAGCAGCACGAGATCGATCGGTTCGCGCTCGGCAAGGAGCAGCGCCTCCTCGCCGGTGCGGGCGGCGATCGGGCGCAGACCCTCGCGCCGGAGGAGCGTCCCGAGGACGTCCTGGAGCACCTCTTCGTCGTCGACGACGAGGATGTTGGTCACGCGCGCTCCTGCGCGGCGTCAGCCGCCCTGGCGGCGTTGCCGGCCGTCGGCAGGTCGACGACGAACCGGCAGCCCAGGTCCTTGCCGCGGCTCTCGACCTGAATGCGTCCTCCGTGCTGCTCGATGATGCTCCGGCTGATGGCGAGGCCCAAGCCCGTGCCCCCTTTGCCCGTCTTCGTGGTGTAGAACGGCTCGAAGACTTTCGCCAGATGCTGCGCTTCGATCCCCGAGCCGTTGTCTTCCATACGCACGCGGAGGCCGACGGTTGCAGCGGCGCCGGCGCAGGGGACGGCTTCGACGGCGATCTCGATCCGGCCGCCCCTCTCGGGCGCGGCGTCGATCGCATTGAGGAGGAGATTGGTGAAGACCTGCTGCAGCTCGCCGTCGGACCCGGAGATCGCCGGCGTCGCTTCCGGCAGGCTCCACTCGACGGCGACGCCGCGCGCCACCAGCCGCTCGTGCAGCAGATCGACGGTCTCGCGCAGCAGCGCCGGCACATCGCAGGGGCCGCTCTCGTGGTCGCGCTTGCGCGCGAACTCGAGCAGGCCGTTGACGATGCGCGATGCGCGGAAGGTCTGGCGCTCGACCTTCTGCAGCAGCTCGCGCCGCGGATCGGCCTCGTCGGTGTCGGCGAGCAGCATCTGGGCGTAGCTCGAGATGCCGGTGAGCGGGGTGTTGACCTCGTGGGCGACGCCGGCGGCCAGAACGCCGAGCGCGGCGAGGCGGTCCTGCTCGCGCAGCGCACGTTCCATCGCGACCCGTTCCGAGACGTCCTGCACGACCAGGACGCGGTCGGCACGGAGCGCTCCGACTTCGGCGAGCTCGGCGGCGAGCGGGGCGGCGGTGAGCTGCAGATGGCGCTCGGCGCCGGTCGCGTCTGCGAACGACAGTTGACGCATGCCCGAGCCGGGCTCGGGCACGGCTTCGAGCGGGAAGAGGTCGAGCAGCCGCCGGCCGGTGAGCTCGGCACGTGTGCGCCCGGCGATGGCGGCGAAGGCGAGGTTGGCGGAGGCCACCGTACCGTCGGCGCTCAGCACGACGATGCCGGCCGGCGACGACTCGAGGATCTCCTCGTTGTGGCGCTGCAGCGAGGTCACCCGGGCGAGCTGGCGGTGAACCTGGTCGAGCAGCTGCGCGTTCTCGATGGCGAGCGCCGCCTGGTCGAGCAGGGTGCGGACGATGTCGACGTCTTCGGAAGACAGCGGCTGGCGGTCGTGCCGCAGCGAGCACAGGGCGAGGCCGATCCTCTGGCCGCGCACCAGGAGCGGAAAGGCGTAGCGGTAGCCGGCGACGTAGAGCTGTTGCTCGACGCTGGCCGACTCGCCCGGCATGCCGATTGGCGAGAGGGTCTCGAACTCGCCCTCCCAGAGGCCGTCGCGCAGCGTGGCGAGCGCCGCGGCGCGCGGTACGCCGGGGTGCGGCCTGACCGGCACCAGCGCCGGTCCCTGCAGCAACAGCAGATTGGCGCGCTCGATGTCGAGCGCCTGCTCGGTCTCGGAGAGCAGTACCTGACAGAGCCGGTCGAGGTCGCGCTCCTGCAGCAGCTCCTGCGCCACCCGCTGCAGGCCGCGGCGGTGCCGCAGCGCGCCGCCGTACTGCAGGCGCTCGAGGACACCGTGGATGCCGCGGTGGGTCGGAATGACCAGTCCGACGGCGAGGATCCCGCCGATGAAGGTCAGCAGGTCGCGGGTGAAACCGAGGCCGACCGGCATGGTG
The DNA here is from genome assembly GCA_017998715.1 of Thermoanaerobaculia bacterium. Lineage (GTDB taxonomy): Bacteria > Acidobacteriota > Thermoanaerobaculia > Multivoradales > JAGPDF01 > JAGPDF01. The sequence goes on along the minus strand of JAGOCP010000164.1, from coordinate 5,506 downwards.
CGCCGGACGGCGAGATCGATCAGCGAAAAGGTCGTCAGACCGAAAATCAGGGTCAGGGTGTAGGAGAGGCCGTTGCGCACCATGACGCCAAGGTCCCAGAGGCGGTAGCGCATCACCGCCCAGGCGAAGGCGAACGGCACGCAGGCGAGCGGCAGCACGGCGAGCGTCGAGAGCGACTCGGGCAGCTCCAGACCGAGCAGCGTCGGCAGGCCGGAGAAGAGGAAGAACGGCAAGTAGCCCGCGCTCATGCCGACCAGCAACCAGAGGAGCTGGCGCTGCTGCTCCCAGTCGCGCAGCGCCGCGAGCCGGCGCGCCAGCACGACGACCGACAGCGCCGCGAACAGCAGCAGATGGGCGAGCTCGACGCGGTCGAGCGACACCAGCAGGCGGGCACTCGGCGGGCCGACCAGCCAGGCGCCGTTCGCCCAGGCGAGATCGGCCTGGAAGAGGGTCAGCACCGCGGCCGGCAGGTAGAGGAACGGCAGCGAGCGCCAGCGCGGCGCGGCGGTCGCTGCCAGCGGAGCCAGCGGGCGCGGAATCGACAGGAAGAGATGCAGCGTCAGCGGCGGCAGGAGGAGCCGGGCCGCCTCGTCGAAGAAGTAGATCCAGCGCCCCAGGGCGTCGGGCGGAAAGACCGGCGAGAAGACGTAGAGCACTGCCGACGCCAGACACCAGAGATAGAACAGCGGCCCGCCGGCGGTGTTGCCGGAGCGCCAGACGACGAACAGGCCGATCGCGGCGTAGGCGCAGCCGATGAGCGCCAGGATCAGGTAGGGAGCGTCGAGATCGAGCGGCGGGCGGCGGTACTCGATGGTCGCCAGGCGCTCGTTGCGCAGGACGACGAGCTGCGCCGCCGGTGCATCCCGCAGGACGGAGGCGAGACGGGCGACCTGGCTGACTTCGCCCCCGTTGACCAGGACGATGCGGTCGCCGGGTTCGAGAGCGGTCTCGAACAGCGGATCGACGCTCTGCACTTCCCAATGGTCGCTGGCGGCGGTCGCCTGGAAGCCGAGCGGCTGGAAGGTCTCGAGCTTCTGCTCGAAGCCGCGTGCGCCCAGGACCGCCAAGCCGGCCGTAGCCGCGAGGAGCAGGAGGGTGGCGAGGCGGCGCAGCCGCAATAGGTCAGACATCGAAAGCCGGCATTCCCAAGGGGAATTCGAAATAGCACTTTCCATGCCATCGGCGCATGTGCCGATGGCCGGATAAGTGGCGTTTCTGGAAGGGTTTATGCCCCGCGCGAGCGGAAAATTGGAGTCCGTTCATGAAATTGAATAACGAGAGCTCGGCAACGTCCAGCCACGGCCGGGAAAAGCGGGCAGCGGATGGCGGTGGGGTGTGGAAAAACGGGAAGCGCGACGATCAGAAGCGGACGGCAACGCCGGTCACGATGCGGCGCTGAATCGCCTCGGAGTCGACGTCCGAGTGGAAGAACGAGGCGCCGCGGGCGAGCCCCATGCCGAGATGCACCGCCCAGTCCTGGGAGAGGTCCCAGATGGCCGAGAGGTTCTGGCTGACGACCACTTCGAGACGCTGCATCTCGGTCGCCGGTTCGGCGGCGTAGCTCTTCGCCGTCTGGCTGTAGGGCGTGAGCTGCTGGTCGAGACGCTGGAACGACAGGTACACGCCGGTCGAGGTGCGCTCGAAGGTGGCGTCGATACCGGAGGTGATCATCGAGACTTCGTTCTCGTAGTGGCGGCGGTTGACCGACTGGAAGACACCACCGCCGCCGCTCGCCACGCTGGCCGACACCTTGGCGACGATGCCCGGTGAGAGCCGCTGGCTGAGCGAAGCGTGGAGCTCCGGGATGCGGTCGCCGGGCACCAGGAAGATCCCCTCGCTGCTCTCGAAGAAGTTGCCGTTGAAATACATCCGGACGGTCTCGTCGAGCTCGCGGTACGACGCGCCGAAACCGATCTGGCTGTCGATGCCCGAGGAGCGCAAGACCGACATCTGATAGCAGGCGGTTTCGGCCTCGCCGCAGGTCATCGTGCCGTCGAGGACCACCGGCAGGAAGTCATCGGTGACGAGATCGTCCTGCGCCACGACACGGTGGGCGGCGTTGAACGACGCCTGCCAGAGCGGGCCCAGCTGCAGCACGAAGCCGCCGCGCGGCGTGATCGAGATGCTGCCATCGGTCATCGTCGTGAACAGGCCGTACTGCACCAGCACCTTGTCGTGCGCCTGCCAGCCGCCGTCGCCGAAGGCGTCGATCGACTCGCTGGCGAGGAGCGCGCTGTCGGTGCCGGCGAGTCGGCGGGCATAGGCGCCGCTGCTCTCGCGGTAGCGCAGGCCGGCACGGACGTCGCCGAAGCCCTCGAGCTTGCGCGCATAGTCGCCTTCGACGCGCAGGCGCCGCGAGGCGACCGGCAGGCCCAACGGGTCGATCCACGAGCGGTTGTAGAGCCCACTCTCCTCGACCAGCGAAGCCTTCACCGAGGTGGTGCCGCTCGTACCGACCGGGCGGTTCCAGGCGAAAAAGAGCTGCGAGGCCTCGACCGGGGTGGTGAAGCTCTCGTCCATCATGGTCAGGCGGTTGCTGCTCGACGAGATGTCGAAATCGCCTTGCTGCGGCGTCTGGACGTTGAAGGTGACCGAGTGGGTCTGACCGTCGATGCCGATGCCTTCGTTCGCACTCGGCGCGAGCTCCGAGGCGAAACTCTGGAAGTCGCCGGTCATCGACAACTTGACCTTGCCCAGCTGGCCTTTGAGCCCGACATTCGCCCCGGTCAGCCGGGCGCTCGCCGCCGGTGTCACGTCGTGGACGCCCGAAAGCGCCGAAATCTCGGCGAGCATGCGCGAGTCCATCTGCGTGGCGCTGCCGATGACGAGGTTGGCGAGCTGCGGAGCGTCCGCCGCGTCGGCGGCCTCCGCCGACAGCGGCGCGGTGATCTCGCGCAACACATCGGCGGGGATCTCCGAACGCACGCTCCAGAAGTCGGTCAGGTCGGGCGAAGGCTCGCGGGTGAGCTCGAGCTCGACGAACTGGGCGGACTCGGCGGCGTCGCGCTGCAACAGCTGGATCGCCGGCGCGAGGCCGGCCTTGTGCGCGATGAGCTTGTAGATGCCGGCCGGGAGAGCCTCGAAGAGAAAGCGGCCGGCGCTGTCGGTGAGCACTTTGTGCAGCGACTTCTCGACCAGCTGGTAAGCGTAGACGCGAGCTTCGGAGACCGGCGACTGGTTGAGAACGACCCGGCCCTCGAGCCCCAGAACCTGGGCTTGGGCCGATCCCGTAAGCGCGAGGAGAGTCAGCGTGGCGAAAATCGCCGTCGCGCGCCGATGAGGGAAAATGGGTAGGAAACCCATTGCTGCGCCAATATAGCGCCGGTGTCAAGGCCTGTCAATCGGGGTGGGGGAAGCTCGCAAGCGGCGTCCAGCCGACCACCGCGACCTCGATCCAGGAAGCCCCCGCGAGACGCAGGGCGGCGCTCGCGGCGGCGACCGTGGCGCCGGTGGTGAGGACGTCGTCGATGAGCAGAATGGAGCGTCCGGCGACCGCCCCGGGGGCGCTCACCCGGAAGTGCGCGGCGCGGCTTCGCCCGCTGCGCCGCTGACCGGTCTGGTGGGGCGCAAAGGTGCGCCGGCGCAGCGCGCGTGGACAGGGGCAGGCGAGCTCCCGGGCGAGCGGTCCGGCGACGAGCTCCGTCTGGTTGAAGCCGCGCGCCAGGCGCCGGGGCCACGGCAGGGGCACCGGCACCACCAGATCGGGCGGTTGCCAACCGGGCTCGCGTCGCCGGGCGGCGAAAGCCCGGGCGAGCGCGCGGCCGAAATGGGCGCCCAGGAAGTCGAGGCGGCCGAACTTGAACGCCTGCACGACCTCTTGCAGCGGCGTCTCGTAGCGCCACAGCGCCGTGAGGCGGTCGAACGGCGGCGGCTCGGCGAGGCAGCGTCCGCAGCGCTGCAGAGGAGATCCGGGTGGCAGCCGGGCGAGAGGGCGGGCGCAGGTGCGGCAGCTCGCCAGCGGATCGATCGCCACCAGCCGGGCGTGGCAGGCGGGACAGAGCCCGAGCGGCGGCGCGCCCACCCGGGCGGCAGCGCGCCCCGGGACGGCAGCCATGTGGCACCCGCACGCAAGGCAATAGCGGGGCCAGAGCAGGTCGAGCAGGTCGAAGAGCGCGCGCATGGCGACGGTGCGGCTCCCGTCGGCGTAGAAAGACGAGGAGCCCAGCCATTGCTCTAGGACGGAATCGACCGCCGCTATACTTGCGCGTCCGGCCGGAGCACTGGTTCCACGGGCCTTACGAGCACTCGAGGAGATCGCTTTGAAGCTCTCAACCGTCCTTTCGTCGTTCGCCGTCGTCTTGGCCGCCGTTGTGTTGAGTGCCGTCGGGGCGCCGCTCGCCGCCGCCGAGCAGCAGGAGAGCTACACCTTCACCCTCGGCCTCCTGGGCGGAGTCGGTGGCGCGCTCGATGCCGACCCCGACCCCGGCCTCGGCCAGACCAGCTGGGCGCTCGCCGCCGGCATGGTCACCGCGCCGCGCACGCTCGTCGTGGTGCGCGCCGGACGGCTGGCGATCGAGGGCGACCCGGCGTTCGAACGCTTCGCCCAGGCCGACCTCGAGTACATCAACATCGCCGGCGAATATCGTTTCGCCCAGCCGACCTACGATTTCGGCACCTACCTCGGGTTGGGCTACTACCGGATGAACGGCGAGCTTCTCGCCGGCGGCGAGAGCAGCGAGAGCGATCTCGGCATCGTCCTCGGACTGACCGGCGACTTCGACATCACGCGCTACCTGTCGGTGATCGGCGAGGTCTCGGGACATTACGTCTTCCTCGACGACGCCAGCATCTACGCCATGGCGAACATCGGGCTGGCGGTTCACTTCTAAGGGATAGAACGCCCTCAGCGCGCCGCGGCGGCCGCTTTTGCTGCGCGCTCGTCGAGGCGCGCGAGGACGGTGCTGCGTGCCACCGAGCTCTTCCAGTCGGCGGCGCCGACGAAGCTCGCCGCGAGCTTGCCGTCGAGAATCAGATGGGTCTCGGGGAGCTGCTCGGTGCGGAAACGCCGGGCGACGTCCCAGACCGGATCGAAGAGCACCGGATAGCGCCCGTTGCCGACGAACTGCACCGCCCGGTCGCGCTCGTCGGCGACGGCGACCAGCACGAGCTTGAGGCGCGCCGGCCCGACTTCGTCGGCGAAGGCGAGCAGGCTCGGGATCTCCTGCCGGCAGGGCGGGCACCAGGTCGCCCAGAAATGCACCAGGGTCGCCGGCTCGAGGCGGCTGGCGAGCGCCACCGCCGCGCCGCTCTCGTCCATCAGATAGCCGTCCTCGAAGCGCCGCTCCGCTTTCGTGCGCGGCCAGAGAAAGAAGCTGAGGACGATCGCCAGGGCGAGGCCGCCAGCGATCTTCGCCTGCAGCGGCAGGCCGCGGCGAGCGGTGGGAGGCGTCGGACCGGTCGGCGCGGTCGGGGAGACCGGCTCCGCCGCGGAGTCAGGCGCTGCGGGCGCTGCGGGCGAAGGCGGCTGGGGCGTCGAGTCGTCGATTTCGCTCATCCTCGGCTATCC
>JAGOCP010000013.1 GCA_017998715.1 Thermoanaerobaculia bacterium | reverse complement strand
CGACGACGAACGGCAGCGGACCTTCGTCCTCGTGCACGCACTGGTCGAGCAGCGTCCGCGCCAGGCGTTGCGTGGAGTCGAGGCGGGCGACGAAAATCCCGCTGAGCGGTGATCCTGGAGCTCCGCCTAGTCCACGCTGCCACTCCTGGCAGAGCTCCTCCACGGTCGGAATCGCGTCACCCTTGCCCAAGTCAGCCCGGCTCGGAATCCAGCCCGAGCGCCGCACGCAGCCTCGCGCGCTCGAGCTCCAGGGCCTCCAGGTTCTTGCGCGCGCCGGCGACGACCGCGGCCGGAGCTTTGGCCGCGAACTCGGCGCTCCCGAGCCGCGCCTGGACTTTGCCGATGTTGTCCTCGCAGGCGGTCAACGCGAGGCGGAGCTTGCCCAGATCGACTGCCTCTGCCGGAATGTCGAATCGGCAGGTGACCTCGGCGCCCTCGAGAATGTGCTTGTCGGTCGCGCCCAGCGGAGAAGGCCCGACGACGACGCTGCGCACTCCGGCAATCGCCGCGAGCAGGAGCCTGGCCTCCTCCGACGACAGAAAGGTGATGGCCGCGACTGCGCTCTCGGGAATCCCCGACTTCGCCGACTGCAGGTAGAGGTCGGCCTTGACCCGATGCGTCAGCTTCTTCTCTGCGCGATCGTTGCGGATGATCGTGACGGTCTCCTGAAACAACCGCATCCGCTCGCTATCCGAGTCCGAAAGCTCCCAGCCGGGGACTGCTTCGGGGAACTTCGCCAAACAGATCGTCTGGGGATGAACTGCCTCGTGACCAGGCAGCTTCTGCCAGAGCTCTTCCGTCAAGAAGGGCATGGCCGGGTGCAGAAGGCGAAGTGCTCGATCAATCGTGAGGAGGAGCACTTCCTTCACCAGCAGCCTTTCGCTTCCGGGATCGAGGCCAGGTTTCGCCATCTCGATATACCAATCGCAGAAATCGCTCCAGAAGAAGTGGTAGAGATCTCTACAGGCAAGATCGAAGCGAAAATCCTCGAGGTGCTCACTCACCTGTGCGGCGGTCGCAGACAGGCGCGAGAGGATCCAGCGCTCCGGCAGGGCCAGCCGCTCGAAGTCGATCGACTCGGGAATCCGCGCCTCGCCGACCTTGGAGAGCGCGAATCGCGTGGCGTTCCAGATCTTGTTGCCGAAGGCGCGGTAGCCCGCCATGCGCTCGGGATCGAGCGGGATGTCGCGGCCGGGGCTGTCGAGCAGCGCCAGAGTGAAGCGCACCGCATCGGCGCCGTACTCGTCGACGAGATCCTCCGGATCGAGCACGTTGCCTTTGGTCTTCGACATCTTGACGCCCTCGGCGTCGCGTACCAGGCCGGTCAGATGAACGCGCGCAAACGGGCTCTCGCCGGTGAAGTGCAGGCCCATCATCACCATGCGCGCCACCCAGAAGAACAGGATGTCGAAGCCGGTAATGAGCACCGAGGTGGGATAAAAGAAAGCCAGGTCGGCGGTCTTGTCGGGCCAGCCGAGAGTCGAAAACGGCCACAGCGCCGACGAGAACCAGGTGTCGAGCACGTCGCCGTCCTGGGTGAGCCGGTCGTGCCCCGCCTGCGCCGCCGCCTCCGCACGCGAGCGCGCGACGAAGCAGTTGCCGGCCTCGTCGTACCAGGCCGGAATCTGATGCCCCCACCAGAGCTGGCGCGAAATGCACCAAGGCCGGATGTTCTGCAGCCAGTGCTCCCAGGTCTTCCCCCAGGAGGCCGGCACAAGCTCCAGGCGCCCGTCGTGATGCGCCGCGAGCGCCTCCTCGGCCATCGACGAGACATCACAGAACCACTGCGTCGACATGAGCGGCTGCACGCGCACGCCGCTGCGCTGACAGAACCCTACGTTGTGGAGGTAGTCCTCCTCGTGAACCAGAAGCCCGGACTCGCGGAGCCTGGTGAGCAGGAGCTCGCGGGCGGCATCGACCTCCAGGCCTGCGAACTCCTCGCCGGCGGCGGCGGTCATGCGTCCCTTGCGGTCGATCACCTGGATGCCGGGCAGACCGTGGCGGCGTCCGGTCTCGAAGTCCGCCGGATCATGGTACGGCGTCACCTTGACCACGCCGGTGCCGAACTCGCGCTCCACCGACTCGTCGGCGACGAAGGGAATGAGGCGGCCGGCGACGGGCACCACGGCCTGGCGGCCGAGCAGGTGGCGGTAGCGCTCGTCCTCGGGATGAACCGCCAGCGCAGTGTCGCCGAGCAGCGTTTCCGGCCGGGTGGTTGCGACGACGACGCGTTCGTCGCTGCCGGCGATCGGATAGGCGATCTGCCACAGCTTGTCCTTGACCGGACGCATCTCGACTTCGAGGTCGGAGATCGCGGTATCCAGCCCCGTCGACCAGTTGACCAGATACTCCCCACGGGTGATCCGCCCTTCCTCGAAGAGACGCACGAAAGCCTCGCGCACCGCATGCGAGAGGCCTTCGTCGAGAGTGAAGCGCTCGCGGGTCCAGTCGCACGAGGCGCCGAGAAGATCGAGTTGGCGGCGGATGTTGCCCTGGTACTGCTCCTTCCACGCCCAGACACGCGCCAGAAAGGCCTCGCGACCGAGGTCGTGGCGGGACTTGCCTTCCTTCGCCAGGTCGCGTTCGACCATCAGCTGGGTCGCGATGCCGGCATGATCGGTGCCCGGAAGCCACAGGGCGTTGCGCCCCTGCATCCGGCGCCAGCGGGTGAGCAGATCCTGCAGCGTCGATTGCAGGGCATGCCCCATGTGCAGCTTGCCGGTGATGTTCGGCGGCGGGATCATGATGCAGTACGCCACCGGCGCCGCGCCGGCCGACGGCGTCGACGATGCGGCCGGAATCTCGCAGACGAAGTAACCCTGCGCCGCCCACTCCTCCTGCCAGCGGCTCTCGTAGCTCTTCGGATCGAAACGCTTGTCCATCTCGATGATCGGAGTCGTCCTCATGAGGCGGCCGGTCGAGGACGCCGGTAGTGGGCCGGCCGGGCATCTCTCGTCTCGACGAGAGCGCGCCGGCCCGGGTGGGTCTCAATCGATAGAAGATTCCAGTTCGCGGATGCGGCTCTTGAGCAGCACTTCGGCGAGATCGGGAACGACCTCCCAGGCGACGTCGCGCACCGCCTTGTCGCCGGCGAGCTCCAGCATGCGGCGGGCGATGCGATCGACATCGGCATCGGAGAGGGCCGCTCCGGCGAAAGTCGCCGCGGAAGGCGCGGAGCTGAAGACCGGCGGCGCTGCACTGGCGAAGTCGGTGGCCGGCGCCGGAGCGGCGAAGGGCTCGGGGACGTCAGGCACCGGGGCGAATCGCGAAGAGGTCTCGACCTGCGGCTCGGGAGCGGCATAGAGCTCCGGCGCCTCTTCGACCGGGAGCGGAGCGGCCGTGCTGCCACCGTCGAAAGCCGGGAGATCTTCGACGACCGGCTCCCAGAGGTCGTCGGTCGGCGCCGGCAGGGCGTAGATGTCGTCGGCGCCCGCCTGGAGGTCGCCGGTAGCGGAGTCGTCCGCGAAGTCGGCGCTGGCCGGCGGCACCGGCACCGAGCGCGAGGGCGCAGAGGCGAGCTCCCGCACGCGCCGCATGAGCTCCTGGGAATCGAACGGCTTCTTCAGGTGGCCGTCAGCGCCGCAGCGCATCGCCTCGTCGGCGTCGAAGCCCTCGAACGTGCCGACGAGCAAGAGCACCGGCACCGTCGGATAGAGCTCCTTCGAGCGCCGGCAGACTTCGAATCCGCCGGCCGCAGGCATATGCACGTCGGCGATCACCACATCCGGCTTCGACTCGCTCAGGCGTGCGATCGCCTCCGCACCGTTCGACACAGCGGAGACGCGGAAGTCCTCGTCCATGAAGGTCAGTTCGACCACCTTCTGGATGGTCACGCTGTCGTCAGCCAGGAGAATCGTCTTCGTCATTGCTCCTCCGAGTCGCTCCCCCGGGGGCCGCGAGGCCGGGCCGGGGAGGCCCTTGGTTCAGGCCCGAACGAGGCGCTGTTCGAGATATTTCACGATATCCCCGGTGTTGGTTCCGGGGAGGAAGATCTGGTCGATTCCCGCCTGCTTCAAGGTCGCGACGTCGCGGTCGGGAATGATCCCGCCGGCGAAAACGAGCATCTCCTCGGCTCCCGCCTCACGCAGCAGGCGGGTGATCTCGGGCAGCAGCCGGTTGTGCGCCCCGGAGAGGATCGACAGCCCGACCGCGTCGACGTCCTCTTGCACGGCTGCCGAGGCGATCTGCTCCGGGGTTTGCCGCAAGCCGGTGTAGATCACTTCGAATCCGGCGTCGCGCAGGGCCCGCGCCACGACTTTGGCTCCGCGGTCATGTCCGTCCAGGCCGGGCTTGGCGATCAGGATGCGTCTGTTCATGTCGGCCATCCGATTGATTCTAACAGGGGAAATGGCAATTTGGTGGGTTCAGTTCCCGATATAGCCCAGCGCCTTGAGCTGATTGCGCAGGTCCTCGTCGATTCCGGCGGGGACCTCTTCATCGCGCGCCGTGTCGCTGCCCTCGACGATCCGGCCCACTTTCGCGCGCAGCTCGAGCACGCGCGCCGCGAGGCCGGGTGCAAGGTTGTTCTGCTCTCCCGGATCGCGCTTGAGATCGAAGAGCTCGTAGCTCTCCTCCCCATCCTCCGAGGACCGTCGCGGGATCGAGACGATGAACTTGTAGCGCGGCGTGCGCAGCCCCTTCTGCTCCTTCTCCTTGACGTTCGTGTGCTCGGCGAACGCCTCGCGGGCCGGAAGCGAACCGAGGCCCGCGAGCAGGGGAACCAGGCTGCGCCCGTTGACCGGGCTTTCGAGCTCGACGCCGAGGAGCTCCAGCAGGGTCGGATAGAGATCGATCAGTTCGATCTGATCCTCGATGATGCCCTGAACGAGAGCCGCCTTGCCCTGGGTCCGGCCCTTGCGATTCAGGTCCTCGCGCACCGCATCGGGCAGGTAGACCAGCAGCGGGACGTGGAGCTGATGGTCGTACAGGTTCTGGCCGTGCCCCCAGGAGCCGTGCTCCCAGAACTGCTCGCCGTGATCGCTGGTGACGATGACGATCGAGTCGGCAAGCAGTCCGGCGCGCTCGAAGCCGGCGAAGAACTCCCCCAGTTTGCCGTCGGTGTAGGCGAGATCGCCGTCGTACATCGCCTCGGCGTAACGCTGCTCGTCGTCCGTGAAGCGCTTGCGCAGCCGGTTCCAGATCTCCTTCGAGACCTCTCCGGTGAGTCGTCCCGACGGCATCCCCTCGGCGAATCGCGGGTGGGTATAGGGCTCGTGCACCTCGTAGCAGTGCAGGAAAGCGAAGAACGGTCGGTCAGCCCGCTCGGCGCGCTCGCGCGTCCAGTCCACCATCTTCTGCGGCTCATGGATCCAGTCCCAGACGCGGTAGATCCCGAATCCGCGGTCGAAGCCCAGCGTCGAGTCGACCTGCCCGCCGCCAGTGGCCGCGATGGTCTCGTAGCCGGCCCGATGCAGAACCTCGCCGAGCATCGGCGAGTCCAATCCGCCGCGGGATGCCGGGTAGACGCCGGTGAGCATCGAACGATGCGACGGACGCGTCCACGGGGCCTGGCTGATCGCCCAGTCGAAACGCAGACCGCGCGCCGCAAAGGCGTCGAGGTTGGGAGAGGTCGGTCGCTCGTATCCGTAGGTCCCGAGATGGTCCGCGCGCAGGGTGTCGAGACTGATCCAGACGATGTTGGGCCGGGACTTTCCGGCGCTCGACGCCGCCGCAGTGCGGTTCGACGCCGGGCCGGGTGCCCGAACGAGCTCAGGCGACGACCAGGCGGCGACGAGCCCCGCACCCGTTCCGGCGACCGCAACGAGCTCGATGCCGACCTCTTTGCCACCCCAGGCGGCGAGGTCGACCTCTTCGTCATGCCACCTGCCAGGCACCTCGGCCGCGACCTGGCGATCGAACACCGTCGCCACCCTGGCTCCTGGCGGGCCGACGCGAATCTGCATGCCGACCGTACCGCCCTTTTCCCCGCCGTCGAGGACGCCGACGCCGAAACGCAGCCGGCCCTGTGGCGGAACGGTCAGCGTGTACAGGAAGCTCGCGCCCGGGGGCGCGACGAGCGCGAGACGTTCTTCGCGCGTGAAAACCTCGCCAAGCCGCACCCGGGCGATGTACTCCGGGCCGGCGGGATCGTAGGTCGCGAGATCGTCGCCGCTGCGCAAGCCGGACGCCGGCAGCGCGACTCCACCCGGCCAGACGACTTCGGGCGGACGCCCTGGATCGAGCAGCCGGACGCCCCCCAGGTCCGCCGCCGGACCAGAGCAGCTGACCACGATGCCGGCGAGGAGAAGTACCGCCACCGCCCGCGCGACTCGCTTCAGAATGCCCCCCGAAAATAGACCAGGTCGGTGTGCGGCGGGATGTACCCCAACTGGCGCAGCAGGCTCACCACCTGCCCGCGATGGTAGGTCGCGTGATTGACGAAGTGCAGCAGAACCTGACGAAAGGGCGCGCTGTGCGTCTCGCCGGCGAGGTTCGTCCAGGTGAAGGCCTGGTCGAGCTGTTCCTCGGCCAACGAGGCGAGAAAGAACTCGAGCTGCGGCCAGAAATCCTCGTAGCTCGACGCCAGCGCATCGAGGCTGGGATAGTCGTCGATCGTCGGCACATGGCCGAGCGGGATGCCGAGGAAGCGCGAAAGCCAGAGCTGCTCGGAGCCGAGGATGTGGGCCATGGTGCCGAGCATGGAGTGGAAACTCGTGCCGGTCTCGCGCGTCAGGTCCTCGGGGCGGACGTTCCCGAGCTCGCCGAGCACCGTCCGGTCGGCCCAGATGGTGTAGGCGATCAGTCCGCGGACCGTCGGCAGGAGGGAGCTCATCGCACCCTCAGAAGACCGCCGGTTCTTCGTAGGTGCCGAAGACGTCGCGCATCGCGTCGCTGATCTCCCCCACCGTGCAGTAGGTCTTCACGCAGTCGAGAATGAGCGGCATGGTGTTCGCCTCACCGCGCGCGCCGGCGCGCAGGGCATCGAGAGTGCGCGCCACCGCGCCGCGATCGCGGGCCGACTTCACCTTGTCGAGCGCCGCGATCTGGACTTCGGCGAGGTCGTCGGAGATGTAGAGCGTCTCCATCGGCGCTTCGTTGTCGACCACGAAGGCGTTCATGCCGACCACGAGCTTCTCCTTCTTCTCCACCGAGCGCTGGTAGGCGAACGCCGCGTCCATGATCTCGCGCTGCGGGAAGCCGGCCTCGATCGCCTCGACCATGCCGCCCAGCTCGTCGATGCGCCGGAAGTAGTCGAAGGCGCCGTCGACCATCTTGCGGGTCATCTCCTCGACGAACCAGCTTCCGCCCAGGGGGTCGACGGTGTTGATGACGCCCGATTCGTGCGCCAGGATCTGCTGCGTCCGCAGGGCGATGCGGGCGTTTTCCTCGGTGGGCAGCGCGAGGGTTTCGTCGAGCGCATTCGTGTGCAGCGACTGGGTGCCGCCGAGAATCGCCGCCAGTGCCTGAACCGCGGTTCGCACGACGTTGTTGACCGGTTGCTGTGCGGTGAGCGAGCAGCCGGCAGTCTGGGTGTGGAAGCGGCACATCCAGCTGCGCGGGTTCTGCGCGCCGTAGCGCTCCCGCATGACCGTCGCCCAGATCTTGCGCGCCGCGCGGAACTTGGCGATCTCCTCGAAGAAGTCGTTGTGGCTATTGAAGAAGAAGGAGAGGCGCGGCGCGAAGGCATCGACGTCCAGGCCGGCGCGGACGCCGTATTCGACGTACTCCATGCCGTCGCGCAGGGTGAAGGCGAGCTCCTGCAGCGCCGTCGAGCCGGCTTCACGGATGTGGTAACCGGAGATCGAAATGGTGTTCCACTTCGGCACCCGTTCGGCGGCGAACGAAAACTGGTCGGTGATCAGCCGCATCGACGGCCGCGGCGGATAGATGTACTCCTTCTGCGCGATGTACTCCTTGAGAATGTCGTTCTGCAGGGTGCCCGACACCCTGCCCGCGATATCGACGCCCTGCTTCTCGGCCACCGCGAGGTACATCGCGAAGAGGATCGGCGCGGTCGAGTTGATGGTCATCGAGGTGGTGACATCGCCCAACGGGATGCCGTCGAACAGCGCTTCCATGTCAGCCAGGGAGTCGATGGCGACGCCGCACTTGCCGACCTCGCCGGCCGCCATCTTGTGGTCCGAGTCGTAGCCGTAGAGCGTCGGCAGGTGGAAAGCGACCGAGAGCCCGGTCTGCCCCTGCGACAGCAGATACTTGAAGCGCTGGTTGGTATCGGCCGCGGAGCCGAAACCGGCGAACTGGCGCATCGTCCAGAGCTTGCCGCGATAGCCGGTCGGATGGATCCCGCGGACGTACGGGAACTCGCCCGGCACGCCGATCCCGGCGATCGGGTCGCTCACCGACTGGTCGGGGGTGACCAGCTCCGGAACCGGCTGTCCGGAGACGGTCGTGAAGTCCTTCTTCCAATAGGGTCGCGCCCCGGCCTCACGGTCACGCGTCGCCTGCCAGCGCTCGCGCGCCGCCTCGGCGCGACCCCGTACCTCTTCGCGGAGCGGGGTAAGAGCCTCCCTGGGCTCGGCCGGAGCGGCTTCCTGTGGCGGTTCCTTGACGGACATGTTCGGATTCTCCTCGATTCCTCGCGAACGCAGAGTATAAGGCTCCGGACGCCCGGCCGGAGAGGTCGGCGTCCGGGACGAGAGACGGCGGCTCAGGCCGGCGGCGGTGCCTCGAGCGCGGCGCGAAATCCGGCGACCAGACCGCGGAGCTTGGCTGCGACCGCGGCAGTGTTGCCGCGCGGCAGCTCGCGCAGGAAAGCGGCCGGAAGCGCGAGTGCGGTCCAGAACAGAAAGGCCGCCCACCCGGCTGGTCCGGCGTACTTGCGGACGAAGATCGCTGTCGAACGCCCGGTGCGAAAGGTCCGGCCCGCGGTGTAGCCACCGGTCGTCGGCGAGACCATGTGCCAGAGCCTTGCCCGGTGGGCATACCAGCAGCGGAAGCCGGCGCGCTTCATCCGCACGCACCAATCCGCATCTTCGACCGAGACATGGTAGACCGGGTCCCAGAGACCGGTCGCCCGCATCGCCTGACGGCGGATCAACATCAAAGCACCATTCGAATAATCGACCTCGCCGTCGCCATCGTACTGCCCGCGATCGAGCTCCCCCATTCCGCGCTCCCGGGTGACCGCTTCGCGGAAGCGCAGGCGGCCGCCGGCGGACCACAGCCGGTTGCGGTCGCCGAAGTAGTAGTAGCACTTCGGTCCGACGCAGCCGATGGTCGCGTCGGCTTCGGCCGCCGCCACCAGCTCGCGCAGCAGGTCGGGCGCGACCTCGATGTCGTTGTTCATCGGCATCAGGTAGTCCCAGCCCTCCTCGAGGCCGACCCGGAAACCGAGGTTCAACCCGCCGGAGATGCCGAGGTTCTCCTCGGTCCGCAACCTTCGAACCGACGGGAAGGCGGCGCCGACCGCCGCGTCCGAGCCGTCGGTCGAGCCGTTGTCGACGACCAGAATGGAAAGCCGCGGATAGTCGAGCGCCAGCAGGCTCGCCACCGTCGCGAGGGTGATTTCACGGCCGTTGTAGTTGAGAACGATCGCCAGCACGCCCGGCGCCGCCCCGGCAGGGGCCTGCCTTCCGGGGCGGGAGCTCACGCGCCCAGCAGATGCCGCGCGATGACCAGGCGCTGCATCTCGCTCGTGCCTTCGTAGATCGTCGTCACCCGCACGTCGCGGTAGAGCCGCGCGATCTCGTACTCCTCGCTGACCCCGTTGCCACCGTGGATCTGCAGGGCATCCCAGACCGCGCGATTGGCAGCTTCGCTGGCGTAAGCCTTGGCCTCCGCCGCGAGCCGCCCGGCAGCGCCCGACTTCTCGGAAGCTGCGGCATGCCAGAGCAGCGCGCGCGCCGCAGCGAGCTCGGTGGCGATGCGCGCGAGCTGGAACTGGATCGCCTGGTGGTTGGCGATCGGTACGCCGAACTGCACGCGTTCCTGCGCATAGGCAATGGCGAGCTCGAGCGCCCGCTGGTGGATCCCCACCGCCTGCGCCGCGATTCCGAGCCGCGAATGGTCGAGGGTGGCGAGCGCGATCTTGAAGCCGCCACCCTCGGCACCGAGCAACTGACCGGCGGGAACCCGGCAGTCGGTGAAGCTCACCGCGGCGGTGACCGAGGCGCGCAGCCCGAGCTTCTCCTCGGGGCGCCCGACCTGGACGCCGGGGGACGCAGCATCGACCACGAAGGCCGAAATACCGCGCTTGCCGGCCGCGGCATCGGTCTTCGCCATGACGACGAAGGTGCCGGCGACACCGGCGTTGGTGATCCACACCTTGGCGCCGTCGAGCACGTAGTCGTCGCCATCGCGGCGGGCGGTGGTGAGCATTGCCCCGGCATCGCTGCCGGAGCCGGCCTCGGTGAGACAGAAGCCACCCAGCTTCCGCCCGCTCGCGAGGTCGGGCAGGAACCGGAGCTTCACCTCTTCGCTGCCGAACTTCGCGATCGGCCAGCAACAGACCGAGTTCGAGACGCTCATCGTCACGCCGATCGACGGGCAGATGCGCGAGATCTCCTCGACCGCGATGCAGTACGAGAGTGGGTCGAAACCGGTTCCGCCGTAGCGCTCCTCGACCAGCATGCCGAGCAGCCCCATGTCCCCCGCCTCGCGCAGCAGGTCGGCCGGGAAGGCGTGCGCCCGGTCACGCTCGCCGGTGCCGGGATGGATACGCTCCTCGGCGAACCGGCGAATCTCCTGGCGCAGCAGATCCTGCTCTTCGGTGAAGGAAAAATCGACCGCCACGAGCTATCAGCTGCCCTTCAGGATCGAGTCGGCGATGACCAGTTTCTGGATCTCGCTGGTGCCCTCGTAAATCTCGGTGATGCGGGCATCGCGGAAGAAGCGCTCGACGTCGTAGTCGCGCGTGTAACCGTAGCCGCCGTGAATCTGCAGGGCCTTGTTGGTCACCCGCTGCGCCATCTCGGAGGCGAAGAGCTTGGCCTGCGCCGCTTCGAGGGTGCAGCGCTTGGTGTTCTCCTTCGCCCACGCCGCCTTGTAGACCAGCAGCCGAGCGGCGTCGAGCTCCATGGCCATGTCGGCAAGGTAGAACTGGATCGCCTGGAAGTCGGCGATCGGATGTCCGAACTGCTCGCGCTCCTTGGCATACTTGAGCGCCGCCTCGAACGCGCCCTGGGCTATGCCGACGGCCTGGGCGGCGATGCCGATTCGCCCGCCATCGAGCGTCGACATCGCGACGCCGAAGCCCTTGCCCTCGTCGCCCAGGCGCTGCCGCGCCGGCACGCGAAGGTTGTCGAAGTAGAGCTGAGTCGTCCCCGAGGCCTGCACGCCGAGCTTGTATTCGTGGTGACCGCGGCTGAATCCGGGGCTGTCCATTGCCACGATGAAGGCCGTGATGCCGCGATGTTTCAGCGCCGGATCGAGCGTGGCGAAGACCAACGCCGTGTCGGCGTGGGTGCCGTTGGTGATGAAGACCTTGCTGCCGTTGAGGATGTAGTCGTCGCCGTCGCGCTTCGCCGTCGTCTTGAGGGCGGCGGCGTCGCTGCCGGCGTCGGGCTCGGTCAGCGCGAAACAGCCCAGCTTCTTGCCGGCGGCAAGCGGCGCGAGGAACTCGCGCTTCTGCTCGTCCGTGGCGTAGCGCATCAGGGGATCGCAGACCAGCGAATTGTTCACCGAGAGGATGACGCCGCTCGACGCGCAGACCCGGCTGATCTCCTCGATAGCGACGCAGTAGGAGACCATGTCCATGCCGGCGCCGCCGAACTCCTCCGGCACGCAGACGCCGGCGAGCCCGAGCTCCCCCGCCTGGTGGTAGTAGTCGATCGGAAACTCGCCGCTGGCGTCGATCTCCCGCGCCCGCGGGGCAACCACCTCGGCCGCGAACCGGCGCACCGTGTCACGCAGCATCGTCTGTTCTTCGTTGAGCTCGATTTCCATGATCACCCTCGCGGCGATGCTACCAGTGAGGCAAGACGCCGGAAAGCACTCGCGGCGCCCGGCGAGTGGGCGTGACGTCCCGCAGCCGGCGGTGGCGCTTGGCCGGCGGCCATTTCTGCGACAAGATTGTCGATCATGGCCGAAATGAACCGACTGACGTTCACTGACATCGAATTGAGCAGCTACCTGCCGTCGGGATGGGGAATCCGCCACGCCGGCTCCGGCAGCTGGGACTCCGGCAAGAGCACCTACGAGGTCCAGGTCTACGACTCGGCGGACAACGTCTGGCCCCTACGGATCACCGGCAAGGAGGCCGCCGCCCGCGGTCGCCTCGAAGCGCTCAAGGCCAGCGTCGACGTCCTCTACCGCAAGGCCCTGCGCTAGCCCCTTTCCGAGGCAGAACCCGGCTCAACCCGCCTGGCCGCTTTGCGGCCGACTTCCTGGTTTGACCGCTTGCGTGCCCGCGCGGCAGAGCGGACAGTCCGCGCCGTCGTAGGTCGGCAGATCGAGCGGCAAGAGGGCGGCGAAGGGCACCGTGAAGCCGTGCCGGCCGCCGCTGCGGTCGATGATCGAGCCGATGCCGACGACCACCGCGCCGGCGCTCTCGGCGAGCGCCGCGGTTTCGAGTGTCGACTTGCCGGTGGTGACGACGTCTTCGATGATCACCACCCGCTCGCCGGGGGTGAGCTCGAATCCCCGCCGCAGGGCGAGCTTGTCGCCGGCCCGCTCGGCGAACCGGAACGGCACCCCGAGGGCGCGAGCCACCTCGTGGCCGACGATCACCCCGCCGAGCGCCGGCGACAGCACGGAGTCAGGAGCGAGACCGCGCAGCAGGGCGGCGATCCCTTCACCGGCATCCGCTGCTCGCGCCGGACTCTCGAGCAGCAGGGCACACTGAACGTAGGCCGGGGAATGCAGCCCCGAGGAGAGCAGGAAGTGGCCGCGGCGCAGCGCGCCGCAGCCCTCGAGGGTTTCGAGCAGGGCGCTAGTCGTCATCGCCTGCGGGGGCCGGGGCTTCACGTCTTCGGATCTCATACTGCTCCATCTTCTTGTAGAGGTTGCTGCGGGGGGTATCGATGGCCAGGGCTGTCTGGGTCACGTTCCATTGGTGATCGCCGAGCTTCTGCACCAGAAAGAGCTTCTCCGCCTGGTCACGGAACTCGCGCAGCGTCTTGAGGCCCTGGAAGGACTGCCCGAGCTCGACGCGGGCGCTGCCGGCGGCCGCTCCCACGGCGTCGCGACCGATGGTGTCCCCCGGCGTCAGGATCAACAGCCGCTCCACCAGGTTGCGCAGCTCGCGCACGTTGCCCTTGAAGGGCAACATCTGGAGCAGCTCCATGGCCTCCGGCGCGAAGCGTTTCCGGCGGTAGTTGTTGGCCTCGCAGAAGCGACGAGCGAAATGCTCGACCAGCAGCGGAACGTCTTCCAGGCGTTCGCGCAGTGCCGGAGTGCGAATGGGCACGACATTCAGCCGGTAGAAGAGGTCCTCGCGGAACCGCCCGGCCTCGATCTCCTCCTCCAGTTTGCGATTCGTCGCCGCGACGACGCGCACGCTCACCCGCACGACCTTGTCGGCACCGATCGGCTCGACGTCGCCGCTTTCGAGCACCCGCAGCACCTTTGCCTGGGTGCGCGCCGACATGTCGCCGACCTCGTCGAGAAAGATCGTGCCGCCGTCCGCGGCAACGAATTTGCCGGTCTGGCGACGCACCGCGCCGGTGAAGCTCCCCTTCTCGTGCCCGAAGAGCTCGGACTCGATCAGCTCTTCCGGGATCGCCGCGCAGTTGACCTGGACGAACGGTTGCCCGCGCCGGGGACTGGAGTCGTGGATCGATCGTGCAACGAGCTCCTTGCCAGTGCCGCTCTCGCCGGTGACGAGGACCGTCGCCGCGGTCGGCGCCGCCAGCTCGATGGTTTCCCGCAGGCGCTTCATGCTCGGCGAAGCACCGATCAGGATCGAGCTCTCACCGCCGCTCGGCCCGCCGTCCTTGTCCTCCGCCAGACGCCGCGCTTCGACGGCGTTGCGCACGGAGATCAGGAGCCGGTCGCTCTGAAACGGCTTCTCGAAGAAGTCGAAGGCACCGCGCCGCGTCATCTCGACCGCGGTAGCGACGTCGGCGTGGCCGGAGACCACCAGAACCGGCATCTCGTAGCCGCGCTCGCGCAGGGCGCGCAAGGTCTCGGAGCCGTCCATCTCGGGCATCCGCAAGTCGAGGAGAATGGCGTGCGGCGGGCGCTCGCGAACCTTCTGCAGGCATTCCAGACCGTTTCGGGCCTCTTCCACCCGGTAGCCCTCGAACTCGAGCACCATCCGCAGGCTCTCGCGAATGGCTGCCTCGTCGTCCACCACGAGAATCGACGCCTTGGAAGCTGCACACATGATTTCAGTGTAACAAACGAAAAAAGGGGCCGGCTCGTGGTCGAGCCGGCCCGTCGGGGAGATGCAGAGTCCTGCTGGTGGTCCGCCGGCCCGCGGGGCCGGTCTGGATTCAAGGTACGCGAACGATCGCGAAGTAGTTCAGCTGCCGGCTCCCTTGAGCCTGCGGGTTGACCCGTCGCAGGTAGAGTCGCAGGAACGAGCCCGAGGGCACCGCGCCGACGAAGCTCTCGAACTCCTTCACGTTGGGAGTCGGCTGGCCGTTGACCTCGAGGATCAGGTCGCCCTCCGCCACCCCCTCGTCGTAGAGCGGGCTCGAGGCTGCGACGTCGCGCACCAGAACGCCTTCCACCGCACCGGTGAGCCCCAGGCTCTGGCGCAGGGCGGGGGTCAGGTCCTGATACTCGAGGCCGAGCCAGCCGAAGCCACGCGAGCCCTCGTCCTTCTTGTTGTCGGTTTCGGCGACTTCGTCTCCCTGGCGCTCGGTGAGCTCGACCGTCTTGCGGATCGACTTGCCGTCGCGCAGCACGTCGAGCTCGACCTTCTTGCCCGGTCCCTGGGCCGAGACGTAGTCGATCAGGTCGCGGGTTTCCTTGATCTTGCGGCCGTCGACCGAGAGGATGACGTCGCCATGCTCGAGGCCGGCCTTGGAGGCCGGGGAACCGTCGACGACCTGGGTGACCAACGCACCGCCGGCTGCCTGAAGACCGAAGGCCTGCGCGCTGTCGAAGTCGATGTTGGTGATGTTCACTCCGAGGTAGCCGCGGCTGACTTTGCCCTTTTCCCGAAGCTGCGGCAAGACGGCCTTGAGCGTGCTCACCGGAACCGCGAATCCGATGTTCTCCGCGCCACCGTTCATGGCGGTCGCGATACCGATCACCTCACCGGCCAGATTGACCAGGGGCCCGCCGGAGTTGCCGCGGTTGATCGCTGCGTCGGTCTGGATGAAGTTCTCGAACGAGGTGTCGCGCGTCAGCCCGATCGCCCGCCCTTTGGCGCTCACCACGCCGACGGTCACGGTGTGATCGAGCAGCAGGGGGTTGCCGATCGCCATCACATAGTCTCCCTGGCGCATGCGGTCGCTGTCGCCGAGCGGCAGGAACGCCAGCGGGCGACCGGCTTCGATCTTGAGCAGCGCCAGGTCGGTGGCAGGATCGGTGCCCTTGACCGTGGCGTCGTAGTAGCGCTCCTCCAGCCGCACCCGGAGCTTGGTCGCCCCCTCGATCACGTGGTTGTTGGTGACCACGTAGCCGTCCGCGCTGACGACGAAGCCGCTGCCGCCCGAGTCCGAGCGGTACTCGCGATTTTCGTCTCCCTGCGGCTGGCCGCCGCGGGGACCGAAGAAGAACTGGAAAGGATCCTGCGAGCCGCCGTGGCCCGGAATGCGGCGGGCGTCGGCCTTCTCGATGGTCTGGGCCTCGATCGAGACCACCGCCGGCAGGACCTTCTCCGCCAGATCGGCGAACGACGGCAGGTAGGAGGTGCCGCCGCCAGCGGGCGCTGGGCCTGCCGGCGAGGCGGCGGCCGCGGCAGCGATCGGAGCGGCTGTACCGGTCGTGCTCAGGTCGAGACCGCCGGCGAGCACCATTCCGAAGATCACGGCGCCTGTGAGCAGGCCAATGGTCGTGACGTTTCGGCTCGGATGCGAGGAAGACGACATGAAGGGTTCTCCTATGAGTGCGTTCCGTTTGTCCTGCCTTCTTCCCCTTAAGCAATCGCTGTGCCCGAAATCCGCGGCCGGGGTGGCGCGTCGACGTCACTCTGACGCGGAGTCCCAAACCCCGGTGCCTACGTAACTTGCCATCCCGGGAAGGCCGCGCTATCATGGCGCCTGACAGCTTGCCTAACGGTTGTGAGGTGGGCCGAGCAGCCCACCTTTTTTGTTGTACGGCAGGCACTGGACGGGATGGCCGGAAAAGGGATCGACCCCGAACTCGGCGCGGAACTGGCCGAGATCGCTGCAGCCCAGGGCTGCGAGCTTCTGCAGGTCGAGTTCCAGGCCGGCACTTTGCGCCTCATTCTCGATCGCGAGGGAGGGGTTCGTCTCGAGGATTGCGAGACGGTCTCGAAACTGGCGTCGGCTTTTCTCGACGTGCGCAATTTCGGACCGGGCAGGTACACGCTCGAGGTGAGCTCGCCCGGGCTGGACCGGCAGCTCTACGGGCCGCGCGATTTCGCGCGTTTCGTGGGGAGCCGGGTACGTGTACGTTACGTCGACCCGGCGACGGGCAAGCGCGCCACGGTGGTGGGCCGCCTCTCGGCCTTCGACGAAGTGGCGGGTGATGTGGAGATTGGTGAGATCGACGGCAAGCCGGTGTTGCAGCTCAGATTGCAGGACATCCAGCTCGCGAAGCTGGTGATCGACGAGTAGGAACAGGACGGTATGGCTCAGACACAGACAGCCCCGGAAGTCAATCTTGGAGACGTGCTGCGCCAGGTCGCGCGCGAAAAGGAAATCGACTACGAGCGCTGGGTTCAGGCGCTCGAGGATGCGATGGCCTCGGCAGCCAAGAAGCAGCACCGGATCAAGGAGCCCGTTCGCGCGACCTGGAACCCGGAGACCGGCAAGTTCGACGCCTGGACCGTGAAGAAGGTCGTCGAGGTCGTCGAGGACGCCGCCGCCGAGTGGACCGTGGAAGAGGCGCAGCCGCACAAGGCCGACGCCCAGGTGGGCGACGAGATTCTCACCCCCATCTCCACCGAGGGTCTGGGCCGCATCGCCGCACAGTCCGCCAAGCAGGTGCTCTACCAGCGGGTGCGCGAGGCCGAGCGCGAGAAGGTCTACAACGAGTACATCGACCGCGTCGGCGAGGTCGTCAACGGCACCGTCAAGCGCTTCGAGCGCGGCGACATCATCGTCGACCTCGGCCGCACGGAGGCCGCCGTTCCGCGCCCCGAGCAGGCGCGCCATGAGCGTTACAGCCAGGGCGAGCGCATCCGCGGCGTCATCGTCGAAGTTCACAAGCAGCCCAAGGGTCCGCAGATCATCCTGTCGCGAACCGATCCGCGGCTTCTCGTCAAGCTGTTCGAGATGGAAGTTCCGGAGATCTACGACGGCACCGTGATGATCAAGGCGGCGGTGCGCGCGCCCGGCGAGCGCGCCAAGGTCGCGGTCTACAGCCGCGAGCGCGATGTCGATCCGGTCGGCGCCTGCGTCGGCATGAAGGGCTCCCGCGTGCAATCGATCATCCGCGAGTTGCGCGGCGAGAAGATCGACATCATCGAGTACAGCGACGACCTCGTCACTTTCGCGCAGAGCGCCCTGGCGCCTGCCAAGATCACCCGCGTCTCGGTGCATCACGTCGGCGCGCAGCCGCACCTCGACGTCATCGTCGAGGACGAGCAGCTCTCGCTCGCCATCGGCAAGCGCGGCCAGAACGTGCGCCTCGCCGCCGAGTTGATCGGCTGCCGTATCGACATCAAGAGCGAATCCGACGTCAAGGACGAAGTCGCCGGAGCCCTTGCCCGCATGCTGCAGAGCGCTTTCGGCGATGCGCCGGCAGCCCCCGATCTCGGCGCAGCGCTGGATCTGACCACGGTGCCGGGAATCGGGCCGCGCACGGCGGGGCTGCTCGAGGAGGCCGGCTTCTCCACCATTCAGGCTTTGGTGGACGCCACTCCCGAGGCGCTGCAGGCGGTCGAGGGCATCGGACCGAAGACTGCGGTTTCCATCCTGACCTGGGCCCAGGAGCAGGCCGAAAAGGCCCGCGCCACGGAGCCCTCCGAATCGCTGCTCGGTGGCGGTCGTCCGATGACGGTGGAACCCTCGTCGTCGATGAACGACCAGGACTTCATGGCGGCGCTGTCCCGGGCCTTCAAGGAGTCCGAGGACCGCGCCAAGGTCGCCGAAGACGCAGCCCAGGAAGAGACCGAGCAGGCCCCGGAAGGCGAACGCGAGTAGCACGCTCGCGACGCCCCCGGTCAAGCAGGATCAGCCAGGAGAACGACGGAACATATGGGAAAGATTCGGGTCACCGACCTCGCGACGATGATGGGCGTTTCACACCAGGACCTGGTGTTCAAGCTGCGCTCCATCGGAGTTCGGGTCGAGGGTGAGGAAGCTGCAGTAGAGAGCGAGATCCTGCAAGCGATCCTTGCCGGCAAGAAGCTGGCATCGCCGCGCGAGGTCATCATGGACGACTCGGCTCCGGAGGGCGCGCCACCGGCTGCACGGCGCACCGGAGTTGCTGCTCCTCCGACGCCCGCGGCTCGCCGGACCACGGCGCTTCCCCCGCTGCGTCCGACCCGGCCACGCACGTTGATCCAGAAGGTCGAGCCGAAGATCAAGACGCTGCCGGCAACATCGGCAGACAAGCTCGCTCCCGGCGCCGGCGGAACCGACCCGATGCTGGCGGCGTTCGCCGCGGCCGAGAGCACGGCACCGGCCGCGACCGGAGAGTCGCCCGCTGATACCGCCTCGCCGTCGGCAGTCACGGCTGCGTCGCTCGCTCCCGCCGCTGCCGCTGCGGTCGTGACTCCGGTGCCGGCAAGCGGCCCTGCCGCGACCGAAGTCCGGCCTGCGAGCGCGAGCCCCGCGATTTCGGCCGGCGCGCCCTCGACCGCACCGACCCTGGCCTCCGCCAGCCCGACTCCGCCGCCGCCGGCGGCCGTCCCCGGCGCCCCTCCCGTTCCTCCGGCGCGACCTGTCCGCGGCGCGGTTCTGGTACATCGGGCGACAGAGCCCTACCGTCCGACGCCGCCTCCCGCCCGCCCCGGCTATCGCCCCTCCGGCCCCGGCACTCGTCCGGGAGGTCCTCCCGGAAGCCGTCCATCCGGCCCCCCGGGGTCGCGCCCAGGCGGTCCTCCCGGCTCCCGTCCGAGCGGCCCTCCTGGATCCCGGCCCCCGTACGCCGGCGGCGCAGGCCGTCCGCCGATGGGTGGCCCGAGTCGTCCCGGTGGCCCCCGGCCGCCGTCTTCGATGCCGCCGCCGTCGTCTCCCGGCAGCTCCAAGCGCGGCGACCAGCGCGGCCCGGACAGCGACAAGAAGAAGTCGAAGAAGGGTCGCAAGACGACGATCGAGATCCAGACCGCGGACATCCGCAGCTTGCGCGGCTCGCTGGTCGAAATCGAGGACGTCGTCGACCAGTCGGTCGTTCCGTCCGGTTCGCAGGCGGCGCGCAGCCGGCGGCGGAAAGAGACCCGTGGGGACCAGGATCCGGAAGTCAACACGATCCGCAGCGGCCGCACGCTCGAGGACGGCCCGATGGTCATCTCCGAAGGCATGACGCTGCGCGACTTCGCCGACCGCCTGCAGGTCAAGGCGAAAGACCTGATCGCCCTGCTGGTGCAGCGCGGCATCATGGCCAATATCAACTTCATCATCGAGCCCGAGTTCGGCATCAAGCTGGTCAAGGAGTTCGGACTCGAGGCCAAGGTCATGACCTTCGAACAGGAAGTCCAGTCGGGAACGAAGCCTGAGTCCGAGTCGGGCCCGGCCGAGAATTCGAGCTCGCGCGCACCGGTCGTCACCATCATGGGTCACGTCGACCACGGCAAGACGTCGCTGCTCGACAAGATCCGCTCCTCCAAGATCACCGAGGGCGAGTTCGGCGGCATCACGCAGCACATCGGCGCCTACCACGTCGACGTGAACAACCGCCAGATCGTCTTCCTCGACACGCCCGGTCACGAAGCGTTCACGATGATGCGCGCCCGCGGCGCGCGGGTCACCGACATCGTCGTCCTGGTGGTCGCCGCCGACGACGGCGTCATGCCGCAGACCGCCGAAGCGATCGACCACGCGCGCGCCGCCGGCGTGCCGATCGTCGTCGCCCTCAACAAGATCGACAAGGCGAACGCCAACCCCGACCGCGTCAAGCAGCAGCTCGCCGATCGCGGCCTCGCTCCCGAAGACTGGGGGGGAAATACCGTCGTCGTCCCGGTTTCGGCGATCAAGGGCACCGGCATCAACGAGCTGCTCGAGATGATCCTGCTCACCGCCGACATCCAGGATCTCAAGGCCAATCCGGAGCGCGCCGGCCAGGGCATCGTGCTCGAGGCGCGCAAGGAAACCGGCCGCGGCATCATCGCGACCGTGCTGGTGCAGAACGGAACGCTCAAGGTCGGGGACGTCTTCGTCTCCGGCTCCACCTGGGGTCGTGTGCGCTCGATGAGCGACGACCGCGGCAAACGAGCGAACGAGTCCGGTCCGGCGACCGCTGCCGAGGTCACCGGCTTCACCGACGTCCCCGAGGCCGGCGACACCTTCCAGGTCGTCCCGGACGAGCAGAAGGCGCGCAGCATCGTCGAGTTCCGCCAGCAGGAGTCGCGCAAGAAGGACCTCGTCCCGACCGGCGCCCGGCTCTCGCTGCAGCAGCTCTTCAGCCAGATCGAGAAGGGCGAGGTCAAGGATCTCGCCGTCGTCCTCAAGGCCGACGTGCAGGGTTCGCTCGAGGTGCTGCGCGACGCGATCGAGAAGATCGGCACGGCGAAGGTCAAGACCACGGTGCTGCACAGCGGCGTCGGCGCGATCACCACCAACGACGTGCTCCTCGCCTCGGCGTCGAAGGCCATCATCGTCGGGTTCAACATCCGCCCCGAGAGGAACGCCGTCGAGCTGGCCGAGAAGGAACAGGTCGAGATCCGCCTCTACACGGTGATCTACGAGCTGCTCGACGACCTCCGAAACGCCATGGTCGGGCTCCTCGAGCCGACCTTCAAGGAAGTTTCGAAGGGCCGCGCCGAGGTTCGCGAGATCTATCGCGTGCCGAAGGTGGGGACGATCGCCGGCTGCCACGTCCTCGACGGAGTGATCCCGCGCAGCGCCCCCGTGCGGGTGATTCGCGACGGACGCGTGGTCGTCGAAGGAAAGATCGTCTCGCTCAAGCGCTTCAAGGACGACGCTTCGGAAGTCCGCGCCGGCTTCGACTGCGGCATCGGTCTCGACCGTTTCCAGGACATGAAGCCGGGCGACATCATCGAGGCCTTCGCCAAGGAAGAGATCGCGCCGACGCTCAACTAAGCCGGGACCAGGAAGACTGCGCGCAGGCTCCAGGGCCGTCGCGCAGCCTTCGAACTGCCATCGCGGACTCCACTCGCAGACTCACATCCGATGTACGTCGGCCTAGGAATACTCGACCTCGAGCTGCCTCACGTCCACGACCTCAAGGCGAAGCGCCGGGTGGTGCGGAGCCTGATCGATCGTCTGCACTCCCGGTACCGGATCTCGGCTGCCGAGACCGGAATGCAGGACCGGCTGCAGCGGGCGGAAGTTGGCGTCGCAGCGGTCGCGGCGAGCGCGGCGCAGGCGCAGCAGATCCTCGACGAAGTGCTCCGGCTCGCCGACGAAGAGAGCGAGGCGGTCGTTCTGGGCTGGGAGCCGCAGATTCTGGAGGAGGGTGAATGAGCCAACGAACCGATCGCGTCGCCGACTCGCTCCGCAAGGAGCTCTCGGTCCTGCTGATGCGCGAAGTGCGTGACCCGCGCGTCGCGCTGGCGACCATCTCGCGCGTGCAGGTCGCCAGAGACCTGGGCCACGCCCGCATCTGGATCTCGGTCCTCGGGGACGAAGAGACACGCCAGCAGACGATGGCGGGGATCGAGCACGCCAAGGGATTCCTGCGCAGCCAGATCGGCCGCCGACTGAAGCTTCGCGTCACGCCGGAGCTCGCCTTCGAGCTCGATCGCGGCGCCGAATACCTGCAGGACATGACCGAGCTTCTCGACAAGCTGCACAAGGAACCGAGTGATTCCTGAGAACCTGACCGCCCTCGTCGGCCGCTCCCGGCGATTCCTGATCAGCAGCCACGCCAATCCCGACGGCGACGCCATTGGCTCGGAGATCGGGCTCGCACGCCTCCTCCGCCAGGCCGGCAAGGAGGCGCAGATCTGGAACTTCCACCCCACGCCGGCGACGTATCGCGCGCTCCCCGACAGTGAGTCGATTCACTCCGGCGCGGAGCCGCCTGCGGACTTCCCCACCGCCTTCGATTGCGCCGTGATCCTGGAATGCCCGACTCTCGACCGGACCGGGCTCGCCGAGGCACTCGTGCAGCTGCCGCTGGCGAACATCGACCACCATCTCGGCAACCCCGCCTACGGCGTGGCGAACTGGATCGACACCTCCGCCCCCGCGGTCGGCGTGATGGTAGCCGCTCTCGGCCGCGAGCTCGGCCTGGTCGTCGACCCGGAGACCGCCGACTGCCTGCTCCTCGCTCTGGTGAGCGACACCGGCGGCTTTCGGTTCTCCAACGCCACTCCGGACGCCTTCGAAGCCGCCGCGACACTGGTGCGCGAAGGCGCCCGACCCGAGCGGGTCTCGCAATGGCTGAACGAGAGTCAGCCCGAGGGTGCCGTACGGCTGCTCGGCGAGATGCTCGGCACGCTCGAGCTCTACGGCGGCGGGCGCGTCGCCACCGTCCACCTGACCCAGGCGATGTTCGCCCGTGCCGGCGCCGTGGCCGGCGACTCCGAAGGGCTGGTCGACACCCCCCGCACGATCGCCGGCGTCGAGACTGTAGCGCTGCTGCGCGAAACCGGCCCCGGGCAGTGGAAGGTCTCGCTGCGCAGCCGCGGACCAGTGGACGTGCAGGCCGTCGCCCAGCGCCGCGGCGGCGGCGGTCACAAGAACGCCGCCGGCTGCAAGGTCGCGGGCGAGCTCGAGTCGCACAAGCACGAGCTCGTCGCCGAGCTCCTCTCGGCCCTGGAGGCCCGCCATGACGCTTGACGGATTGCTCCTGATCGACAAGGAGGGCGGCTGCACCTCGCACGACGTCGTCCAGATGGTGCGCCGGATCTTCAAGCAGAAGCGGGTCGGACATTGCGGCACGCTCGATCCCGACGCCACCGGCCTGCTGCTCGTGACGCTGGGGCAGGCGACCCGGCTCACCCGCTTTCTCATCCAGGCGCGCAAGGTCTACGAAGGGACAATCACCTTCGGCCTCGAGACCGACACCTACGACGCCTCCGGCCGCCCGGTGGCGGAGCGGCCGACCGGCGATCTGACGGAGGCCGCCATCGACGCGGCGATGGCCAGCCTTACCGGCACCTTCGAGCAGCGCCTGCCGGCCTACAGCGCGCACAAGATTCAGGGCGTCAAGCTCTATGAGATGGCCCGCCGCGGCGAGGAGATTCCGGTCGCCAACAAAGTGGTGACGGTCGACGAGTTCGCCCGCCTCACCGATCTCGCCAACGACCGGATCGACTTCCGCCTCACCTGCAGCTCCGGCACGTACGCCCGGAGCCTGGCGCACGAGGTCGGTGCCAAGGTCGGTACGGGTGCCCATCTGTCGGCCCTGCGGCGCACGCGGATCGGCAAGCCCGGACTCTGGTTCGACGTCGCCCAGGCCGTCACCCTGGCGGAAGCGAACCGGCGGCATGCCGGCGGTATCGCGCTCGACGAGGCCTGGATGCCGCTCGCGCTCATCCCGCTGCCGTTCGCGACCGCGACCCTCGACGCGCTGCAGGAGCGTCGGGCGGTGAACGGCCAGACGATCCTCTCCAGCGCTCTCGGCGGTGCGGTCGGCGACTGGGTGCGCATGGTCGACAGGGTGGGCGACCTCGTCGCCGTCGGCTCGGTGGTCGAGTCCCTCGGCAGCTCCGGGACCGCCGTCCTCCAGCCCCGGATCGTGTTCAAGAACGGTCCCGATATGGTAGGCTTTTCAAGGATATAGCGAGAGCGACCCCAAACCTGGGCGATCCCGAGCGATCGCCACCCCAAGAAGGAGAAGAGACTTGCATCAGGACAAGGCAGCGATCATTCAGGATTTCCGGATCCACGACACCGACACCGGCTCGACCGACGTGCAGATCGCGCTGCTCACGCAGCGGATCAACGAGCTCACCGGTCACTTCAAGACCCACACCAAGGATCACCACAGCCGTCGCGGTCTGCTGAAGCTCGTCGGACAGCGCCGTCGCCTGCTCGACTACATGAAGCGCCGCGACGCCGAGCGCTATCGCCAGGTCATCGAGCGCCTGGGAATCCGCAAGTAAACCTCCTTCGAACCCCGGCGGGAACGCACCCGGACCACGGTCTCCCTTTCGGGAATCCGATGGCCGGGTCGCCGTTCCCTAGCCGCGGTTCTTGCCGTTCCACGCAGATCAAGGAAAATCAATGAAAACGCAGAGAACCGTCCAGGTCGGCTCGGAGAGTCTTTCTCTCGAGACCGGCCACATCGCCAAACAGGCCCACGGCGCGTGCGTCGTCCGCCTCGGCGATACCGTCGTCCTCACCACCGCCTGCATGCAGGCGAGCACCATGCCGCGCGACTTCCTGCCGCTGACCGTCGACTACCGCGAGTACGCCTACGCGGCCGGACGGATCCCCGGCGGCTTCTTCAAGCGCGAAGGCCGGGCCACCGAGAAGGAGACCATCACCGCGCGGCTGATCGACCGCCCGCTGCGGCCGCTCTTTCCGCCCGGCTACACCAGCGAGACCCAGATCATCTCCTTCGTGCTCTCGGCCGACGGCGAGCACGACCCCGACATCCTGGCGATCAACGGCGCCTCGACGGCGCTCGTTCTCTCCGAGATCCCGTTCTACCACCCCATCGCCGCCGTGCGCGTCGGCCTGATCGACGGCCAGGTGGTCTTCAACCCGACCAACAGCCAGCGTGACGTCGCCGATCTCGACCTCGTCGTCGTCGGCACCGAAGAGGCGGTGATGATGGTCGAAGCGGGAGCCAACCAGCTCTCCGAGCAGACCCTCCTCGACTGCATCTGGGCCGGCCATGCCGAGCTGCAGAAGATCATTCAGGCGCAGATCGCCATGTTCCGCGAGCGCGGCCTGTCGAAGCCGGCGTGGACCGCTCCCGAAGCGTACCCGCAGGAGCTCTACCACGAAGTCCGCGGCGCCATCGGCTCGCAGCTCAAGTCCGCTCTGCACACCTCGGGCAAGTTCGAACGCAAGGATGCCCTCTCGGCCGTGGTCAAGGAGTTCCTGGGCTCGATCCCCGAAGACAACCCGACGAAGCGCTCGCAGGCGAAGAAGGTCATCGAGACCCTCGAAGAAGAGACGCTCTATGACTCGGTGTTGAACGACCGCATTCGCTTCGACTCGCGCAAGCTCGACGAGATCCGCGCCATCGACATCGAAGTCGGCGTTCTGCCGCGCACTCACGGCTCGGCGCTCTTCACCCGCGGCGAGACGCAGGCGCTCGCGACGGTCACGCTCGGCACTCAGCGCGACGCCCAGATCATCGAGGAGTACGACGGCGAGAGCAAGCAGAAGTTCCTCCTGCACTACAACTTCCCGCCCTTCTCGGTCGGCGAGGTGAAGTTCATGCGCGGCGCCAGCCGGCGCGAGATCGGCCACGGCGTTCTCGCCCGCCGCGCTCTGCTTCCGGTTCTGCCGCACGAAGAGGACTTCCCGTACACCATTCGCGTCGTCTCCGACATCCTCGAGTCGAACGGCTCGTCGTCGATGGCGACGGTCTGCGGCGGCTCGCTGGCCCTGTTCGACGCCGGCGTTCCGCTCCTCGCGCCGGTCGCCGGCGTAGCGATGGGCCTCGTCCAGCGCGGTGACAACTTCGCCGTCCTGACCGACATCGCCGGCCAGGAAGACCACTACGGCGACATGGACTTCAAGGTCGCCGGTACCCGCAAGGGCATCACCGCCCTGCAGATGGACATCAAGGTCGGCGGCGTCTCGAAGTCGGTCATGGAGACCGCCCTCGAGCAGGCCCGTCTCGGTCGGCTGCACATCCTCGGCAAGATGGAGGCGATCATCGGCACCCCGCGCGTCGATCTCTCCGACTTCGCGCCGCGGCTGTACACGATTCAGATCAACAAGGAGAAGATCCGCGACATCATCGGACCCGGTGGCAAGACGATCCGCTCGATCGTCGAAGAGACCGGTTGCCAGGTCGAAGTCGAGAACGACGGCCGCGTGATCATCGCTTCTCCCAATGCCGAAGCGGCCAAGCGCGCGATCCAGATGGTCGAGCGTCTGACCCAGGTGCCGGAGATCGGCAAGCTCTACACCGGCACCGTGCGCCGCGTCGAGGCCTACGGCTGCTTCGTCGAGATCATGCCCGGCACGGACGGCCTGGTGCACATCAGCGAGCTCGCCCCCTACCGGGTGCGCGAGACGTCCGATGTGGTCAAGGAGGGCGACGAGCTCACGGTCAAGGTCATCGACATCGACGACACCGGCCGCGTTCGCCTGTCGCGCAAGGCCGTCATCGTCGAGGCTCCAGACTACGATCCGGCGGCCTACGCCGGCATGGGCATGAGCGAGGACGAGCGTCCGCCTCGTGCCGAAGGCCCGTCCGCGGGCCGGGGCGGAGATCGTGGCGATCGCGGCGGCCGGGGTGGCCGTCCGGAGCGCGGTGGCCGCAGTGGCGGCGGCCGCGATTCGCGCGGTCCGCGTCGCTGACGCGAAGTCAGAAGTGGTCTTAGAATCGGGCCGGGTCGGAGACGATCCGGCCCGTTTTCTTTCTCCAGGAATCGAGGCCGTCATGTCGCACGGAGAGCTGTCGATCGCCGAATTGACCGAACATCTGGACCGGCTGCTGGAGGCCAGCTCCGGCAAGGACTACGGCCCGAACGGGCTCCAGGTCCAGGGGCGGCGGCCGATCCGCAAGGTCGCTACCGGCGTCTCCTCTTGCGTCGAGCTCTTCGAGCGCGCCCGTGACACCGGCGCCGACGCCGTTCTGGTGCATCACGGGATCTTCTGGGACGGCACGCCGCGACCGCTCACCGGTCACACCTACGCCCGGGTCGCGACGCTGATCGAAGCCGGCATGCATCTGCTCGCTTACCACTTGCCGCTCGACCGCCATCCGGAGCTCGGCAACAACATCCTGGCGGTGAAGCGCCTCGGTCTCTATTCGGTCGAGCCGTTCGCCGACTACCACGGCCTGCCGATCGGTTTTCGCGGGCGCTATCCCGAACCGATCTCCCACGAGGAGCTGGTCGAGCGCTGCCGCAAGGTCTTCGGCCAGGAGCCGCTCGCCTTTCTCTCCGGCCCGGAGGAGATCTCTACCGTCGGCATGGTGAGCGGCGGCGCCGCCGGCGAGCTCCACCAGGCGATCGCCGCCGGCCTCGACGCCTACATCACCGGCGAGCCGACCGAATGGGTGATGAACGTGGCGCGCGAGAACCGCATCCACTTCCTCGCCGTCGGGCATTACGCCAGCGAGCGGCTCGGCATCCAGGCCGTGGGCGAGCACCTCGCCGCCCGCTTCGGCCTCGCGCATGAGTTCATCGACGTTCCTAATCCCGTCTAGACAACAAGTGCTCCGACCGTCCATTGGGGGCGTCGAGGGTGGGGTCGCTCCGGCACTCGGGATCGGAAGCGGGCTCCTATTTGAGGCGTGGTCGCCCACTTCCGATCCCGAGCGCCAGAGCGCCCTGGGCGAACGCCCGGGAGTTAGGGCTGGACGGTTGCTCGAGCCTTCGGAAAGAAGCGAAGGAAGTTGTCCGTGGTCAGAGCGGCGACCGCGGCGAGGTCGAGGCCGAGCTCGAGGCCGAGGCGGGTGGCGATCTCGACGGTGAAAGCCGGCTCGTTGGGCTTGCCGCGGTAGGGCACCGGAGCGAGGTAGGGCGTATCGGTCTCGACCAGCAAGCGGTCGCGCGGTGTGCCGGCAATCACTTCACGGACGTTGTCGGCCTTGGGGAAGGTGACCATCCCCGACAATCCGAGCATGCAGCCGTGCGCCACCAGGATCTCACCCATTTCGCGGCCGCCGGCGAAAGAGTGGAAGTCGGCCTTCAGGGTCGCGAACTCGGGCTCGGCGAGAATCGCCAGCATCCGTTCGTTCGAGTCCCGATTGTGCACGATCGCCGGCAGGTCGAGCTCGACCGCCAGGCGCCACTGCGCTCGCAGGACCTCTTCCTGCACTTCGCGCGGAGCGTGATCGTAGAAGAAGTCGAGCCCGCACTCCCCTACCGCGACCACTTTGGGATCTGCCAGCAGGGCGCGCAGCCGCGCCGTATCGCCGGGCTGCCAGCTCGCCGCCTCGTGCGGGTGCACGCCGAGCGCGCACCAGATGTTCGCCTCCGCGTGGCAGAGCGCCAGCAGATCCTCCGCCTGCTCGAGCTGCGTCGCCGGCACCAGGAAACCCTGGACGCCGCGCTCCCGCGCGCGGGCGATCGCCGCCGCCCGGGCATCCGGCTCGAGGTACTGCAGGTGGCAGTGCGAGTCGACGAGAAAAGGAGCCGTGCTCACTTCACCCGGGTTCCGTTCGGCGCCCCGGGGGCGTGCGGACGGACGAGAATCGGCTTGCCGTCGGCGTCGGTCGCGGCCAGGATCATGCCGCGCGACTCGACGCCCATGAGCTTGGCAGGCTTCAGGTTCGCCACCACGATGACCTGGTTGCCGACCAGCTCCTCCGGCGTGTAGGCCTTGCCGATACCGGCGACGAGCTGGCGTGCGGTCTCTTCTCCGAGATCGACAAGGAGGCGAATGAGCTTGTCGGACTTCGGCACGCGCTCGGCGAACTTCACCGTACCGACCTTGAGCTCGGTGGCGAAGAAGTGGTCGATCGTGACTTCGGAAGGCGTCACCGCCGCCGCGGCTGGTGCAGCCGGGGCCGCGGGCGCGATAGGCGCGGTGGGAGCCGAGGAGGCGGCAGGCGCTGCAGCCGCCACCGGAGGCGTCGCCTCCGGGGCAGACGATTTCAAGTCGGACATGAACTTCTCCTTGTCGATGCGCGGGAAAATCGGCGCCAGCTCGGGTAACGGCGCGGCCGTGGGCGTCCCGCCCCAGGCCATCGCCTCGAGGTTCTCCGGCACTGCCGTGGTGCCGACGGCTGCCAGGACCTGGCGCGCCACTGTCGGCATGAACGGCAGCAGGCCGGAGGCGACGATGCGTACCGCCTCGAGACCGTTCCAGAGGATTCTGGCGAGCGCGTCGGTCGGGCCTTCGGCCTTGATCATTTTCCACGGCTCGCGGACGACGAGGTCCTGGTTGGTCTCGGCGAGCAGGCGCCAGAGCGCCCGCAAGGCATCCTGGAAGGCCAGCGCGTCCATCCCTGCGCGGTACTCCGCGA
>JAGOCP010000163.1 GCA_017998715.1 Thermoanaerobaculia bacterium | reverse complement strand
AGCCATCGGCCGCAAAGCGCCGGTGGAAGATGTCGCGCCCGCCGCCGGCGACGTCGCTCTGCCAGACGACGACATAGTCGCCGGCATCGCGCATGCCGACCTCCGGCAGGTCCTGCGAACCGGCCGTCGACTCGGGCACCGGCAGCTCACCGGTGAGCGGCAGTGGCGCCCCCTGCGCGTGCGCTGCGTCGGGTGCTGCGGTGTATCCGAGAACCCCGCCGAGGATGCCGAGGACGCCGACAACGCCGAAGCCCCAGCTGCGCCTGCCGTCCGCGCGGATCTCCTCACGGATCCGCCCCACAGAGCCGCTCTCCGCCGCGCCGGCGCCTCGCCCCGCTCCAGTTTTCCGCATGACTCGCCTCCGATCGCCTACCGCCAGCCGCGAGCATAGTCCCGCTGCGCCCCGGCGCCTGTGCAGCACTGGGACGAGAAGGAGTGATGCCAGCGGCATGCCCGCCGCCGCAGAAGGTGGAAGGTGCAAGGTGGAAGGTGCTGCAAGGTGGAAGGTGCTGCAAGGCGGAAGGTGCTGCAAGGTGGAAGGTGCCAGCCGACTTCCTGGAAGGTGCTGAGGTGGAAGGTGCGGTGCAGGTGGAAGGGACTTCCTGAGGTGGAAGGTGCCAGCCGACTTCCTGCAGTCGAGGTGCTCCAGGTGGAAGGTGCCAGCCGACTTCTGCTGCCCCAAAAAGGTGCCAGCCGACTTCCTGCAGTCGAGGTGCTTCCTGCCGAAGGTGCCAGCCCCAGCCCCAAAAAGGTGCCAGCCGACTTCCCAGTCGAGGTGCCAGCCGCTTTTCCATGTGATTTTCCGGCCGCCGCCGGGGCATACAAGCTGATGTGGAAAGCGCTATCGTCGCGCGGTAACCGAGAACTCCCAGTTCGATCCCTGCCGAGGAGCGCCCCATGATCTCGCTCACCGTGAATGGCACCCGCCGGACGTTCGACGGCGATCCCGCGATGCCGCTGCTCTGGTTCCTGCGCGACGAGCTCGCCCTCACCGGCACCAAGTACAGCTGCGGCGTCGCGACCTGCGGCGCCTGCACGGTGCACGTCGACGGGCAGCCGGTGCGCTCCTGCCAGCGCCGCATGTCGTCGCTCGACGGGCGCGCCGTCACGACCATCGAGGGGTTGCATCCGACCGGCGAGCATCCGGCGCAGATCGCCTGGCGCGAGATCGACGTTCCCCAGTGCGGCTATTGCCAGCCGGGACAGATCATGGGGGCGGCGGCGCTCCTCGCGGCCAAGCCCAAACCGACCGACGCCGACATCGACGAAGCGATGTCTGGCCACATCTGCCGCTGCGGTACCTATCCCCGAATCCGCGCGGCGATTCATGCGGCCGCCCAAGCGGGCACCGACACCGCGCCGGAGAAGCGCTCATGAACGACCTCGATCGCCGCAGTTTTCTGCAGCTCGCGGGTGTCGGCGGGCTGGTGATCGCCATCGGTCCCGGCGGCATCCGCCGCCTCGACGCCGCCGAGACCGCTGCCACTGCGCCGTGGGAGGCCGTCGCCTACGTGACGCTGCACCCGGATGGCACTGTGGCGATCGTCTGCCACCGCTCCGAGATGGGGCAGGGCATCCGCACCACCATGCCGATGATCATCGCCGACGAGATGGAGGCCGACTGGGCAAAGTGCCGGGTCGTGCAGGCCGACGGTGACGACAAGAAGTACGGCTCGCAGAACACCGACGGCTCGACCAGCATCCGCGACTTCCTGCCGCGCTACCGCGAGGCCGGCGCGACCGTGCGCGCCCTGCTCGAGGACGCCGCGGCGAAGGAGTGGGGCGTCGCCGCGAGCGAGGTGAAGGCACAGCAGCACACGGTCGTGCATGCGGCCAGCGGCCGCACGCTCTCCTTCGCGGCGCTGGTGCCGGCGGCGCGCACCCTGCCCATGCCGGCGAAGGAGCGCCTGCGGGTGAAGAGCCCTGCCGAGCGCCGCTGGCAGGGCAAGAAGATGACGTCGATCGACCTCGTGCCGGTGACCACCGGCACGGCGCGCTTCGGTGCCGATGTGATCCTCCCCGGGATGAAGACTGCCGTCATCGTCCGACCGCCGGTCTGGGGCGCGACGATCTCGACACTGGACGACGCCGCGGTGCGCAAGGTCGCGGGCGTCGATCGCGTCGTGCGCCTGCCGGAGTTCCCGATCCCCGGCGGCTACATGCCGCTGGGCGGGGTGGCGGTCGTCGCTGCGAACACCTGGGCCGCCATCTCGGGCAGCAAGGCGCTGGCGATCACCTGGCAGCCGGGGCCGAACGCCGCCTACGAATCGAAGAGCTACAAGGCGCAGCTCGAGGCCTCCGTGCGCGCGGCGGGGAAGCCCGGCCGCACGCAGGGCGATGTCGACGCCGGGCTCGCCGCGGCGGCGCGCCGGATCTCCGCCGAGTACTACATGCCGCACCTCTCGCACGCCCAGATGGAGCCGGTGGTCGCCGTCGCTCAGGTGAAGGACGGTCTCGTCGAGGTCTGGGCCCCCACCCAGTCGCCCCAGGACGCGCGGGCGGCGATCGCCGCCTGCCTCAAGGTCGACATCGAGAAGGTCACCGTGCACGTGACGCTCCTCGGTGGCGCCTTCGGCCGCAAGTCCAAGCCCGACTTCGCCTGCGAGGCCGCGTGGCTGGCGCGCGAGGTCGGCGCCCCGGTGCGCGTGCAGTGGACGCGCGAGAACGACCTGCAGAACAGCTACTACCACAGCGTCGCCGCGCACCGGCTGGAAGCCGGGCTCGACAGTGCCGGGGCGGTCGTCGCCTGGCGCCACCGCGCGGCCTATCCGGCGATCTCGGCGACCTTCGCCCCGGACATCGCCGGCCCCGACGGCGACGACCTCACCAACGGCGCGAGCGACATCCCGTACGCGATCCCCAACTTGAGCATCGAGGCCTGCCCGGCCATCGCGCACACGCGCATCGGCTGGTTCCGCTCGGTGAACGCCGTGCATCACGGCTTCGCCATCGGCTCGTTCGTCGACGAGCTGGCCGAGGCCACCGGCAAGGACCCGCTGGAGTTCCTGCTGGCGCTCGTCGGACCCGATCGGAAGGTGGATCTCTCGAAGGAGGGGCTCGTCCCCCCGGCGAGCAACTACGGCGCCTCGTGGACCGACCATCCGATGGACTCGGCCCGCTGCAAGGGTGTGCTGAAGCTCGCCGCCGAGAAGTCCGGCTGGGGGAGCGCGCTGCCCAAAGGCCGCGGTCGCGGCATCGCCATGCACCGGAGCTTCCTTTCCTACGTCGCCATGGTCGTCGAGGTCGAGGTGAAGCCCGACGGCACGGTGCTCGTGCCGCGCGCCACTGTCGCGATCGACGCCGGCTTCATCGCCAACCCCGACCGCGTGCGCGCGCAGATGGAGGGCGCGCTCGTCATGGCGATGAGCAACACGCTCTCGAGCGAGATCACCTTCGCCGAAGGCAAAGTCGTGCAGAGCAACTTCCGCGACTACCAGGTCGCCCGCATGCCCGCGGCCCCGCATCAAGTGGGCGTCCACCTCGTCGAGAGCGAAGGCCTGCCCGGCGGCGTCGGCGAACCGGGCGTCCCGCCGGCGGGCGCCGCGATCACCAACGCCATCTTCGCCGCCACCGGCATTCGCATCCGCGAGCTCCCGGTCGGCAGGCAACTGGCGGGCTGGCCCGACCGCAAGGGCTGACGTCTACCCGGACCGTTCCGGCGCGGTCGAGTCGGTCCTCGGCTGCTTCTCTACGGGCTATCCGCGCAACAGCGAAACCCGGTGCGGAAGTCCCACTGACTCACATCGAGCGCAGTCGTCGTGTAGAGACAGCCCTGCCCATTCACTGCCGAATCGACAAAGTAGCCCCCGCGCAGCGTGCCCGCCGGATTCTCTGTCCACTCGAGGAGATTCCCCATCATGTCCATCGGCCCCTCCGCGCTGGCGCATCCCGTGCGCGTCCCGGTGCGCTCGAGCCCCGCCGGCAGCTGGTTGAGACAGGGCTGGTCCAGATGGTCGAAGATCCACGGCTCGCTCGTCCCGTAGTACTCGACGAGCGGATGCACCGCGCGCGTGTCGTTGCATCTGCCCGGTTCGGCGGCGTTTCCCCATGGGTAGGTGAAGCTCGCCGGTCCGCGGCAGGCGCGCTGCCACTCGGCATCGGTGCACAGGCGCTTGCCGGCGGTGGCGCAGGCTGCCGTCGCCTGCACCTGATCGATGTAGGCCTGCGGCGTCGCGGTGCGCACGGAGCGCGCACTCAGGTTCGCCCCCGGCCCCGGGTGCGCATACGACGACCATGGGGCGTTGGTGCCGGCGTCGACGAGCGAAGCCTCGAAACGATCGATGCAGAAAGCAGTGGTCGCGGCGATCAGCACCATCCCCGGCGGACAGCCGCCCTCCCCCGGCTCCTCGACGACCGGGTTCCCCGGCACCGGTGCGTCACCGGCCGCGCAGCTCCACCCGGAAGCCGCCGACCACGACGACGGACAGCCCGGCTCGAAGCCGTCCTGATAGATCTCCTGCGCGCGAGCCAGATTCGCGGCCGAGACCGCCGCCAGCAAGAGCAGACCGAGAATGTGACGCATGACCAGCCTCCTTCGAGCTCTCCGGTGGAGTGCAAGAGTCTACAGCCCGCATTTCTCACCAACCTCCTGCTGCGGCGCCACATCTGCCCGCGCCTGCTGCGTTGCGCTCACGACCCGTCCCTTGGACGGGTACCCCGCCTGCTCGACGTACTGAAAGTACGTCTGCGCGGGCCTCGGTCGCGACGCCTCGCGACGAACGCTGGTGAGAAATGCGGGCTAGCCGGCGTCCCGCGCTGTCAAACTGGAGGCGGGGAGTGTCCCCATTCTTCTGAAGGACGCCATGCAGTTCAGGGGATCGTCGCGCTCCACGCCCCGGTTCCGGCCTGCTGGAAGCCGTCGCTGAAGAGCGCCGTCGGGACAACGGCGCTGGTGAGCTCGACGGCGCCCGATTCGCAGTCGGTGGTGCGCGCGACGCCGCGCTGATCGTCGGCCAGGCAGAGAGCATCGTCGGCGCTGCCGGCCGCGGCGCTCGCGGCGCCCGGCAGGTGGGTGCGGGTCGGGCCGCCGTTCGCGGCGAGCGCGCCGAGCGCCAGTGCGACTGCGGTGACGTCGCCATGGTCGCTGCCCTGGGTGAAGGTGCAGGTATGCCCGGCGGATTCGACGTTGCCGCCGAGCGAGATGAGCGATCCGCTGGAGAAGAGGCACTCTCCGGCGACGATCGAGTTGGCGAAGGAGACGTTGCTCGAGCTGAAGATCGCCACCTCCGAATCGCTGTCCGCGGGATCGCTGATGGTGCAATGGGAGCAGGAAAACGCTGCGGCCAGCAAGATGAACAGGTCGCGCACACCGTTGCCGCTGAGAGTGCTGTTCTCGATCGTCGTCGTGCTCTGGATCAAATTGAGCCCGTTGCCCGAGTTGCCGACGATGCTCACCCGACGCAATGTGAGGTCCGCCCCGACGCTGGTGATAATGCCATGGTGACCGCTGTTGGTGCCGTTGTCGCGGATTTCGCACTCCTCGATGGCGTACGTCCCGATACCGAGCTGGAGGCCGGAGACGTCACTGTTGCTCACGGTGAGTCTGCGCAGCGCGACGTCGAGCCCGGGCTGGTTGGAGCTCAGGAGGGGCTCGCCGAGGCCCGCGGCGTCGAGGATGGTGAGTCCGGCCGCGACGCCGACGATCTCGGTGTCCTGCAGGATGTCGAGATCGCCGGTTGCCGCGGCGTTTTCGCCGCTGCCGGCGAGATCGATCGCGTAGACGCCGGCGGAGAGCAGGATCCGGTCGGAGTCGGCCGCGGCGTTGGCGTCGATCACCGCTTCCCGCAGCGAGCAGTCGGCGGGCAGGCAACCGTCGGGCACCGGATCGTCGTAGCGGGTGGGCACGAAATCGAACGCCAGCGCCGGCTCCGCTGCGAGCGTCGCGATGCCGGCGATGCCAGCGATAGCCGCGATGGCCGCGGTCCAGGCGAAAACGACAGTCCTCCAGGCACACAAAGATGAGCTCACGAATCCCCCAGGTTGCAGAAGCGGTACCCGGAGAGCGTAGGCGCCCCCGCCGGCCCGCACTACTGACGAAAGTCAGGAGGATGTGGCTTCGATCTGTCCCGTGGCTCTAAGGTGCTGCATGACCCCGGGGACGGCGGCGGGGCCCAGCTCACGCAGTGATCCGCTTGGAAGGTGATCCGCTTGGAAGGTGCTCCGCTTGGAAGGTGCTCCGCTTGGAAGGTGCCGCTTGGAAGATGCCAGCCGACTTCCCGCGAGCTATGGCGCGGTCAGGCTCCAATGGGTACTCAGCCCGCTCTCGAAGTCGTCGGCGAAGAGGCCCGGGCCGCAGCGAACCTCGTAGTCGTCGATCTGTGCGTAACCGCCTTCGATGCCGCCGGCGAGGGTGCCGTGGTACCAGGAGATCCGGTCGGGCTGGAAGTTCGGAATGTAGGGACCCTGGTCGAGCGCGAGGTGGATCGCGACCGGTTCGAGGGAGTAGGGGTCCTGCCAGGTGATCGGGTTGTCGCGGAAGGCGGCGCCGCTCCAGACGAGGAGACTCAGGAAGGTGTCGGGCTCGCCCTGGACGAGCGTCGCGAGATAGCGGATGTCCGCGTAGGTGAAGCCGGTGACGGCGAGCGGCGCGTCGAGGTACGACTCGGAGGAGCCGACCAGAACGGGATAGTCGAAGTCCGAAACGCAGGCGGCGCTGCCCCCTGGGCCCTGCTGCGGCTCGTCGCAGAAGACCGGGTCGCCCGAAGGCCCGGTCGCCACCCAGCCGCCGGGAGCACCAAAGTCGCGCCGTGGCGTCCAGTCGAGCGGCAGGCCTGCGTCGAGGTGATGGACGCCCGTGTTGCAGCCGGTGGAGGCGAGGACGAGGTTCTGGTAGTCCGCCGGCAGCGGCCCGCCGGCGCAGGCAGGCACGCAGCCGACGTTCACTCCGTCGCGGTAGACCTGAAGGCGCAGGCCGAAGCGCTCGCCGGACGCGAGGCGCAGCGGCGCCGGGCCGTCGAGCGGAATGGCGATCTCGAAGATCGAACCCTGGGGTGAGTTGCCGGCCGCGTGTCGCGTCCGGCCGGGGATCGAGAGCGGGCTGCAGCCGGTCGCCGGAGCGACCATCTCCATGTAGGTGACCGTGCCGTCGGCGGCAAAGAGCATTTCGCCTTCGCCGGCGTCGGCGGTCGCCTGGCAGCCCGCGTTTCCCCAGGCGCCGTCGTCGCGCACCGGCGCCGTACCCCCCTCGTCGTCGAAGAAGAGTGCCACGAAGTCTCCCGGACCGACGGCGACGTTGCCGCCATCGAACACTCCGAGGTAGAGCGTGCGCGCGTCGTTGCCGATGGTGATGGAGAGGCCGCCACCGTCGGAGAGCAGCCGGGAGCCGCTCCAGTCGGCGATCGACGTCGCGCCGTCGATCGCCGGCGCGTAGCTCATCCAGTTCGAGAGCAGCCTGCCGGTCCCGGCCGACGCAGCGCCGGCGAAGAGCAGTCCGGCGATGGCTGCGGCCGCGGTCATTGCCGACCTTCGACAAAGGCCCTGGGCTCGATCCCGCATTGGGTTGGGCGCCATTTCGTCTCCCCGGCGCCGGTGGGTGGAAGAACAGCGCCTACCCCCTACCGTGCGGATCGAGCTCGAAAGGGATCACTTTCATCCATCTGGAGTGCTCCATCTGGAGGATCGAGGCCTGGGGGCGGCAGCGCCAGGAGGAGACCGGCAGGCCGCCGCTCGGTCGCGAAGAGGTGTGCCGCCAGGACCCGCATCACGAGCCCAACCGGATCAAGAAGGCCCCGGCGCCGCTCGTTCATGCTGTGGCGCCAGAGGT
>JAGOCP010000162.1 GCA_017998715.1 Thermoanaerobaculia bacterium | reverse complement strand
GCATCGGCGGCAACAAACTGCAGCGCGCCGAGAAGCTCCTCCACCGCCGCGGCTTCATGCCGCTCATCGCCATCCGCTTCCTGCCGGTGCCGTTCACCCTGGTGAACGCCGCCGCGGCGGTCGTCGGGGTGAAGCTGCCGAAATTCCTCCTCGCCTCGGCGATCGGCCTGCTGCCGCCGATCGCCATCCTCACCTACTTCTCGTCGGCGCTCCTCGAAGCCGCCACAGGCGACCGCGCCGCCATCGTCCGCCAGGCGCTCATGGTCTCGATCACCGCCGCCCTCTGCGTCTTCCTGCCGATCGGTATCCGCCGCCGCCTGAGAAAGCGCAGAGCCAAACGCCTGCGCGCCGAACGCGCCGCCCGCCCAGTCCGCCGCGGCCCCGTCGCCCGCTGAGCGCAAGGGCCGGCAGCCAACGTTAGGCGCGGCTGCCCGCGAGTGGACTACTCGCCGAGCGCGGCGGCGACTTGCGGTTGGTCGATGAGGAGGACGCCGCCGCCGGCGTGTTTTTCGGGGGCGAACTCGAAGTCGCGGATGACTCTCCGGAAGACCTCTTTGAGGGCGCGGGCGCCGAGGCGCGGCTGCTTTCTCGCCGCATGGGCGATGGCGCGGGCGGCGTTGGGGGAGATGGCGAGCTTGACGCCGCGGCTCTCGAAGAAGGCGCGGGTGTGGATGAAACCCGAGTCGGGCCCTTCGAGGAAGATCTTCAGCAACTCGTCCTCGCCCAGGTCCTCGAGCATCACCACGGCGTCGAAACGCGACAGGAACTGCGGGCTCATGCCGTAGTCGAAGAGATCCTCGTTGCGCAGCCAGTCGCGGAGCTCGAACTGCAGCTCCTCGCGCACCCTGCCGCCCTCGACCACCGTCACCGGCTGCAGCGCTCCCTTGTCGGCGCCGATCGTCACCCGGTCGTAGACCGCGTCGTAGAGGCCCTCGAAGGCGCCGGCGCAGACGAACAGCAGGCCAGAAGAGTCGACCGTCGT
This sequence comes from Thermoanaerobaculia bacterium, assembly GCA_017998715.1. Lineage (GTDB taxonomy): Bacteria > Acidobacteriota > Thermoanaerobaculia > Multivoradales > JAGPDF01 > JAGPDF01. The sequence continues at coordinate 6,806 of JAGOCP010000162.1, read as the reverse complement.
CGCGCCGCCGCCCAGCCACTGCGGCAGCACCACCGGCACCGCCTCGTTTTCGATCAGCGTCAGCAGCGCCTCCTGGGCGCGGATGCCGGCGACGTTCACCGTGCCGCCGACGTGGCTGCGGATCTTGTCCACCTCGTCGACGAAAACCAACCCCTGCGAGGCCCGCGCGACGATGGCCGCCGCACCGGCGCCGTCGCCCAACTGCTCGCGCGCGCGCTCCAGCAGCCGGCGCATCACCGCCTCGCCCGGCCGGCCGGCCTGGGCCTCCTCGCCGAGGACGTTGGCGTGGATGCGCACCACCGCCGAGCGCGAGGCGAGCACCGGGTCGGCGGCGAGGAACTTCTCGACCGCGCGCATCAGGGTCGTCTTGCCGGTCCCCGACGAGCCGATCATGAGAATGTTGCCCACTCCGAGGCCGGCGAGCTTCTTGGACAGGGCGATCGCCATCTCCTGCACCGCGCCGGCCTGGCCGATGACGCGCTTGCCGAGGGCGGCGGCGATCTCGTTCGGCGACGGAGCCTGCAGTACGGGGCGCATGGCGCCATTCTAATGGTGTCGTGCTTTGGCGGCGCGGGCCCGGTCGGATAGATTGGGGCATGCCTTTCCGCCGACCGTCCCCGCCTCTCCTCGCCGCGCTCCTCGGGGTGGCGGCTCTGCTGCTGCCAGTGCCGGATCCGCTATTCGCCGGTCCGCTCGCCGACCCGCTCGCCGCCGCGCAGGAGGCGGTGGACGGCGGCGACAGCGAGCGCGCCCTCGACCTCTTGGCGCCGATCCTCAAGCGCGAGCCGAAGAACGCCCGGGCGCTCCTCCTGCGCTCGACGGCGCGCTGCATCGGCGGCGAGCTCGACCTGTGCAGGAAAGACCTCGACCAGGCGCTGGCGCTCGACCCGGCGCTGCGCCAGGGATGGCTCAATCGCGCCGGCCTCGCGATCTCCGAGAAACGCTACGACGACGCGATCGCGGCACTCGCCCAGGCCGAGAAGCTCGACCCGGCGGCGACCGACAACGCCATCAATCTCGGTGCGGTCTACCTCCTGCAGGGCAAGCTCGAGCCGGCGAGCCGCGAGTTCGAACGCCACCTCGCCGCCAACCCGGGCTCGGCCGGGGCCTACTACCTCGTCGCATCGAATTTCGCTCTCGCCGGCTATTCGGCGCTCGCGGCCGAGCATCTGGGCCGCGCCATCGCGCTCGACGAGCGCTCGCGCGTGCGCGCGCGGAGTGACCCGAACTTCGCCGAGGTCGCGGCGAGTCGCCCCTTTCAACTCCTGCTGACCACCGACTCGTTCGTCGCCCCCGCCGGCAGCGCGATCGCCAGCCGCATCTATCGCAGCCCCTACAAGGGTTCCGGCAGCCCGCTCCTGGTGGCGGTCCTGAACGCTCTGCAGATCGCCGGCACACCGATGGACTCGAGCGTCGAAGTGACCGACGACTGGGCCCTGCTGTGGAGCGACGCGCGCATCAAGATCTCTCGCCGGTCCGAACAGGAGACCGCGCTCGAGCTCTCGGCGCCGCCGGGGACCTTCACCCCCGACGCCTGGGACCGGCGCAGCCGCGCGCTCTTCGACAGCATCGACACCGAGCTCTTGAAGCTCGAGCGCAGCGGCCTCGGACGCAACTGACGCCGGCTGCGGTTACACCGGCCAGGGGCAGTCGCTCAGAGCCGCAGCAGGACAGCGCCCCAGTGCAGGCCCGCGCCGAGGGCGGCGAACTCGACCAGCGCGCCCTCCGGCGCCTTGCCGGCGAGCCGCGCCTCGTGGAAACAGAGCGGCAAGGTGGCCGAAGTGGTGTTGCCGTATTTCTGGATGTTGTTGTGCACCTTGGCGTCGGGGAGCCCGAGAGCCTTCTGCGCCGCTTCGTTGATGCGCAGGTTGGCCTGGTGCATGACCAGAAGGTCGAGGTCGGCAAGGGTGAAGCCGTGCTCGGCGAGGAGCTCTGAAGCGACCTGCGGCATGAGTGTCACGGCGAGCTTGAAGACCTTGCGCCCGTCCATCACCGGCACCGTCTCGCCGGCAGCGATCTGCTCGGCGGTGACGAACGGACGCCGTGCAGATCCCAGCCCGGGCACGGTCAGGATCTCGCGGTGGTTGCCGTCGCCGTAGAGACGCGAGCCGAGAATGCCGCGGCCGTCATCGGCTTCCGAGGCGCGGAAGACCATCGCCCCGGCGCCGTCGCCGAAGAGCACCAGCAGATGACGAAACCGCGAGTTCCAGGCGTAGTCTTCGGCGGGGAGCGGTCCGGGATCGCGCCCCTCGAGAATCGCCCAGGTGCGCTCGGAGTAGGGCATCAGCGATGTGTGGACGTCGGTGCCGACGAGCAGCACGTTGCGCGCGATTCCCGAGCGAATGAGCGCGTCCACCATCTGCAGGCCGTAGGCGAAGCCGGCGCACTGCTGGCGGATGTCGAGCGCCGGCACCGGGCGCATGCCGAGCTTCTGCTGCAGGAGCGTGCCGCAGCCGGGGAAGAAGTGATCGGGAGTCATCGTGGCGCAGACGATGTAGTCGATCTCGTCCGAGGCCATCCCGGCGTCGGCCAGCGCCGCGCGCGCGGCTTCGGCGCCCAGGTCCGACGAGGCGACGCCGGCCTCGACGTAGCGCCGCTCGACGACGCCGCTGCGTTCGCGCACCCAGGCGTCGTCGGTCTCGATGACCCGGGCGAGCGTCGGATTGTCGATCACCCGGGGGGGGACGGCGATACCGCTGCCGGCGAAGCGGGCGCGAACCGGTTTCATGACTCTCTCCTCATGCGCACGACACGAGTACGACGCCCTGGCCGACCGGAAATCCGCACCCGGCGATCAGTGCCGGAGCAGGTCGAGGAACTCTTCACGCACCGGCTTCTGGTAGAACGTGCCGCGGATCGCCGAAGTCACCGTCACCGCGCCGGGTTTCTTGACGCCACGCATCTCGACGCAGAGATGCCGCGCCTCGATGACCACCATCACCCCCTGGGGCTTCAGGCGCGTCTCGAGATAGTTGGCCACCTGCTCGGTGAGGCGCTCCTGCAGCTGCGGCCGCTTGGCGTAGAACTCCAGGATGCGCGCGAACTTGGAGAGTCCGAGGATGGTGTCGTTCGGAATGTAGGCGAGATGGGCGTGACCGTAGAACGGCACCAGGTGGTGCGCGCACATGGAGTAGAAGGGGATCTGCTTCTCCATCACCATGGCGCTGTAGTGCTCGTCGTTCGGGAAGGTGGTGACCTTCGGTTCCGCTCCCTCCTCCAGACCGCGGAACATCTCGAGGTACATCTTGGCCACCCGGCGGTCGGTCTCGCGCAGATTGTCGTCGGTGAGGTCGAGGCCGAGCTCGAGGAGCATGCCGCGGACGTGACCGGAGATGCGGTCGATCCGCGACTCCTCGGACAGCGCTGCAGGGGAGGCGTCCGCGGCGCGCCCCGCGGCCTCGTCGGGTTTCTTGGTGGTCATTCGAGTGATCCTAGCGCAGCGCGGCGGGGCGGCAACGATCTGCGGGCCGCGAGCTAGAATGACGCCGATGCTGGTCCCCTTCCTGCCACCTCCGCGCAACGCCGCGGTGGACGAACTGCTCGGCGAGATTCCACGCGAACTGTTCTCCGAGCGCCTCTATCAGGCCTGCGAGCTCGTCGAGCGCTACGTCTCCGACTGGTCGATCCAGATCGCGCAGCGGCTGGAGCTCGAGCCGGAGCTCGCCAGCGGCACGACGGCACCCGCCATCCTGCAGTCGCGCGGCTTCCCGGGCGAGCACACCGCCGCCCTCGACTGGCTGCTCGCGCGCCTCGCCGCAGCCGGGCATCTCGAACGGCCGGCCGGTGCGGCGACCGATCCGGCGGCAGGCTCGCCCACCTACCGGCTCACCGGGGAGCTGCCGGTACCGGAGCTCGCCGAGCTGCGCGCTCTGGGTTTGCAGATCGATCCCGCGATCGCGCCGACGCTGGCCATCCTCGACGCCGCCGGCGAGGCTTTCCCCAGGGTGCTGGCCGGCGCCCTGACCGGCGAGCAAGCGCTCTTCACCAGCGCCCGCATGCCCCTGTGGACCGACTACTTCCACAACGCCAACCCGATCTACGCCCTGAACAACCGCCTGGCGGCGATCGCTGCTGCCAATCGACTTCCCGCCGCAGGCGAAATCCGTATTCTCGAGATCGGCGCCGGTGCCGGCAGCGCTGCCGAAGCGCTGCTCGGTGAGCTCCAGCAGCGCGACTCGCTCGCGCGGATCGCCGAGTATCGCCTCACCGAACCGAATCCGATGCTGCGCCGCCGGGCCTGCCGCGCCCTGGCTGCGCGCTTCCCCGGACTGCGACTCGTCGATCAGGCCTACGACATCGACCTCGACCCCGCGGGCCAGGGCATCGCCCCCGCCGGCTTCGATCTCGTCTTCGCGGTCAACGTCCTGCACATCGCCCGCGATCTGCGCGCCAGTCTCGAGTGGCTGCGCTCGCTTCTCGCCCCCGGCGGCTGGCTGGTCGGCGGCGAGTGCCAGCGACTCTTCCCCGGCCAGACGATTCCGGTCGAGCTCATCTTCGAGCAGTTGGCGAGCTTCACCGACGTCGTGCTCGAGCCCGGGGTCCGCTCCTCGCACGGTTTTCTCTCCCCGGAGCAGTGGCAGCAGGCGCTCGCGGCCACCGGTTTCGTCGAGCTCACCGAGGTGCCGGCGCTGATGAGGATCCGCGACCGCTATCCCCGCTTCTTCTCCGGCGCGCTTTGCGCGCGCCAACCAGCAACGCCCGGCGCCTCTGCCGTCGAAGGAGTCTGAATGTCACGGATCACGATCGAATACTGCGTGGTTTGAAACTACGGTCCGAGAGCCGCCGGTCTGGCGGCCGAGATCGAAGAGAAGTACGGCGAGTCGCCGACCCTGATCAAGAGCCGGGGCGGCGTCTTCGAGGTCAGCCTCGACGGTGCGCTCCTGTTCTCGAAGAAGGAGAGTGGGCGCTTCCCGACCGCCGGTGAGGTCGCCGGCCTTCTCGCCGGCCGCTTGCCCGCGACCGGTTGAGCGGCCTCGGGCTCTGGATCGAGCTCTTCGGCGCAGCACTGGGACTCGCCTGGCTCGCTCTGGCGCTGCGCGTCGCGACCGACCGGCGGCGCGCCCCGGCGCTGCCCCCACCGGTCGCCGACCTGCCAGCGACGACGATCCTCCTGCCGGTGCGCGACGAGGAGGCGAATCTCGCCGCCTGCGCGGCGACACTCCTCGCCCAGCAGGGAGGCCCCGCGCTGCGAATCATCAATGACGGATCGAGCGACCGCACACCGGCGATTCTCGCCACTCTCGCGGCGGGCGAGCCGCGCCTGGCGGCCCTTGCCGCCCGGCCCCTCGCCGCCGGATGGGGCGGCAAGGTCAACGCCCTGGCGACCGGCTTCGAAGGCGTGACGACTTCCTGGATCCTGCTCACCGACGCCGACACCCGCCACCAGCCGGACCTCCTCGCGCGCGCCCATGCCGCCGCGGCTGACCATCGGCTCGATGCGATCTCGCTCTCCGGACGACAGGTGACGGTAGGCCTCGGCGAATCCCTGCTCACCCCGGCTGCCTACGCGCTGCTCGACCTCATGCTCGGCGACTGGCGCCCCTATGCCCGCGGCGAAGGCCCGACGCCGATCGCCAACGGCCAGTACTTTCTTCTCAACGCGGAGGCGCTGCGCGCCAGCGGCGGCTTCGAGGCGATCGCTGGAGAGGCGCTCGATGACGTCGCGCTCGCGACGAGGCTGCACGCAGCGGGCTTCAAAGTGGGCTTTTTTCGCGCCGGACCGGAACTGAAGGTCCGGATGTACCTCGGCGCCAGAGCGACCTTCCGCGGCTGGCGGAGGAACTTCGCCCTCTTCGTCGCCGCCCGCCCGCTGGCAACCCTCGCCGCCGTCGCCCTGCCGCTCGCCACGGTCCTGACGATGTCGCTCGCGCTCGCCGTCCGTTCACCGGCACTCTTCGCAGTCTGCTGGCTGGCGGGAGCCATCGCGTCCGCCGCAACCCGGAGGAGCTCCGGCAACAACCCCTTTACTGGAGCCTTCTTTCCTCTCGACGTTCTCCTGCTCGCCGCGACCCTGGCGCTCGCGATGAGCGATCGCGCGCGCGGAAGAGCCGCTTCGTGGCGGGGTCGGGAAATCCGGATTCAGAAGTAGCGAAGATCAGGCGCGCTGCGCGCGCGATGCCCGGCCTGCGGCCGGGCGCGGGACCGCGAGCGGAGCACGGTAGCGGCACATCTGGCCGGGCGTCTCCTCGATCTCGACCGTGAGAGTCTGCACGAGACCGCCGCGAGCGACCTTGGCGATGCGCTCCCAGGCCCAGCGGGCGAGAAGCTCCATGGTGACGTTGGCGAGCGGCAGGAGAAGCACCTCGCCTTCGGGAAAGCGATACTCGCGCTCGCCGAAGCCGACCGCGACCGTCGCCGGACCGTTTCCGCCGTGCCTTCCGCCAGACTTTCCGATCGCCAGATGGGCGCTCGCCTCCGGCACCAGCATGCGGTCGTCGAGCGCCGCGCAGGCGGCGCGCGCGGCGCGCTTCAAGCGGTCGCAGTCGGCGAGCAGGCCGAGCTCGTCGACGCTCGCCCCCTCGACCTCGAGGGCGAGGCGGTAGTTGTGCCCGTGCAGCGGCTCGGCGGTGTCGGCACCGAAGATCGTGAAGTGAGCGACAGAGAACTTGAAGTCCTGCTTGGCGAGGCGGATCGAGAACATCGGGGTCATCGCGCGGTCATTCTACGGGAGCCGAGCAGAGTGTCCTCGAGAATGTCGAAGACCCGGTGGCACTCGTCGTCGGTGATCGCGTAGGGCGGCAGAAAATAGATCACGTTGCCGAGCGGCCGCAGGAGCACGCCGCGGTCGAGGAACTCCTGCGCCAGGC
>JAGOCP010000161.1 GCA_017998715.1 Thermoanaerobaculia bacterium | reverse complement strand
CTTTCCACTACATCCCCAAGCCGTTCAAGAACGAAGAGGTCCTGCTCACCATCCGCAAAGGCCTCGAACAGCGCCGCCTGACCAGCGAGAACCGCTCGCTCAAGCAGGAGCTCGAGAAGCGCTACGGCCTCGACAAGATCATCGGCAAGAGCGCGCCGATGCAGCAGGTCTTCGACCTCATCCGCCTGGCCGCGCCGTCGAAGAGCAACATGCTCATCCTCGGCGAGAGCGGCACCGGCAAGGAGCTGGTCGCCAAGGCCCTCCATCACCACAGCCGGCGCACCTCCGGCCCGTTCGTGACCGTGAACTCGGGCTCGATGCCGCACGATCTGCTCGAGAGCACCCTCTTCGGCCACGTCAAGGGCGCCTTCACCGGCGCGGTGGCGGCAAAGAAGGGGCTCTTCGAGGCCGCCAACAACGGCTCGATCTTCTTCGACGAGATCGGCAACATCCCGATGGAGACCCAGGCCAAGCTCCTGCGCGTGATCCAGGAAAAGGAGTTCATGCGCCTGGGCGGAGTGGACACGATCCGTGTCGACGTGCGGCTGATCGCCGCCACCAATGCCGACATCGAAGCCCTGGTGCGCCGCGGCGAGTTCCGCGAGGATCTCTACTACCGGTTGAACGTCATCACGCTGCAGCTGCCGCCGCTGCGCGACCGCAGCGAGGACATCCCGCTGCTCGCCCGGCACTTCCTGCGCACCTACGCCGACGAAAACGCCAAGGCGATGCAGAGCATCTCGCCCGCCGCGCTGGAAATGTTGCTCGACTATCGCTGGCCAGGCAACGTGCGCGAGCTCGAGAACGCCATCGAGCGCGCCGTGGTCCTGTCCTCGGGCGAAGTGCTGGAGGTCGATCTGCTGCCGCCGGCCGTACGCACCGGCGCTGCCGCCGGCGCCAACGGCCGGCATCCGTCCAGCCTTGCGAACGCGGCGAATCTGCCACCGGGCTCGTTCTGGGACGCGGTGTCGTCGTACGAGCGCCAGCTGGTGATCGCGGCACTGCAGAATGCCGGCGGCGTCCAGAAGCGCGCCGCCGAGCTCCTGCAGATCAAGCCGACGACCCTTCACGAGATGATGAAGCGCCTGGGCGTGAACGCCGAAGTCACCGCCTCCTGAGGCTCGCCGGCGTCTGCGGGGCGGGCTGCAACCCTCTCCATCCATTGGAATTAAGTCGCCTGCTTGGCGGTTGACGCATCTATCCGCTAAAATCAGCGGTCCGCGCGCGATTGGCCGCGTGCGTACGTCCCAAAGTCAGGAAGGCGTCGCATGAAGACTGGCATCCATCCGGAACTTCACATGGTCACCGCAGTCTGTGCCTGCGGCAACACCTTCGAAACGCACTCGACGAAGAAGGAGCTGCGCCTCGAGATCTGCAGCGCCTGCCACCCCTTCTTCACCGGCAAGCAGAAGCTGATCGACACCGCCGGCCGCGTCGAGCGCTTCAACCGCCGCTACACGAAGTCCGCCTAGCCAGCCTGCGCCGAGATCCCGACCCCGGGTCGCCACCGTGCTCACGGTCGGCACCCGGGGTTTTGATTGGACGCCTGCCACCAGTGGCTGCCACGTGAGGCTCCCATGATCGACCGTCTGCTCGCCCTCGAGGCGTCGCACGCCGAGCTCTCCGCGCGGCTCGCCCTGCCGGAGGTCCATTCCGACCCCAAGGCGGTGCGCGAGATCAGCAAGGCGCTGGCCGAGATCGATCCGATCGTCACCCTCTTCCGGCGCTTCCGCGATCTCGGGCGTGAGCTCGCGGAAGCGCAAGAGCTCGCTGCGACGGGTGAAGCGAGCGGCGACGCCGAGCTTCAGGCGATGGCCGACGCCGAAGTGACGAGCCTCGTCGCGCAGCGCGAAGCGCTCGACCGCGAGATCAAACAGGCGCTGGTGCCCAAGGACCCGAACGACAGCCGCAACGTCGTGCTCGAGATCCGCGCCGGCACCGGCGGCGACGAGGCCTCGCTGTTTGCCGCCGAGCTCTTCCGCATGTACAGCCGTTACGCCGAGCGGCGCGGCTGGCGGGTCGAGGTCATCGACCTCTCGGAGTCGGAGGCCGGCGGCGTCAAGGAGGTCTCGGCGATCATCGAGGGTCAGGGCGCCTACAGCAAGTTGAAGCACGAGGGCGGCACACACCGCGTGCAGCGCGTACCGGCGACCGAGGGATCCGGCCGGATCCACACCTCGGCCGCCACCGTCGCGGTGCTGCCGGAGGCCGACGACGTCGAGGTCGAGGTGCACGAGAAGGACCTGCGCGTCGACCGCTTCTGCGCCTCCGGACCGGGCGGCCAGGGAGTCAACACCACGTATTCCGCGGTGCGCCTCACCCACCTGCCGACCGGCCTCGTCGTCTCCTGCCAGGACGAGCGCAGCCAGATCAAGAACCGCGAGAAGGCGATGCGGGTCTTGAAGGCGCGGCTCTACGAGCTCGAGCGCGAGAAGGCCGAATCGGCGGTCTCCGCCGAGCGCCGCAAGATGGTCGGCTCCGGCGACCGCTCGGAGAAGATCCGCACCTACAACTTCCCGCAGAACCGGATCACCGACCATCGCATCGGCCTCACCCTGCACCAGCTGCCGGCGGTGTTGGGTGGCGAGCTCGACGCGCTCATCCATCCCCTGGTCGAGTACTTCCAGGCGCAGAAGATGGACGAAGCGGCGCGGAGCAGCACGACGGCCTGAAGCACCTGGCCTGCCGGCTCCGCTGGCAGCTCAGGCGGCAGCGGTCTCGCGCTTCGGTTCGTCGTAGAGGATCGCCACCAGCGCTGCGAGAATGAGCGCGCCGGCGACCACCACCCGCCCGCTCACCGGCTCGTCCACGATCCACCAACCGAGCAGCACCGCGACGATCGGATTGACGAAGGCGTAGGTCGAGACCACCGTCGGCCGCGCGTTGCGCAACAGATAGGCGTAGGCCGTGAAGGCGACGATCGAGCCGAAGGTCACCAGGTAGGCGAACGCCCAGAGCGCCGGCGCCTCGACCTTCGCCGGCTCGAAGGCCGCCCACTCGCCCGCGGCGCCGCCGAGGAGAGCCAGCATCGCGCCGCCGGCGAGCATCTGGCTGCCGGTGGCGATCCAGGGCGAAGCCGGGAGTCGGGCGCGCGTCGAGTAGAGCGAGCCCAGGGCCCAGAAGAACGAGGCCACGACCACCGCCAGCGCGCCGCCGATATCGATCGCGCCGGCGCCGCCGCCGAGTCCGGCCGGCCCGCCGACCAGCACGAAGACGCCGGCGAGACCGACGGCGATGCCGGCGTAGGTTCGCAGGCCCGGCCGCCGCCCGCGGGTGACGATCGGCACCAGGAGGGCGATCCACAGCGGCTCGGTGGCGATGAGCAGCGCGGCGATGCCCGAGGGAATGCGGTGCTCCGCCCAGACCACGAGGCCGTTGCCACCGACCAGAAGCAGCGCGCCGATCACCGCGATCGGCAGCAGCGACCGCGCCTCCGGCCGCTTGCCGCCGCGCAGGCGCCCCCAACCGTAGAGCAGCGCGCCGGCGATCAGGTAGCGCGCTCCCGCCATCGAGAAGGTCGGCAGCGAGACGATGGCGAATCGGATCGCGAGATAGGTCGACCCCCAGACGAGGTAGACCGCGAGCAGCGCCGCGAGCGTGCGGCCCCGGAAGAGGCTGCGGCCGTCGAAGGTGGTCATGTCCCCTCCCGAACGTCGGCGGCCGTCGCCAGCGCGCCCGTCGGAACGGGCAGCTCGAGCCCCTCCTTCACCGTCCCGAGCGCGATCGTGGTGCGCGTGCGGCGGATGGCGGCAAACGCACCGAGCTCTTCCTGCAGGAAGCGTCCGAGGTCGCCGGTCGAAGCGCAGCGCACCTTCAGCAGGTAGCAGTCCTCGCCGGCGATGTGGTGCACCTCCTGCACCTGGGGAAGCTCGGCCAGTTGGGCACCGGTCGTTCCCTCGGTCAGCCGATCGTCGACCTGGACGGAGATGAAGGCGAGCAGACCGCAGCCGAGCGCCTCCGGATCGAGCCGGGCGTGATAGCCGCGCACGACGCCGCGCTGTTCGAGCTTGCGAATGCGCTCGTGCACGGCCGAGGCCGCGAGACCCACCCGCCGCGAAATCTCGGCGTTGCCGATTCGGGCGTCGGCCTGCAGCAGCGACAGGATCTGGAGATCGGTTTCGTCCATAATGCTGTAATTCTAGACGGAATCAGATGATTCGTCTACACATTGATTCAACTGCCGCGGAATCGACTGTCTATGCGATCTGCCGCCGAAGCCTGCGGCTTTCCTGCCGACGACCATAAGATCCGGCGGTGCTCCCCATCGGCCAACATCTCGCCCACGGGCGGCGCACTCTCGCCGCGGCCGGCCTCGCCTCGCCCGGTCGAGAAGCGGCGCTCCTTCTGGGCTCGCTGCTCGAGCTCTCGGAGGTGCAGATCCGGGCGCGCGACGATCAGCCGATCGACGAAGGGGTCGCGGCGCGTTTCGCCGCGCTGCTCGAGCGCCGTGCCCAGGGCGAGCCGATGGCCTACCTGCTCGGCCGGCGCGAGTTCTTCGGCCGCATGTTCGGCGTCGATGACCGCGTCCTCATTCCCCGGCCGGAGACCGAGCTGCTGGTGGAGATCGCCCTCGCGGCAGGGCTCCCGGCCGAGGCTTCGGTGCTCGACATCGGCACCGGCTCGGGCTGCATCGCCCTCACTCTCGCCGCCGAGCGCCCGCGCTGGCGCGTGCGGGCGACCGATCTGTCGCTCGCCGCTTTGGCCTGCGCCCGCGGGAACGCCCGCAGCCTGGGGCTCGACGGCCGCGTCGGGTTTCTCGCCGCGGACCTCGCCGGCCCACTGGCGCTCGCCGACCTCGACCTGGTCGTCGCCAATCCGCCGTACATCGACCCGCTGGAGCCGGCGCTGGTGGCGCTCGACGTGCACACCTACGAGCCGCACCTGGCGCTCTTCGCCTCGGAGCGCGGCCTGGCGATCCTGGCGCGCCTTTTCGGCCTGGCGGAAGGCTTGCACGAAGGGGCCCTGCTCGCCTGCGAGATCGGGTTCGGCCAGCTCGACGCCGTGCTCGACCTCGCGGGCGAGTGTCCAGCACTCGAGCTCGTCGAAGTGCGCAGCGATCTCGCCGGCATCGCGCGGGATGTGGTATTCAGAAGGGCTGCGTAGTTTTCGCAGCAGAGAGGGCGCCAGCCAGTGGATCAATTTCGCATCGTCGGACCGACCCGCATCTCCGGCCGCGTGAGCGCCGGCGGGGCCAAGAACGCCGCCCTTCCCGAGCTCGCCGCGACGCTCCTTACCGACGCACCGGTGCGGCTCGACGGCGTGCCGCGGGTGCGCGACCTGGCGACGATGAGGAAGCTCCTCGCCCATCTCGGCCAGGGCGCGGAGGCGACCGAGAGCGGCCTGATCCTCGCGCCCTCCGGCGCGCCTTCCGACGACGATGCACCGTACGAGCTGGTGAAGACGATGCGCGCCAGCATTCTCGTCCTCGGCCCGCTCGTCGCCCGCCGCGGGCACGCGCGGGTTTCGCTGCCGGGAGGCTGCGCCATCGGTGTGCGCCCGATCGACCAGCATCTGGCCGGTCTCACCGCGCTCGGCGCCACGGTGACCCTCGAGCACGGCTACGTCGACGTGCGCGCCGCGCAACTCGTCGGCGCCCGCTTCCGCTTCGCCATGCCGACCGTCACCGGCACCGAAAATCTGCTCATGGCGGCGGCGCTGGCGCGCGGCGAGACCGTGCTCGAGAACTGCGCCCGCGAGCCCGAAGTCGTCGATCTCGCGCGGCTGCTCGTCGCCATGGGGGCCGAGATCGACGGCGCGGGCAGCGAGACGATCCGCCTGCGCGGCGTGCCCGCGCTGCACGGCGCGACCCATCAGGTGATTCCCGACCGCATCGAGGCCGGCACCTATCTGGTAGCGGCGGCGATCACCGGCGGCGAGGTGACGCTCACCGGCGGCGCCGCCGCCGATCTCGAGCCGCTGCTCGACCTGCTGCGCGGCTGCGGCGTCGAGGTCGACCTCGGCGCCGGCGGCGAAGTCACGGTCGCGCGCCGCGGCGCGCTCAAGCCGCGCGACGTCGTCACCGCCCCGTTTCCCGGCTTCCCCACTGACCTGCAGGCGCAGTCGATGGCGCTCGCGACCCAGGCGGAGGGTCTCACCACGATCTGCGAGACCGTCTTCGAGAATCGTTTCCAGCACGCCGCCGAGCTCGCGCGCATGGGCGCCGATATCCGCCTCGACGGACGCTACGCCCGCGTCCACGGCCGCACCGCGCTCTCTGGCGCCACCGTCATGGCGACCGACCTGCGCGCCTCGGCCTGCCTGGTGCTCGCCGGCCTGGTCGCCTCCGGCGAGACGATCGTCGACCGGATCTACCACCTCGATCGCGGCTACGAGGCGATGGAGACCAAACTGAACGCGCTGGGCGCCAACGTCGTGCGGTCGTCCGGCGGCTCCACCTCTTAGTCTGCCGGCGGAGACGACCCCATGGATCCCAACTGCCTGTTCTGTCGCATCGTCGCCGGCGAGATTCCGGCCAGCCTGCTGTTCGAGGACGACGACCTCATCGCCTTCGCGGACATCGCGCCCCAGGCTCCTGTGCACCTGCTGATCGTGCCGAAGCGCCACCAGCCGCATCTGTTCGCGACCGGCGAGGACGATGCCCCGCTGCTCGGCCGGATGATGACCACCGCCACGGCGCTGGCGCGCCAGGCCGGCCTCGAGAGCGGCGGCTTCCGGCTGGTGATGAACTGCCTCGCCGACGGCGGGCAGTCCGTCCCCCACCTTCACCTCCACCTGCTGGGCGGCCGCCAGCTCGCGTGGCCGCCCGGGTGAGTGCGGGATGATCTTCGGCCCGCCAGCGAGGGCCGCGCTGGCTGCGATGCCAGCGATGCCAGCGCTGGCTGCGCTGGCTGCGATACTCGCGATCTCGCCGCTGCCGCTCGCAGCGACCGTCGATCCGCGCATCCAATTGGTCGCGCTCCAGGGCGCCGGCGATCATCTGCGCGCGCTCGAGGAGACCAACTGCCTGGCCGATGCCGAGCCGGCGCGCGCCCGTGCCCTCGGCCTCGATTTTCTCCGCGGCCATCTGCTCGAACGGCTCGGGCGGCTGAGCGAGGGCACCGAAGCCTTCGCCCTGTCGATCGGCACCACGCCCGACCTCGCGCCCTGGGCGCGCTACCGCCTGGCGACGGTGCAGGAGACGCTCGGCCACCCGGAGGTCGCCGCCGGCATCTCGGCGACGCTCCTCGCACAGGGCGCGCCGAAAGCGCTGGTGCGCCCGGCGGCAACGTTGCTCTTCCGCACGGTGCGGCGCGGCGGCGATTGCCGCCTGCTGCGCGGCGTGCCGGTTTCGGCGCTCGCCGCCGACACCGCTCGCGACCATCGTCTGGTCGTCGCGGAGTGCCACCTGCGGCAACACGAAACGGAGGCGGCGCGCACGGAGCTCCGCGCTCTGCTGAGCTCGGGCGAGGCCGACCTCACCGCCTTTCGCGCCGCTGAGCTCTGGCTCACGCTCTGGCCCGAGCCGGCCGAGCCGGAGCTCGCGCGCACTCTGGGCACCGTCCTCGCGCGGCAGCGCGACTTCGCCACCGCCATCCCGCTGCTCGAGAAGGCGCTCGCCGGCGTGCACGATCCCGGCGCCGGCCGCGACGCCGAGACGCTCTACCTGTTGGCACGCGCCGAATTCTGGTCAGGGCGCTACGCCGAGGCCGGACGCCACTTCGAGCGCCTGGCGTCCTCGACCCACAGCCCGGCGACGCGCGCCGACGCGCTCTATCAGCAGGGCCGCAGCCTCGAGCTCGCGGGTGACTGGGCCCGCGCGCAGGTTCTCTTCGAGCGCGCGTTTGGTGCCGAGCCCACCGGCGAGTGGTCGGGCGCCGCGCTGCTCGCCGCCT
>JAGOCP010000012.1:5388-30096 GCA_017998715.1 Thermoanaerobaculia bacterium | reverse complement strand
CGGCAGCTCCAAGTATTACTTCTCGAATGAGTGTAATACCTGCTCGCCACGAGGCACAAGATCGGCCTTGCAGTCGCAGGCATCTGCGGCGCCTCGCTACGAACGCTGGTGAGAAATGCGGGCTAGGGCCCGACGTAGGCCGACCACCGCCCGGGCAGCGCGACGCCGTCCTCGAAGCCGTCGCGCAGGAGGATCGTGCAATCGGTGATCACGGTGACCCCCAGGTCGCCGCTGGCAATCATCAGCCGGTCGCCGGCGGGAGCAATGGCGCGGGGCCCCGGCACCCGGATCGAGCCAACGGTGACCGGAGTGGCCGGCGTTTGCACATCGACGGCGAAGGCCCGTCCGATCGCCCCGCCGGAGGCTGCGTCGACGGCGATGCCGACCAGGTGGGCGTAGCCCGCGGTCGACGCGACCGAGGCGGTGCTGGCCCCGGTGGCGACGACGGCGCCGCCGAGCTCGCCGGGGGCGGTCGGCGTGGAGAGGTCGAGAGTGACCAGCTCGCTCCCGCGCGCCAGCAGCCCGACCCCGCCGCCGACGGCCACGTCGCTCGCGGCGTTGAAGCCGGTCGAGACCGTGTTGGCGAGCACCAGGTTGCCCGGGTCGGAGATGTCGATCACCGCCAACTGGGGCGTGTTCGACGAAGCGACGTAGGCGTAGCTGCCCGCGAGGGCCACGCCTTCGCTGGTGAAGCCGAGCGCCACGGTGTCCTGGACGACCGGGGTCGCCGGGGCCGAGAAGTCGACGACGGCGAACAGCTGGCCATACGAGGTCGAGACATAGGCCCGCGTTCCCGCCACCGCGATCGAGCTGATGCTGGCCGCGGTCACGAAGACCGCACCGAGCTCGATTGGAGCCGCCGGATCCGACACGTCGAGGACGCGGACGAAGCCGGAGAAATCCCCGACGATCGCCAGCGGGCCGGCGAGCGCCACCGAGGTGCCTTGGAAGAAGAACGAGGCGGGCGGCGAGACGAGGGTCGGCCCGCCCGGTGCGAGCAGGTCGACGATGTCGAGCCCGTAGCTGAAGTCGGCGACGTAGGCGAAACGGTCGGTGCCGGCCGCGTCGTAAGCGGTGCCGGTCGTCAGGAGCGTGTTCCGCCAGGTCGTCGTCATCGGCGGGCCGGTCTGGATCTGGTACACGAGCAGCCCCCCCTGCTCGCCGGCGAGGTAGGCGTATCCGGTCGGGGATGCCGCCACGCCGTGGGCGCGGCCCAGGGTGCTGCCGGAGGTCGCGAGCTGCGACATCGAGCCGAGATCGGTGATGTCGACGACGCGCATCCCGCCGTAGCTCGCTGCCAGGAACAGGCGCATGCCGTCGCGCGAAAGGTCCTCGACGTCGAACGGCGCGTTGGGGAGCGTCAGGGTGTACTGCGAGCTGATCGTGCCGCTCAGGATATTGAAGGCGCGGAGGCCGCTCGTGCCCGCGCCGACGAAGAGCCGGTCGGCCTGCGCCGCCGGCAGCGCCGGGTCGCGGTGCAGCAGGAGCGTTCTGGCCCCGGCCGGTCCGCTGAGAACGTACGGGCCGCCGGCGAGGAACGGGGAGTCGGCGCTCGCCACGTCGAGCGCGGTGACACCGGTGTTCTGGTCGGCGACGAAGGCACGGTAGGCGTAGTTCGGGAAGCCGAGGTCGAAGCGCTCGACCACGACGTCGACCGAATTGCTCTGGTGCGGGCTCCCGTGCACGAAGCTGCCGCGCAGGACCGGTCCGCCCGGGTTGTCGTACTCGACGATCTGAATCCCGCCAAGGCCGCGGGCCACGAACAGCCGCTCGACCGGAGGGAGGAAGAGCCCACCGTCGGTGGGACCGAAGGCGAGCCCGTAGGCCGGGCCGCCGACCGCGAAGTGGTGGGTCATGACCGGGGCCGAAGGCGTCGAGTAGTCGACCAGAGCCACGCCTTCGGCGTCCATGGCCACCGCCGCGAGGCCCGGCACGGTGCCGGAGAGGGCGATCTTGCGGACCTGCCCCGGCAGCGTAACCCGGCCGACGATCGGCAGCGGCGAGACGTTGGGGGTGGCGACGTTGACGAGGGTGAGCTCGCGACCGCGGCCGAGCAGGGCGGTGGTGCCGTCGAGCGCCACGGCGTAGGAGGGACCGAGCGGCCAGACCCCGACCACGGCGTTGCACGAAGCCGGTTGGGCGACGACGGGAATCGCCGCCAGCGCGGAGCCGACGAGACAGAGAAATAACGGGATCGGCGACGATCGGACCATGGTGCAGCTCCTCAGAGATCCGACAAGAGTAGATGCGGCTCTGCGGCTGGCAAGTGGAACCCTTCACACCCCGCCGGCGATCCACCGACCGGTACAGGTGCCAGGCGAGTTGCTCTCGCGCGGGTGGCGATCTTCGCGAGATCGCCGCGCTCGGCTTCCGGCTTTCCCTTGGCACGAGGTGGAGGTGCGGCGGCGAAGTATCTGTAAAACTGTTGACAGATAGTGATAAGTGACTACACTTGCACAGAATGAGTCGACCCGATCGCGAGCGCCTGCTCGCTCTGGCCCGCAGGCGGGGCTGGCTTTCAGCCCAGGAAGTGGCGCGAGCAGGGATCCACAGTCAGCACCTGACGGTGCTCGTAGCTGACGGAACGCTCGAGCGCGTGCGGCGCGGGCTCTATCGGATCGCCGGTTCCGAGGTGACGCAGCACCACGGCCTCGTCGTCGCCTCGGCGGCTGTGCCGGGAGCGGTGATCTGCCTGCTCTCGGCACTCTCCTTTCACGCCATCGGGACCCAGCTTCCCGCCGAGGTTTGGATCGCGATCGCCCGCGGCCGCCGCGAGCCCAAGCTC
This sequence comes from Thermoanaerobaculia bacterium, assembly GCA_017998715.1. GTDB lineage: Bacteria > Acidobacteriota > Thermoanaerobaculia > Multivoradales > JAGPDF01 > JAGPDF01. The sequence goes on along the minus strand of JAGOCP010000012.1, from coordinate 27,311 downwards.
CCGTACCCCAGGCTCCGTGTCGTGCGCTACAGCGGCGCCGCCTTCAGCGAGGGGATCGAGATTCACGAGCTCGAGGCGCGGCGGGTAAAGGTCTACTCGGTAGCGAAAACGATCGCCGACCTGTTCAAGGCGCGCCATCAAGTAGGGCTCGATGTCGCGATGGAAGCGCTGCGCGAGGCCTGGCGAGCGCGCCGCTTTACGATGGCGGAGCTGGACCGAGCGGCGCGAGCTTGCCGCGTCGAGCGTGTGATGCGCCCCTACGTCGAAGCGATCTCGGCATGACTGAGAGGCTCGCGCAATCGGTCAAGGCGCGACTCGTCCGGCATGCGCATTCGCTCGGCGTCGATCCCAACCTGGTGCTCGCCCGCTTTGCCGCCGAGCGTCTCCTCTATCGTCTTTCGCGCTCGGCGTACGCGGAGCGATTCGTACTGAAGGGCGCCCTGATGTTGGTCGTCTGGCTCGGCGAGACGATCCGGCCGACGCGCGACGCGGATCTCCTCGGCTTCGGGGCAATGGATGCCCGATCGCTCGGAGAGATTTTCACCGAGATCTGCACTCTGCCGGTCGAGCCCGACGGGCTCCTCTTCGATGGTGCCTCCATCAGGGTCGCGCCGATCCGATTCGAGGACGCATACGGCGGCCAGCGGATCGAGCTCGTCGCTCATCTCGGATCGGCGCGGCTTCGGGTCCAGGTCGACATCGGCATCGGCGACGCCGTTGTCCCGGAACCGCGATGGATCGACTACCCGAGCTTGCTCGATCTGCCGCGGCCGTGGCTCCGGGGCTATCGGCCGGAAACCGCGATTGCCGAGAAGCTCCACGCAATGGTCGAGCTCGGCTCCAAGAACAGCCGCATGCGTGACTTTTTCGACGTTTCGGCCCTGGCGCTGCACGAGCGATTCGACGGGGCGGAGTTGGCTCGCGCCATCGCTGCGACATTCGAACGCCGGCGGACCGGTGTGCCTTCGGAGCTCCCGCTCGCCCTGACCCGGGATTTCGCTGCCGTCGAAGGAAAGGCGTCTCAGTGGAAGGCGTTCGTGCGCCGTCTGCCGACCGTTACAGTACCCACGGATCTTGTGACGGTCCTTCAGGTGATCGCTAGATTCGCTGGACCGGTACTTATCGCTGTCGGCCGAAAGGAGCCCTTCGAGCAGGTCTGGCCGGCGGGTGGGCCGTGGACCTGAGGGCCTCGCGAGGACCTGCAAACTCCTGAAATGGTGGACCAAATCACTCTGAGTTCGAACACCCCAGGAAGTTCGAACACCCTGATTCTCTGGCTTCGGGAGGTCGCGGCAATGAGGCAGGCGGCATGACGTCGATGCCGTTGGAAGGCCTGTCTCCGGGTTCCGTACGCCGTCTCCGGAGGCGCCCGACAAGGCGCCTCGCCGGGGCCGGCGTCCCTCTCTGGTATCCGCTGCAAGGCAGCGGAGCGGAGGGGCAGTATGGTTTGGAAGTCCGCGACCCCGCAGCTCTCGTTGGTCCTCCCCGGCGCCCCGGCGTCACAGTTTCATCCTACAGATGTTGAGATCGGATCCCGCAAGTCCAGGCGCGCTAGCAGCCTGATCCGGCAGGCGCTCTACCTCGACCAGGAGGACGCCTACGCCGCCGGCGAGGTCGGTTTCCTGGCCCGGGCGCTCGTGCAGGCGACACTCCCGCACAGCGACCCGAAGGCCAACGAGTTCGTCCGGCGGAACGGACACTTCACCCTGTCCATCCTTGTCCCGAAGGACGTCGGGCTGCCCTACGGCCGGTATCCGCGCCTGGTCCTCGCCTACCTCACCACCGAGGCGGTGCGCCGCAAGAGCCCGGACCTCGAGCTCGGCAGCCACTTTTCGCACTTCTGCGCCGCCCTCGGGATTCCGCCGACCACGGGACCGCGTGGATCCTTGCCGCAGCTCCGCGACCAGCTCCAGCGCCTCTTCGCCTCGACCTTCCAGTGCATCTTCCACGACGAGAGTCAGGGGAGACACGCCGGCGACGGCTTTCTCATCGCCGAGAAGCGGGAGCTCTGGTGGGACCCGCGGCCGAGGAAGAGCGAAGCAGCGTGGGGGTCTCATGTCGTTCTCTCGGACCGCTTCTATCGAGAGGCGACCGAAGCGCCGGTCCCGCTCGACCTTCGGGTCCTTCGCGCGCTCCGGTCGCCGTTTGAGATCGACATCTATGTCTGGCTGACCTGGCGCTTCTTCCGCCTTCGAAAGCCGGTCACCATCCCGTGGGCCTCGCTGGCGCTCCAGTTCGGGTGCGGCTACGCCAACCCCCGGCATTTCAAGAAGCGGTTCCTCGGCTACCTGCGGAGCGTCATCGAATATTACCCGGAGGTAAGGCTGGCGGACTCTTCCTCCGGCCTGCACCTTAGGCCGTCGCCGACGCACATCGGGCAGCGGCCGACGAATCGTTGAGCGGCCTCCGATGGTTCGCAAGAAAGTTAACCGTGGGTGAACCTTCGTGCGTCATGGGCGCCGCAGCTCCGAAGACCCTGGACCAGCCGGAGTGGGATGGCCTTTTCGCCGCAGCGCAGGCCTAGAGCGCCTACTTCACGACGGCGTAAGCCGCCCAGTCGGGCTATTCGGGCCCACTCCTTCTCGACCTCCTCGACCGAATGCTGTTCGAGGTTCAGAAGGACGCGGATCACCTCAAGGTCCAGAACGAACGGAAGCGCCCCGACGGCTTCCGCTGCCTAAGCCCCCCACAGGCGCGAAGCGATGGAATGAGAGGGCTTTCCCGTGCAAGATGCCGATGGCATAGACACGCCCCTGTTCGCCGCGAATCGGCCGCGCAGAGCGCGGCTGAAGGACGAGCCGCATGTGCTAAGTATGGCAGGAGGAACGCCGATGAAACGTACTTTGAGGTGGAAAGAGATCTCGCTCTTCTTGGCAGTCTTCATTGCAGCGGTGTTTGCTGCGCAGAGCGCTCCGAGTGGAACGCGCTATGAGTTCGATGACCCAGAAGGTCGCCCATTTCTTCAGATGGGTTACGGCGGCGGCAGTACCCCATATCTGCTCTCGCTCCAGCAATATGCCAGCGGAACTGCAGTGCTCGAATCCAGCTTTAATGGAACGCCAACGGGGCAGGCCGAGGTGGTGCCCTTCTCCTACGACGAGCTGGAATCCATTCTGTCGACGATCGTGAACGCAGATTTGCAGGAATACGATCAGAAGGTAATTGAAGGGAAGTATGAGGAACTGGCTAGGCTGGAGCCGAGCGCCAGGGGCGCGAGCCTAGATTCACCGGTCTTTGTACTCGAGTTCTTCCTTCGAGAGATTCCGCCCGCCAAGGGGAAAGAAATCTCGGTCCATAGGCGGATCACTCTGGGCGAGCCGCAGAACCTCGCAAAGCGCTTTCCCACGGTGCGGGAATTCAAGGCGCTAGCTCAGCTTCTCGAAACCTATGAAGCAAAGCGCCTGGCAAGCAAGGTGACACGATGAGAGCGCTCCTCGGCTTCGCCCTCCTCTTTCTGACCCTCTCCGAAGCGGTGGAAGCAGGGGTCTTCATCTACTCAACGAATGCGAGCTATTTCCCTGAAGTGATTGTTCATCCGCAAACGTACACGGGTGCTGGGGGTCCGCTGACGATTGGGGTATGTCTAGACTCTGGAGCGCAGCTCGCGATCGCTCGCGACGTGGAGTACGCAGTCAGAATTTGGAATGAACGCATCGCTATGGAAGGAAACTGCTGGGGTCCTTGTGATCTCGCCGGCCACAACTCGGCACCGCAACCTTACACGAGCTACGTCATTTCGACGCTGCTTCACGAGCTGGGTCATGGGGCACTCGGGATCGATCACAACAACTGGATCGACGCCGGTGCTCACAAGCCTTTCACAGCCACCTTTGCCGCAACCAACATCACGTGGGGCACAGACCAGGTCGAAGGTTCGAAGGACGATGTTGTTACGGTCCAGCCGACGGCCAAAATCGTCCACTACTTTCGGATTGACGATAACAATCCCGTCGTCGTCGATTCGATGATCATCGATGGCTCCACATACACGAGGTCGCGTCTCTCGCTGGTTACCTCTGGCAGCAACTGGCCAGCTAGCGCAAACTCGCGGGTCGGGAATCTACTTGGAGCGCCAAATACTGTCTCGGTGATGCAGAGCACAGAGCCCTCCAACTCGATCGTCAAATATCTGGCGGCGGATGACTTGAATCAAGTGACATACGCCGAAAAAGGCATCCTGCCGTTGCCTGCCTCTCCGGCTGACGACTACACCTACACAATTCAGATTGTTCCATGCGCCTCAGCGCAGATCGAGGTCCAGTACTTCGAATTCTCCCCGGTCTCAGCCACACTTGGTCAGTCGAATCCAGCGATCACGCCACTTTCCGGGGGATCAGGGTTTCACTACAGGATAGGCACGATGGGAAGTGACCCCCGCGTGAAGGTGCAAATCAACTCTGCGCCGGCGATTCCTCAACCTTCGCCTCCAGATATTCCTATCCAGCTGGTTTACGCGCTATTCCTTGATGGTTTCGAAGGCGGAGCCAACTGGTCAGCCACAGTTCCCTGAAGATCGAACGGTTGGGGCGCCGTGCCCGTCTTCACGTAGTGTCTTTACAAGGCGACCGAGTGGCGTCGCTTCGCCGATCTGTTCAATGGCGAACTAAGCGTCGTTCACTGTGGTGGTTCTGGTCGAGGAGCGGCGCATAGCCTTCCGAGGATCGCCGGGTGGCAACAGCTGTTCGAGCAGAAAGGTGTAGCGGGCTGGTCCCGCACTTCAGGCTCCCCAATCTTCGAACACCACTCAATCCGCTGAAGCGCAAGGGGTTATCGCTCAATGGGCCTCTTGTTGCGTCGTTTGGTACGGCGCGTAACTGCCTGCCGCAGAGTGACTTAGAAATGGTGGACCAAATCACTCTGAGTTCGAACACCCCAGGAAGTTCGAACACCCTGATTTTCTGGCTTCGGGAGGTCGCGGCAATGAGGCAGGCGGCATGACGTCGATGCCGGTGAAAGGCCTGTCTCTGGGTTCCGTACGCCGTCTCCGGAGGAGCCCCGCAGGGCGCCTCGCCGGGGCCGGCGTCCCTCTCTGGTATCCGCTGCACGGCAGCGGAGCGGAGGGGCAGTATGCATGGAAAGACCGCTTGGAAGTCCGCGACCCCGCAGCTCTCGTTGGTCCTCCCTGGCGCTCCGGCGTCACAGTTTCATTCTACAGTTGTTGAGTCGAGATCCCGCAAGCCCAGGCGCGCCGGCAGCCTGATCCGGCAGGCGCTCTACCTCGACCAAGAGGACGCCTACGCCGCCGGCGAGGTCGGGTTCCTGGCCCGAGCGCTGGTGCAGGCAACCCTTCCGCACAGCGACCCCAAGGCCAACGAGTTCGTCCGGCGGAACGGACACTTCACGCTGTCCATTCTTGCCCCGAAGGACGTCGGGCTGCCGTACGGCCGGTATCCGCGCCTGGTCCTCGCCTACCTCACGACCGAGGCGGTGCGCCGCAAGAGCCCCGACATCGAGCTCGGCAGCCACTTCTCGCACTTCTGTGCCACCCTCGGGATCCCGCCGACCACCGGTCCGCGTGGATCCTTGCCGCAGCTCCGCGACCAGCTCCAGCGTCTCTTCGCCTCGACCTTCCAGTGCATCTTCCACGACGAGAGTCAGGGCCGTCATGCGGGCGACGGCTTTCTGATCGCCGAGAAGCGGGAGCTTTGGTGGGACCCGCGGCCGAGGAAGGGCGCAGCAGCGTGGGGGTCTCACGTCGTCCTCTCGGACCGGTTCTATCGGGAGGCGACCGAAGCGCCGGTCCCGCTCGACTTGCGCGTCCTTCGCGCCCTCCGGTCGCCGTTCGAGATCGACATCTATGTCTGGCTGACCTGGCGCTTCTTCCGGCTCCGTCGTCCGGTCACGATCCCCTGGGCCTCGCTGGCGCTCCAGTTCGGATCCAGGTACACGAACCCGCGGCACTTCAAGAAGCGGTTCCTCGGCTACCTGAAGTGCGTCATCGACTACTACCCGGAGGTGAGGCTCGAGAGCACAGCGGTGGGGCTGATGCTCAAGCCGTCGCCGACCCACATCGAGCAGAGGCCGGGCAAGCGACAAAATCTGCAGCTGGGCGGAGCCCCTCCGGCTTAGACAGGTAGAGATCGGAGGCTTTCACAACAATAGAGGCTGGCTCGAGCTACACTCGTCGGCGCGATGACCTCGATGCGGCCAGGGCCCTCGAGTGGCGAGATCCTGCGTGCGTCCGTGGCGGGCATCACGCTGACGCTCGGTCTAGGCGTGCCTGCGCCGGCGGTGTCAATTTCTGCGGGCGCTTCGGTCGAGTGCCCCACGGCGCTGGCACGCGCTCAGATCGACGCGGTCGGCGCCGCGACTTTCGCCTGGCTCACGGACCTGACCTCGGGGGCGCACGCCGGTACGCATCGAAGCTTCGAGCCTATCTGCCCCGACTCGCCACCACTCGACCTGACACGCATTCCGCCAATCAGCGGCCATATTCTCGCCCTCCTTATCGTTCCGGACTACATCGAGGCGGTGCCCCTCGACGACCCGTGGGGAAACCCCTACGAGTACCGCCTGAACGTCGCCGACCCGCTATCCGCCGACGTCATCGCCATCCGCAGCGCCGGCTCGGACGGTGTGTACGAGGGCACCACCTACGACGTCCGCTCGACCGCCGGACCGGCGGATGATCTCGTCTTCTACAACGACGCGTGGGTTCTCGACCTCCCGCGTCTAGACCCTGTCTCGCGGCAGCGAACGACGGTGGCGAGGGTGCGGGACGTTGGGGACGCCCTTTTCTCCTGGATCATCGACAACGTGTCGGGCCTCTCCATGGTTCCGTCGAACCTGTCCGAATATGCCGGATCGACTCTCGACATGGCGAACTACACACCGGTCACCGTCGATGAGGTGACCGACCACCTAACAACGCCGCCGTGGATCTACACGCGCTGTGTCCCGAAGTTCGACGCGTGGGATAACCCCATCGAGTACCGCCTGAACGAAAACCTGCTCGGGTTCCACGTAGCCGCGATCCGAAGTCTCGGCTCGGACGCCACCGCCGAAGGCGACATCTACGACGTGGGAATATTCCCCGCCGACGAACGCCACCGCGACATCGTCTGGGCCGACGGCTTTATGGCACGAGAGCCGGACCAAAGCGGTCTGGAAATCTTCCTCGATAGCTTTGAGAGCGGCGCTCTCTGGGGCTACTGGAGCTGTGGCCCGGGTTACTAGGCCGGAATCACAGTAGGTTTGGCCGGCTACCGTCTTCCCGGCTTCAACTTTCGAGCGCGGATTTCCGGGAGGGCGTCCTGGTTTGGGTCCCACTCCCACTGCCAAACGACGATGCACGCTCCAGACGTAGCACACGCCGCGGCGGGCTGGGACAGGCCAGAGGGGACCGGCTCATTGACCTGAAGAGGTGGCGAAAGCGGCCAGAGATCCGGGGAGAAGTGCCGTGCTCGAATCGCCCAATTCGAGTCCTCAAGCTGGATCGGATCGAGTCCCTCCCAGACAATCAGGAAGCGACCGGAGCTCGCCGCCGCGGTCGAGCCACCCGAAGCGAAAACCGGCGGTAGCTCCTCGACAGGTTCGAACGGAACGACTCGGACGGGATCACCGGCGAGATTGCCGTTTCCATCGACCTCGCGAGCGAAGATGCCGCGCTCGGCGCCCATTCTGCCGGTCCAGATCACAGTGTATCCGCCGCCACCGCTGCGACTCGCATCGGTACAGCCCTGCTGGCCTTCGGCAGAGTTGAGAACGATGTCGCCCGAGAGCGGCTCGCCGTTTCGGAGGAATGCTCGAGCCTGGGCGCCTGCGGCGAGTTGGCCCCCCAGATTCGTGCTCCAACAGACCAGGAAACTGCCATCGCGTTGCATCGCCACTCGTGCGAGTCGGGCATCCCCCTCCGCATGGACCTGGAAGTTCGACCCGAGAGGAGCGCCGTTACGGTCGAACCGCCGCGCCACCACGGAAGCGGGATCGGGCGACCAGACCACAACGAAACCGCCGCGATCGTCCATGTCGACGACGGGCATCTGCTCCTGGGCACCGGGAGGGAGTTCGATCGTCGAGCTGACAACGAACGGCGGGCCTTGCAGATTTCCAAAGCGATCGAATCGACGGGCGAGCACTCTGAGCCTGGCGCTCCCCTGGCCTTCGGCGACGTTTGCCGCCCAGACTGCGACGAACTGACCCCGATCGTTGGAGGCGATCTGCAACCAGGCGGCAAACTGGTTCGCGTCTTCGCTCAGCAGAAAGGCCGGACCACGCGAATCTCCCCGCGCCGAATACACACGCGCATAGGCGGCGCGCACGACCCATCCCACCGCGAAATCTCCGTTCGCCGAGATCGCGACCTCAGGCGAACTGCCAGTCGGGCTGACCACGAACTCGGGTTCCAGCGTGGGCGCGGCGGCCACCGCCGACGAAGCCCAGGCGCCAGCTAGTACCAGCGCCCCTACCCGCAGCCTGCAGGCTCTCATCACGTTTGCCATCGTGTCACCGATCCGATCGAGGGGACCGCCAGCGTCATTTTGGACCCTTAGAGCGGCGGAAAAGTACCTCCTTCGAGCTCGCAGGAGGCCTAAACAGGTGAAGTGTGAGGCTTGGCAGCCAGCAAATCAGACGACGGCGGACTCGCTATCTTCCTCGAGGCAGGGAGATCGCTGATCTCTGACGCTTCTGGAAGTGCTGGCCTGGGTTCTGGCCTGAGTTCCAACCCTTGGCGGAGTCGCCGGCTTGCAGGTGTAGGCTTCATTGAGCCATGCCCTTCCTATGGCCCCTGGCCGCGACTCTTTCGGCAACTCTGGCTGCGACTTCGATCTCATCCTGGGGCATCCGGGTAGAGGTTTCAGCGCTTCCTCGCGAATACGACCGAAGAGGGAGCACGGCGGAAGATCTTGAAAGATCGGCGCACTTTCTGGGATGTTATCGACTCGAACTTTCCGAACCATTAAAGACCTCCGGTTCGTTGACGCTCGACGTTTCGCTGACTCGATCACCCGGTGAAGCCCCAGGAGTCTTCGCCTCGTTTTTCGACCCAGAGTCCCCGCTACAAGGCACCTGGCAGACTCCCGATGGCGAGGTGGCGAACTTTGCCTGGGCGACTGGCTTCGGTGGCCTTGCGGTGACGATGAGAAGAGCCGGCTCAGAGTACTTGGCGACCGGGGTTCGAGAGAGCGATGTGGTGAGTAGCCAACCGCGACCCTCATACCCAATCAACGTCAAACGTATTCGTTGTTCGAAAGCGCTAAGGGAGTCGCACGCAAGCCGGAGCCGGGAACGAAAGGTCGCGATCTGGGCTATGCACTCGAACCTAGAAGCGCGACGGCGTGACCGGGAGAAAAACGGCGACGTTCCGACGTCCGAGCTCATGAAGGCGCAGCGCGAACTTCTAATCGGCGCAACACTCCTAACCTCGAACGAGATCGAACGGATCGCTGAGGAAGTCGAGAGCAACAACTGGCCCGAACGGAGTGTGTGCCTCCCAAGCCACCATCGCGCATTCCGGGCCATCCCGCTACAGCTGGAATTGCCGCCAGAAGTCCGAATCGGAGCCCCTTCCGGCGATGGGTGTGTCTCGGAACACCGCTACTTCAAGGTTACCGTGGACCCGACCGGGAGAGTGAGAGAAGCTCGGATTTCTGGTATGGAACGCCGTTTGAATCGTGAGGCGATCTCGCGCGAGGTTTTGGTCGAGGTGGATCGCGCCCTACATCGATCGAGGTGGTATCCGGCGTTGTGGTGCGGGCGACCGACCGAACGAACGATTTTCGTTACGTTGGTCCGTCGAACTCCCTGCGCAGCGAAATAGGTCAGCGGTGCGCTCAACGCAACGCGCCCCGCACGCAGAGCTCCGTTTCCTCGAACAGGTGGGTGCGGAGCGAGCCAGGGCGGTACCGCGGGCGAGCGGTTTGGGCTCGAGCTTTGGGCGGCCCCTAGACTCGCCTACGCCGCCCTCAGGGCAAGCTCGAGCGCCTGCAGGTTGCGCCGGAACTCGAGCAGCGGGACGAGGTCTAGCAGGTTTGAAGAGGCGCCTTCTTGGCGTACCGGACCAGCGTCCGTGACCGCGCGGCAGGTTTAGGGCAACCTGCCTGACACCGAAACGTCAGACCCCCGCGAGCGACCGATGAAACGGTGACGGGCGGGAGCCCAGCGCCTGCTCGGCGCCGCGTGCTGTTGCGCGCGGATGATGGCTGAATCAGCGGTCGGGAAGCCCTTCCGGCTTGCGCAAAAGTTAACCCAGAGTTAACCTTTGTGCGTGGCGCGAACACCCCAGGCCAAGCGATCGCCCAACTGGGACAGCCTCTTCGCCGTGGCGCAAGGGCAGGATGGCTATTTCACGACGACACAGGCCGCGCAGTCGGGGTACTCCCGCCCCCTCTTGCACAAGCACTAGCGAGCGGGTCGCAAACAGTACCGAGAAGGTATAGGCGACCAGCGCGGCATCGAAGTGCGCCAGGTTGCGCGAACCGGCGACGATCAACGCGCCGAGCGCTGCGGTCGCGCCGATGCCCCAGGCAATGGGTCCGGCAGTATCACCCCTCGTCGCGTCGCGGATCTCGGTGTCGAACCGACCTCCTCTCGCCGCGTCGATGCTATCCCGTCGAGGCCGGAATGGGCACCCTTGCGACCGTCTTCCTCGCTCAGGCGGCGTTCGTCTCGTGCATCCTGCGAAGGCGGCGATCGAAGCTACTAGCGAAGACTCGCTTCATGACGGCGAGCTTCGCGCTCTGCCAGCGATAGCGTTTCGGCGAGAGGGATCGGCACTCTTCGGGCAGCATGACGAGCGAGACATGGATGTTCGGTGCGCAGCCGATCGGCAGACCCGCCTCCATCGTCGCCTCGTAGAGACGCCGAAAGACGGGCACGAGCTCCTCGGTCTTCGGTGGATCGGCATCCTCGAGGTCAGTGCCCACGAGCGGCCGGAAGACGCAGACGGTCGGGATCGCTCCCACCGAGGTGATCCAGTCGATCGCCGCGATGGAGGACTCCGGCGGCTCGAGCCCGGCGATGATCTCGCCGTTGGTGACCCATGGCTCGCCCTTCGGGCCGCGGCGGGCGAGCGTCGCGCAGTAGCGCGTCGCCTCGAGGTAGTAGTCGAGACCGTACTCGGCATGTTTGCCCGGACAGATCTCCTCGAACAGTTTGCGATCAAAGATCTCGAAGCAGAACGAGACGCGGTTGACGCCGATTTCGCGGAGGCGGTCGTAACGCTTGAGGTCACGGTGTGGCGGTGTCTGGACGCCGACCAGCAGGCCGAGCTCCTTTTTGATGCGCAGGATGTATGGTTCGAGGATGTCGAGGTAGGTGTCGCCGTCGTAGTGGCCCGTGTTGAAGTCGACGTAGGTGATGCCGCTCTCCCGTCGCGCGGCACGGATCACCGCCATCACCTCGTCGACCGATTTCTCGTCGGCATCGTCGACACCCAGATTGAGGCCGACCGAACAGAACTTGCAGTTCACCTTGGTCGGCTTCTGGGTCCAGTACTCGCAGACTTTCGCCTGGTAGATGCCGAGGTAGGTACCCTGCAGCGTTCCGATGCGGGTCATCGGCTTGCCGTTCGCGAGCGCGGCATCGTACCAACCGGGCCGTGGCGAGAGCGTGACGTCAGCGACCGATGCACCGCCGTGCCGAAGCCGGTAGCGACCGCTCTCACGATGGAGCGTGTAGGAAGAACGCTGCGCGAAGCTTTCGGAGACCGGCACATTGGTCCACAACCCGCCCGGCAGGATGAGCTCGAGGCCGCTTCCGAGCCCGGCTCGCGTGCGCAGGATCTTCCGTCCGCCGTCCTCCTCGATGAAGCAGGAGTCGTCCATGCGCACGCCCTTGCAATAGAGATCGAGCTTGAGCAGGGCGGGGTTCGTGCGGAGCTCGGCGACGTTAACGAGTTCGGAAGACATCGAAGCCTCCAGGGTCGGTGATCGAAAGCGCTGTCGGCAGATGCGGGTCAGGCGGGTGGGAAAGGTTCCGTCACCCGTCGCGGCGATCTCAGGCCGAGGCGCGCGCGAAGAGGATGTTGTTCTCCAGATGAATGTGCTGGTGCAGGTCGGCTTCGAGCGCTTCGAGGCCGTGCCAGAGCGCGTTCCAGGTGTTGCACGCTCCGGCCGGCGCGTGGAAGTCGTCGGTCAGCTCGCGAATGCGGCCGAGCTCGACGCCGACGCGCGAATGATCGTCGATGAACGGAGCCATGGGCGCCACGGAATCCGGGTCAGAGGCGCCGCGGGCGAGGATCGCCGGAAACAGATTCTCTTCTTCCTCTCGCATGTGCTCGTCGAGCTCTCCCTTGAGCTTGCAGAAGCTCTCGAGCAGGGCGTCGAGGCGCTCCGGATCCTTATCGCGGTGCACGCGGACGACCTTGCGCGCCATCGACTCGAGCCGCGGGAGCTCCTCGCGCAGCGGCCCGTGAAAGCGGTCGACGATGTGGCGTACCAGGTCGCCGAGCGGTCGCGCGTCCCACCGCGTGTCGGCTTCGTCCGCTCCTGGTGCCGCGATCGTGCGCTCGATCTCCTCGAGTACGTCGGCCGTGTCGAGTCGGCGTTTGGCGCACGCGTCGGCGAGCGCAATGCCGCCGCCGCAGCAGAAGTCGATGCCGTGACGGGCGAAGACGCGCGTCGCGAGGGGATAGCGGGTGGCGATCTCGCCAACCCGGGATTCGGGGGTCGGATTCATGAGGCGGCTCTCCTGCGCTGTGCAGTCAAGGTGATGAGCGGCTGTTTCTGCGGGCCGACCGCGTAGGTGCAAGATGGCGCGCCATCCGGGATGAAGCTCTCGCGTTGGAGCGTGTCGCCGAGCAACTCGCCGACCAGTTCCATCTCCGCGCGGCAGGGGAGGCGCGAGACTTCGACCAGTTCGCGCAGCGGGCAGTGGCAGAGGCGCAGGTGGCGTCCGGAATCGTCAGTAACCACCTCGGCGAGGAAGCCGTCCTCGCAGAGGAGCTTCGCGACCGCGTCGAGGCGCTCTTTGGCGGGGACGTCGGCGAGCCGGGCCTCGGCCGCGGCACGCTTGCGGCGCAAGCGCGCGGCGAAGAAACCTTCGAGCAGCGCGCCATGGCCGGAATCGAGGAGGAAGCTCGCGAGCTCGCGCAGCAGCTCGCGGTCGCGCCGCGGAAAGAGCGCCTCACCGGCCTCCGTGAGGCGGTAGCGGACGCGCGGCCGCCCCGGCCCGGAGCGCAGCAAGCCGCAGCGCTCGGCGAGCCCCTGCGCGACCAGCGCCTGCAGATGACTGCGTACGGTCTCTGAGGCGAGCTCGAGCGAGCCTTCGAGCTCGGCGAGCGTCGATTCGCCACGCCGCTTGAGCGCCTCGAGCAGCGCGCGCTGGCTCGCGCCGATCCCCGGGGAGGCGATCGTTCCTTCGGAGCTCATCGCGAGTCCCGGCAGGCGTCGAAGATCTTCACGGCGGTGATTCTGCCGTTGACTTTCACAATTGTCAAGGTTAACGTCATGGCAATAGCTAAAACAAATGACGGTGCCCACGCTGATAGGACGTTGAGCTGCGCCGGACGCTATGGAGGCAACGACGATGTACGGAGCGATCCTCTTCCTTCACATTCTGGCTGCGACGGTGTGGACCGGCGGCCATCTGGTCCTGGCGATTGCAATCCTTCCGCGCGTGCTGCGCGAGCGCTCGCCGGCCAAGCTGCTCGAGTTCGAGTCGGCCTACGAGCGCGTCGGCATCCCGGCGTTGGTCGTGCAGGTCGCGACCGGCCTCTGGCTCGCGCACCGGATGGTCCCCGACCTCGGCCGCTGGCTCGCTTTCGACGATCCGGTAGCGTCGCTGGTCGGCGTCAAGCTCCTGCTGCTCGCCACCACGGTCGGCCTCGCCCTCGACGCGCGGCTGCGCTTGATCCCCCGCCTCTCGGAGCGGACCCTGGGCGCGCTCGCCTGGCACATCGTCCCGGTGACCCTGGTCTCGGTCCTCTTTGTCGTCGTCGGTGTCGCCTTTCGGACCGGGTGGTTCTACGGTTGAGCGACGAACCGGACCTGACCGTGGTCATGGTCCGCGGGCGCGCGTTCGGCGAGAGTCGGCGGCCATGGCACGTTCTATCGAGGCCTCGGTGAACGACCGCCGCGCCGTCGCGCGGTGGCTATTCATCTGCTGCGGGCTGCTCGCGATACTGATCGGCGTGGGAGGGATCACCCGGCTGACGCGGTCGGGGCTGTCGATCCCCGAGTGGCGGCCGGTGACCGGGATCCTGCCGCCAATCGCCGAGCGGGCCTGGGAGGAAGCCTTCGCCGGGTACCGCGAGACGCCGGAGTACCGGATCGTTCATCACGGTATGACGCTCTCCGAGTACAAGCGCATCTTCGCGTGGGAGTACCTCCACCGGCTACTGGCTCGGCTGCTTGGCCTCGCCTTCGTGGTGCCGCTCGCGCTCTTCGTTTGGCGACGCCGTCTGCCGCGCGGGTTCGGTCGCCGGCTCGTCGGCATCCTCGCCCTCGGCGCGCTCCAGGGCGTGGCCGGCTGGTGGATGGTCGCGAGCGGGCTGGTCGACGAGCCGCGGGTCAGCCACCTGCGCCTGACCGTGCACCTCGGGCTCGCGCTGCTGCTGTTCGCGGCACTGCTCTCCGCCGCGCTCGAGCTCGCCTGGCCTCGGCCCGCAGCGGCCCGGCGCGGCGCGGCGGCGGCGCTAGCCGGCGCGCTGGTTATTGCGGTCTTTCTGCAGGCGCTCGCCGGGGCGCTGATGGCGGGGACGCGCGCAGGTTATCTCTATCCGACCTTTCCGAAGATGGCGGGCGAGCTCGTTCCGTCGAGTCTCTTCGCGGTCGATCCCTGGCCGGCAAGTCTCTGGCGCGACCTGGCGACGATCCACTTCGTCCACCGCTGGTCGGGAATCGCGATCGCCCTGATGGCCCTTGCCGGTCTCGCGGCGGCCGTCCTCCGCCCGGCGCCGAGTGCGCTGCGCGGGGCAGCGTCACTGGTCGCGGCGCTCGCCGCGACGACTGCCGCGCTCGGCGTCTTCACCGTGACCTCAGGCGTCGCGATCGTCCCGGCGGTCGTCCACCAGTTGCTCGCCGTGGCGCTGCTCGGCGCCGCAATCCTGGCGCAACACCGGGCGGTGAACGTCGAAAGATCGGCGCTCGATCCGCGCGCCGGGCGCTATGGCGAGACGCCCGACCAGGCGGTCGGGTAGCCCGACTCGAAGCCGTCGGCGAAGATCCCGGTGACGGCGAGCGGCAGCGACCGCGCCGCCATCTCGATCGGCTCGCCGCGACCGGTCTCGACCCACAGGTCGTGAAGGATCTCCCCCCAGTCGTCGGTGACGTTGCCGTCGCGCAGTTCCTCGATGTAGTAGCGCGGCAGGCTCTGGTAGAAGAGGGCGACCTCGGCACGCAGGGCGCCGGCCGGAATCTGGAAGCGGACGTCGCTCCAGTACTGGCCGTCGGCGTAAGTCGCGCCGACCGCGGGCGCTCCGCCGGCCTCGAACGCGGCGTTGGTGAAGCCGCGCGGCGGGATCCGGTTGTCCTTCTCGATGGTGTCGGCGAGTGCCATGTGGCCGGTCAGGCCGGTGGGGAGGCCGGTCGCCGCAGCGGCGTCCTCGGAAAGGCCTACCCGCATCTCGTACACGGTGGTCGTCGCTTCGTCGAGCTCGGCCGCGGCCGCGTCGTAGTGGCCGTGCTCGCCGACCATCGCCCCGGCAGCGTCGAAGAATCGGACGTTCAGCCAGATGCGCCGCCCCTCGATGTGGCCGGTCGGGATCTTGTGCCCGGTCTGGTTGACCACGCGGGCGACCAGCTCGGCGCCCTCGCGGGCGAGCTCGAGCGTCGCCGTGCGTCGCAGCATCGAGACGGCGCGCGCGCGCGCCGCAGCGACCTGAGCCGGATCGACTCGCGGGTCGTCCGGGGAATGTGCCAAGATCAGGTCGAGCGACTGCGCAGCGGCGCCAGCGAACTCGTGGCGGGCGAGGTCGTCGCGAACTCGTCCGTAGAAGCAGCCGCGCGCGGTCGTGGTCGGCATGTGGCAGTCCTGGCAGGTCGAGACCACCGGCCCGCGCGCGCCGCCGAAGCGCCCGCCAAGGTCGATGCCGCCGGCGGCGAACGCCGAGAGCTTCCACTCCGTGTAGGTGCGCTCGAGCGGGAACTGGGCCCAGAGGTTCTCGTCGGCCACCGGTTGGTCGACCGCGTTGTAGCGCCAGGAGCCGTCGGGCCGGCGCCAGGTCGCGACGTTGCCGACATCGTGACAGGTGCCGCACATCGCGGAGCTCTTGACGAAGGGCGAAGCGATCGTCACGTGAGGGGCGTCGGTCTCCTCGTAGGGCCCTCGCCTCCTCCCCTGCGGATCGAGCACGAACATTGCATTTCCGTAGTGCTCTGGCACGGCGTCGAGGCCGGCGAGGACCTCCTCGTCCTCGGGCGGACTCTGCCCCGGCACGTAGACCGGGTCGACCAGGCTGTGGCAGAAGTGGCAGGTGACGCCGTCACGGTCGGTGTCGTCGAGCGTCTGGCCGGAGGCGTCGGCGGCGTGGCCAGTGACGAACGACATCGGCACGTGGCAGCGCAGGCAGAACGTCCCGACATTGGCGACGTCCTGGTTGGCGTTAGTCATCTGGGCAAGAAAGAGCGGATCGCGCCCGGCGAGCCCCATCAGGCTTCCGGCCCAGGTCGAATAGGGCTCGTCCTCCGGGTCGAAGTCGCCATGGCAGGCGCGGCAGTTGTCCGAGGTCTCGAGGGCGCCAACCGGGACGTCGCCGATCTGCGTACCAGAGAGCCGGAAGTCCTCCTGCGTGAGCGGGATCAGCGCCGCGAGCGCGGCGGTCGCGACGAGCGCCAGGACGGCGCCGCCGGTCCGGCGGAGAAGGCGCGACTTCGAGGCCATCGGCCCCCCTTTCGGAAATAGGGCTGCAAGGTAGCAGCGCGGCGCGCGACCGCGTATGACGGCCGTCATGGGACGCAGCGGCCGGACGGGTCGAAGATCCGCAGACTGGCTCCCAGGACGATCCCTTCCGCCGCCGATCCGCATCGGTTCGCGCGCCGCCGCGCCGCCGTCCTGCTCGGCGTCCACCTGCTGATCGGCTTGCACGTCGCGCACTGGAAGCTCGCCGGACGGACGCTGGCGCCGCTCGAGCTCAACGAGGTGATGCATACCCTCGAGCTCGGCGTGGTGACGGCCGGCTTCCTGCTGATGGCGAGCGCGGTGGTCTCGGTCCTCTTCGTCGGTCGCGTTTTTTGCTCGTGGGGGTGCCACCTGCTCGCGCTGCAGGACGGCGCTGCCTGGCTACTCGCACGGCTTGGGATGCGGCCGGCGCCATTCCGCTCGCGAGCGCTGCGCTGGATCGCGGCCGGCGCCGCGTTTTACATGTTCGCCTGGCCACAGGTGGCGCGCTTTGTGGCGCGGCGCTGGCCGGCGGCGGAGGAGGTGGTCGGTATGCGCCCCGAGTTCCGGCTGCGCGTGCTCGCCGACGGCGAGGGGTGGGCCTCGTTCCTGACCGACGACTTCGCGCGCAACTTGCCCGGTCCGGGGATGGCGATCCTGACCTTCGCGGTCTGCGGCTTCGTCGCGGTCTGGCTGCTCGGCACCCGCGCCTTCTGCCGCAACGTCTGCCCATACGGTGCGGTCTTCTCCTTCGCCGACCGTTTCGCGCGCCGGCGCGTCGTGCTGACCGGCGACTGCACAGCCTGCGGGAAGTGTACGGCGGTCTGCGACTCCGGAATTTCGGTATTCCAGGAGGTCTCGCTGCGGGGTGCGGTCACGAGCGGCGATTGCCTCAAGGATCTCGACTGCGTCGCGGTCTGCCCGACGCGTGGACTCGAGGTCGCGGTCCATCGCCCTCCGTGGTTCGGTCGCCGGGGCGTCGCTCGAGCCTGGCATCTTACGGGGCCGGAGGAGCTCGCCGCTCTGGCGCTCTTCGTAGCGGCGCTCGCGGCGCTGCGCGGCGTCTACCGGCTCGTTCCGTTCCTGCTCGCTCTCACACTCGCGGCGTCGGTGGCATTCACCACCGTGCTCGCGGCGCGGATTCTGCGGCGCCGGGAGGTGCGGTTCCAGCGCTGGCGGCTGCGCGGCACCGCCCGGGTCACCGCGCGCGGCTGGCTGTTCGCCGGCGCCGCCATCGTCGCGTTCGCCGCGACGGCGCACGCCGGAGTCGTGCGCTGGCACGAGTGGCGCGGCGACCGCGCCTGGGAGGAGTGGCGGCGGGCGGCGGGAGGCGCGAGCGGCGACGCCCTCGCGCGGCGGGTGCTCGCCCATCTCGATGCACGCGAGCGCTGGGGGTGGGTGCGACCTCCCGATCTGGCGGTACGAAAGGCGGCGCTGGCCGAGGCGCTGGGGCGCGACGACCTCCTTGAAGCCTCGCTGCGGCAGCTGGTGCCGTCGAGTTCCGCCGCGCGCCTCGACCTCGCCGAGCGGCTCGCCTCGCAGGGACGGCTGGCGGAGGCCGAAGGCGAACTGCGCGCGGCCCTCACGGCGGAGCCGGAGCTCGCGGCCGCGCACTACGGGCTCGGCGTCGTCCTCGCCGCCGGCGGCCGGACATACGAGGCCGTCGCCGCGCTGCGCCGCGCGCGCGAGCTGGCGCCGGAGGACGCCGAGGTCCTGAACAACCTTGGCTACCTCGTCGGCGAGCTCGGAGAATTCACCGAGGCCGAGGCGCTGCTCGAGGAGGCCCGGCGGCGGTCGCCGGCTTGGGCGCTGCCCTGCTTCAACCTCGCGGCGCTGTTCGATCGCACCGGGCGCGGCGCCGAGGCAAAGCTCCTGGCGGCGAGCTGTCCCGCCGCGCCGGCGGCATCCGGCGGGAGCGTCGCTCGACGGTAGACGGTCGCACTCTGGAGACCGCCGGCGAGGAGCGCGACGCTGGAGGCTCGGCGGAGGCGGCGACGCCGCGCATGGCTGCGGATTGAAGTGGGAACCGCTCGAGGAGGAGACGACATGACGGCAGAAAGAAGCCGACGCAGTCCGTGGATCTGGGCGATCTCTTTCGTCGCGATCAGCTTTGGTCTCCTGACCATCCGAGCGGGCGACACGGTGCTCTTCGGCAGCGCGGCCGCTCGATCGGCGGCGGGCCACTATGTGCCGTTCGTGCTCTGGTTCAATTTTCTGGCCGGCTTCGCCTATGTCATCGCTGGAGTGGGGCTGTGGCTCGAGCGGCGCTGGGCCGCCTGGCTGGCGGTCGTGGTCGCCGCGGCGACGGCCCTCGTGTTCGCCGCCTTCGGCGTGCACGTGCTCGCCGGCGGGGCCTACGAGTTGCGCACGGTGGTGGCCATGAGCTTGCGGACGCTGGTCTGGACCGCGATCGCTGTGGTCGCTCTGCTCGCCCGGCGTCGGCTGATGGTGCGAGAGTCCTGATCCCATGCTGGTCCACGAGGAGATTTCAACGATGGGCAAAAAGATCGAGGCTCCCAAGCCTTTCCAGGCTCTCAACGGCTCCGGGTATCTGTTCCTTGCGCTGCTGGTCGCCGGTACCGTCGCCGCCAGCGCCCAGTCGCATGAGCACCCGGTGTCCGCTCCTCCCGTCGTACTTGCCGCCGCGCCGGCGGCAGCGCCGGCGGGACCGATGCAGCAGCTCTCGGCGGAGCTGCGCGGGCTGTTCCGTGACGAGATGGTGGCGCTCCAGGGCGCGATGCTCGAGCTCGTACCGGCCATCGTCTCCGGCGACGTGGAGGCGACCGCACGCCTTGCCGAGCGCATGCGCGCCGGCTACGTGCTGGCGCAGAAGCTCACCGACGCCCAACGGGAGGAGCTTGAACGGATGCTCCCCGCGGCGTTTCTCGAGCGCGCTGGCGAGTTCCACGAGTTTGCCGGCGGCCTAGCCGATGCCGCGCGCGAACACCGGGCGCCTCTCGTGCCGATCTACTTCTACAAGCTGACGGAGAGTTGCGTCGGCTGCCATGCGCACTACGCTGCCCACCGTTTCCCGGGCTACGCGCAGCCGCCCGAGGCGAAGCCCGCGCATTCGCACTGATTGGTGAAACGCCCCCAGGCACAGCCGGACAGCCTGCCGAGCAGCTGCGCCTGAAGCGGTTCTGTATGGAGAGCTCGCCGGTCTTGATCTTCGCGGGTCGCCTGCCGATCGGCCCGACGATGATGGCTGCCGATGAGGTGCCTGCCGATGAGGAGCCAGCCGCTTTCACGGCGGCGGCCCGGGCGCTTCAGTGAATTGCGGCGTGCGACGAGGTGGCCTCGGGAGTCGCATGAGCGCCGGTCGAGGTGGCGGTGCCGTAGAGCCGTTCGACGTAGTGTGTCAGCTCGACGTAGGCCTCCACATACTCGCGGCCCTGCGCCACGCTGCGGTCGGCCTGCTGCCGCGCCGCGTGGGCGCGCGCGAAGCGATCACGAATTCCGTCGGCAGCGGCCGCCGTGACGGTCTGGACCAGCTCGTCGACGGAGGCCGACGCGAGCGCCTTGTCCGACGCCTGGATGATGGCCTCGGGAGCGACGTCCTTGAGGCCGGTGTACGGCGCGCCTTCGCCCGCCCGGTGGACACGCACCAGGGTCTCGAAGAAATAGCGATCAGCGAGGTGCTGCGCTTCGGGGCTCAGCGCTCGAACCTCGAGGGCGTGTTGGAAGGCGGCCCGCACTTCGGTTTCGCTGTCGGGTTTCAGCCACTTCAGGACCGGCGTGATGTCACCCCGGTCCAAGGCGATTCTGGCGTCGGCGACGACGGGTCCCTGGGTGGTGTCGCAGTGGGCCCAAGCGCCACCGGCGATAGCCAGAAACCCGAAGAGGAAGGCTGCCACGGTGACAGTCGCGGTCGCGAAGCGTCGCTTGGTCTGCATGGTCTTCTCCTTGGCTTTGGAGGGTCGAGTCAGCGAGCCCTCAGTTGACAGCATTGTCAGTATAACAAGCTTGACAACCAATTATAGCGGAGGGTAGGGTGTGTCCATGGATGATCTCCACGGACCCGGGCTCGGCGCCAGCCAGCGGACGCTCCTCGAGCTCCTGAAGCGCCGCGGCGAGGCCACGCTCGCCGAGCTCGAGACCGGAATCGAAGTGGCGCGCGAGACGGTGAGGAGTCATCTCGAATCGCTCGCCGCACAACAGCTGATCGAACGCTCCGGCGTGCGCCGCCGGGGCCCCGGCCGCCCGCACGTGCTCTATCGGTTGAGCGCGCAGGGCGAGGCGCTCTTTCCGCGTCGCGAGGGCGAGATGCTGGCCGAGCTCGCCCGCTACCTCCTCAGGAGCGAGCACCCGGAACGGTTGGAGGAGTTCTTCGTCGCTCGCACCGACGCCAAGCGAGCAATCCTCGCGGGTCCCCTGAAGGTCCTGGGCGCAGGCGAGCGTCTGAATGAGATCGCTCGTTCGATGTCGCAGGAAGGATTCCTCGCCGAGGCGGCGCTCGAGGGCGGCGAGCCGATCCGGCTTCGTCTCTGCCACTGCCCGCTTCGCGACCTGGTCGCCGTCACGCATCTTCCCTGCCGGGCCGAGATGAAGCTGGTCGAAGAGCTCCTGGGAAGACCGCTCGTGCGCACCCAGTTCATGCCGGACGGCGACACCTCGTGTACTTACGCCGTCGCTGCCGCGCCGCGCCCCAAGCGCCAACCCGCATCCGCCTCCGGCCGGATCCACCCCGTCACCACCTGAACCTTCCGCACCAGAGGAGTCACTGCCATGGAAATCACTCCGCAATCGCGTGTCGGCGAGATCGCCGCCAGCTTCCCCCTCGCCACCCGCGTCTTCGCTCGTCACCGCATCGACTTCTGCTGCGGCGGCGGCATCCCCCTCGTCGAGGTTTGCGCGCGGCGCGGTCTCGACCCCGAGGCCGTCGTCGCCGAGATCGCTGCGGCCTTGGCCGCTACCCCCGCTCCCGGCGCCGACTGGAACGAGGCGCCGCTCGACGAGCTCGTGCAGCACCTCCTCACCGCCTACCACGCACCTCTGCGCGAGGAGCTGCCGCGCCTCGAAGCCATGGTGCGCAAGGTCGCCAGTGTCCACGGCGAGCGCGAGCCGGTGCGGCTGCCCGCGCTCCAGGCAGCCTTTCTGGCACTCGAAGCCGACCTCACGCAGCACATGGACAGCGAGGAGGCGGAGCTCTTTCCGCCGATTCTCGA
>JAGOCP010000012.1:0-5288 GCA_017998715.1 Thermoanaerobaculia bacterium | reverse complement strand
TGGGAGAACACGGGGCACTGCTCCATCAGCTCGAAGTGCTGCGACTGACCGCGCCTAAGTATTCGGAAGAGAAGCTCGGCGCCGCGACCTTTGCGCTCGCCGAGGCGATCGAGAACCATGCCGGTCTCGAGGACGAATTGCTGTTCGAAGCCCTCGTCGCGAGCGGTCGAATGCCGGCCGGACCGGTCGAGGCGATGCGCTCCGAGCACCGGGCGATCGAGTCGCTGCTCGGGCAGATCCTCGCGCCCGCAGGAGAGGCAGGTCGCCCGGATCCGCAACGTACGGTGCTCCGCCTCGTGGAGACCGTGCGTCACCATTTCGGACACGAGGAGCACGCCCTGTTCCCGATGGCGAGCCAGATCCTCACGTCCGCCCAGCTGGAGGAGCTCGGATCGCGCTGGGCGCAGAGGCGAGGCGTCGAAATTGGAGCACTCCTGGCGAAGTGAACCGATGAGGTCGTTCGCGCGAGGATCACGCGTACTTCGGCGAGCTGGCCAACATCTGACCACCGGAGCGTGAAGGAAGCGTGGATGGCACGGGGAGCGAGCCCCTACCTCGCGACGTCGGACGCTCGACCGATCTCGCCGCGAGCCTCCAAACGCGCGAGCAGCAGACAGAAGTACAGCATGCCGCACTGCGATCCCAGCCGTTCGACCACGGGCCCGACGTTCACGCTCTCACCCGCGACGAGCGCGAGATTCGCGGCGACGCTGCTGTCGTTGCCGGGGAAGATATCCAGTCGGCCGAGCCCGCGCAGCAAAATCACCGCAGCCGTCCATGGCCCGACGCCCTTGATGCCGCGGAGTAGAAGGGAGGCATCGATGCTCGAACGCTTCTCCAGCATCGCCTCGCTGATTGCCCCGGTAACGATCGCTTCTCCTACGCGCCGAAGGGTCGTGAGTTTCCTGGCGCTCAGGCCCGCGGCGCGGACCACGCCATCGTCGGCAGCGAGGAATCCCTCCACGCTCGGAAACACGGCGAGAGGCACGCCGTCGTAAGCGACCTTCGTGCTGAGGGCGAGAATCAGACGGCGCATGATCGCGCTCGCCGCATGGAGACTGACTTGCTGAAATAGAACCGCGTTGGCGCACGCCTCGAACAGTGCGGGATACCGTGGCGGCCTGAGGCCGCGCATGCTTCGAGCAAGCCGAACCAGCCAGGGGATCGCCCGCGCATGCCGATAAAAATCTGCAAGATCGCGGTCGAGGCCGAGTATCCGGCGCGCGCTCGCGAGCGCCCGCCTGGTATCTCCGGCGCTCCCGCTTACGGAGACCACCAGCGCATCGGCGCGCCGCTGCGTGACACTCACGATAACTGGCCCGGCCAAACCCTCGAGCGCGCGCAGATAGCGGCCGTCTGATGTGTAGATGTCCACCAGGTTCGTTTTCATGCGGCGAAGCGCGCTTACCGTAAGGTCGAGCCGATACGGCGTAACGACCGGAATTTCATGCATCGTGACGTGCGGCGCTTGATGCGGTCGTGGGACGGGTGGCGTGCGGCCCTCCAAGTTGGCGTCTGCGCTCCGCAGCCTTAAGATTCAGGTCAGCGGTATTGCAGCCCGTCGACACGGCGGGCGACGGGGCTGCCCCAAGCTACCACGGGTCACGGGCGCGAGGAGGCCGATGACGACGAAACGGTTCAAGCGTGGAGATCACGTCTCGTGGAATTCAGAAGCGGGTCGAGTGCGTGGCAAGATAAATCGCATCATCACGTCGCCCATGAAGTTCAAGGGCTATACCGTCCACGCGAGCAGAGACGAGCCGCAGTACGAGATCCAGAGTGACACGACGGATCACATCGCGATGCACAAAGGATCGGCACTCACGAAGCTCCGGAGATGAACCACCAGGCGGGCGATGCCATTTTCACCATCGGCCACTCCACGCGAACTCTCGCCGCATTCGTGGCGCTCTTGCAGCAGGTTGACGTCACGCTGCTCGTGGACGTGCGGTCGATTCCGCGCTCGCGGACAACGCCACAGTTCAACGGGGACACGCTGCCGGATTCCCTCGCCGTCCACGGCATCGGCTACCGGCAGCTGCGCTCGCTCGGTGGCCGGCGTCATCATCGTAAAGGCGCGCCACCCTCGCACAATTTGTACTGGCGCGTCGCGGCGTTCCGGAATTACGCTGACTACGCCGAGACCGAGCCATTCCGCGCCGGCCTTGATGCGCTGCGCGCGTTCGCTCGCGAGGAGCGGTGCGCGATCATGTGCGCCGAGGCCGTGTGGTGGCGCTGTCATCGCCGGATCATCACGGATTATCTCTTGGCTGGCGGGGTGCGCGTCGAGCACATCATGGGAGCTGGCCAAGTTGTCCGGGCGACGCTCACGCCCGGTGTGCGAGCCACGGCCGACGAGAAGTTGACCTATCCGGCGCCGGAGGAGAGTCCCCCTAGCGGTGCGACCGCCATGCCCTCCGGTCCCTAGTGGCTGAGCTCCGGCTTGTAGCTGCCGGGCACCGTCCTGAAGGCGATCGCCAGGCGGTTCCAGCCGTTGATCGCGACGATCGCCAGCGTGAGGTCTACCAGCTCCTTCTCGCCGAAGTGTCGCCGCGCCAGCTCGTACACCTCGTCGGGCACGCGGGTCTCACCGACTAAAGTCACCGCCTCGGTCCAGGCCAGCGCCGCCCGCTCGCGCTCGCTGAAGAACGGCGCGTCGTGCCACGCGGCGATCGCATAGAGGCGCTGCTCCTTTTCCCCTGCGGCCCGCGCGTCCTTCGTATGCATGTCGAGACAGTAGGCGCACCCGTTGACCTGGCTCGCCCGCACCTTCACGAGCTCGATCAGGCTGGTCTCGAGCCCTGATCCGTGGACATAACTCTCGAGGCCGCGCATCGCGGTGACGCCGTCGGGTGCGGCTTTGGCATATTCGATTCTCGGTTTCATAGCCGTCTCCGATTCACTCGCGTGCGCTCGTCGAGGGTGGCTGTTCTGCTTCTTTCCCGGCTTCCTCGGGGCGGGCCCCCGCTTGCAGTGCCGCCTGCGCCTCCAGGGCCTTCAACCGGGTTCGTAGCAGCTTCTCGCGGCCGTAGCGCTCTGTCACGTCGCGGAGCACCGCCACCACCCACTCGATCTGGCCGCCGGCGCCTTTCAGCAGCTGGATCGAGAACTCGATGGAGATCTGCCGGCCATCCTTGTGGAGCGCCGGCACGGCGAGCATCTGGCCCTCGCCGTAGCGGGTGACGCCGGTCCGCAGGGTCGCCTCCCAGCCGGTCCAGTGCCGAACGCGGAGCCGCTCGGGAATGATGAGATCCATGGAAGCTCCGAGCGCCTCGGTGGCGCTGAAGCCGAAGACTCGCTCCGCGGCGGCGTTCCAGTATCGCACCGTGCCCTTGGGATCGCAGATCAGGATCGCGTCGGGCGAGCCGCCCAGGACGCGGGAGGGCAGATCGTCAGGGAGCGCCGGCATCGAACCTCCGGTAGGCGGCGGCGCCCCATCCAGAGGGGGTCGTCGCCTCCGACCCTGCTTTGCCGTCGGAGAGCCGGGTCGCAGCACCGCCTTCGTTCTCCCAGCGTTCGATCGCGATCCGGAGGGTGAGAGGTGCGTCGATCGCGCCGAGGTGGCTGCGTACCGTCTCACGCGCCACCTCGACCCCGCTTTCTAGCTCGCCCAGTGTCGCCTCACCCCTGCGCTTGCCTAAGTCGAGCCGCGAGCGCTCACTGGCACCGAGCCCGGAGCCATGCGGACTGTCCATGCCGAGACCTTACACTTGCCTCGAGAGGTTTGTCAAGGTTATTATGACATTAATCATGACATCTACCCTCAAGTTCCCTCGTGCCACTCTGGAGGCTCCCGCCACCGATAATCCGGCGCCTGCAAACCGGGAAGAGCTCGCGCGCTGGTACGGGCTCATGCACCTCGCCCGGTTGCTCGACGACAAGGCTCCGAACTACCTCAAACAGAGCCTCGGCTGGTCGTATCACGCGCCCTGTGCCGGGCACGACGGCATCCAGATCGCCCTCGGAGTCACCTTCCGCCCCGGCCACGACTATCTCTTTCCGTACTACCGCGACCTCGCGACCTGTCTTGCCGCCGGGCTCTCCGCGGAGGAGATCCTGCTCAACGGGATGTCCAAGCGCGACGACGTCGCATCGGGCGGCCGACACATGTCGAACCACTTCGCGAAGCCGGCGATCCACGTCCAGAACGTCTCGTCTGCCGTTGCAAACCACGCGCAGCATGCTGCAGGCCTGGCCCGGGCGGTGAAGACTTACGGAGCGGACGCGGTGGTCTACTGTTCCCTGGGTGAGTCGTCCACTTCGGAAGGCTATTTCTACGAGGCCGTCAATGGTGCCTCGCGCGAGAAGCTTCCGGTCATCTTCGTGGTGCAAGACAACGGCTACGGTATCTCCGTGCCGAAGAGCGACCAGACCGCAAACCGCTTCGCGTCGGACAACTTCTCGGGCTTTCGCAACCTGGAGATCCTGCACTGCGACGGCACGGACCTATTCGACTCGCTGCGCGCCTTGCGCGCGGCGGTGAAGTTCGTGGCCTCGGGAGCCGGCTGCGTGATCGTGCACGCCGAGTGCGTGCGTATCCACTCGCACTCGAACTCCGACCGGCACGAGCTCTATCGCTCCACCGAGGAGCTCGCCGCGGCGGCGGCGCGCGACCCGCTCCCGCGCTTGCGTTCTGTTCTGGAGGCGAGTGGCGACTTCACCGCGCCGGAGCTCGACGCGATCGAAGCGGCGAACCGGAGGATCTACGAAGAGGCCGCGGAACGCGCCCGCCGGGCGCCCGATCCAGACCCGGAGTCGATCTTCGAGCATGTCCTGCCCGAGCCCTGGGTGCCTGCAGGTACCGGGCTCGCGGACTCGGTCATGACGCCCGACAACGTCGGCGGCCGGCCCGCGCCCGAGATGACGATGCTCCAGGCAATCAACGGGACCCTCAAAGAGCTTTTCCGCGAGAACCCCGATACCTTCCTCTGGGGTCAGGACGTCGCCTACAAGGACAAGGGCGGGATCTTCAACGTAACCAAGGGCATGCAGGCGGAGTTCGGAGCGCGCCGGGTGTTCAACGGCCCGATTGCCGAGGACTTCATCCTCGGCACCGCGGACGGGTTCTCGCGTTGGAGTGACAGGATACGTATCGTGGTCGAAGGCGCCGAGTTCGCCGACTACTTCTGGCCCGCGGCCGAGCAGATGGTCGAAATGTCGCACGAGTACTGGCGCACCAACGGCCAGTTCGTCCCCAATGTCACCGTGCGCCTCGCCTCGGGGGGCTACATCGGCGGCGGCCTCTATCATTCGCAGAACCTCGAGGGCTGGCTCACCACGCTTCCCGG
>JAGOCP010000160.1 GCA_017998715.1 Thermoanaerobaculia bacterium | reverse complement strand
TGACGGTCACCTTCCAGGGCTTCAACA
This sequence comes from Thermoanaerobaculia bacterium, assembly GCA_017998715.1. Taxonomy (GTDB): domain Bacteria; phylum Acidobacteriota; class Thermoanaerobaculia; order Multivoradales; family JAGPDF01; genus JAGPDF01. Next base: position 7,951 of record JAGOCP010000160.1, on the reverse strand, counting down.
CCCACCCGGGCTACGCCAAAGGGCGGATGGTGAACGCGATCAAGGTCGCCGCCGACTTCATCTCGCGGCTGCCGGAAGACCGCCTCTCGCCCGAGACCACTGCCGGCTACGAGGGTTACGTCCACCCCTACGTGGTGACGGCGAGCGTCGAGCGTACGGCCGTCAGGCTGCTCATCCGCGATTTCAAGGTCGAGGGGCTGGCGGAGAAGGAGGCCTTCCTCGCCGAGCTCGCCAGCGCCACCGAGGCCGACTGGGCGGGCTGTTCGGTGGAAATCCGGATCGAAGAGAGCTACCGCAACATGGGCGTCGTCCTCGACCAGCATCCGCAGGTGGTGGACAATGCGCGCGAGGCGATTCGGCGCGCCGGGCTGACCCTGCGCGAGCGCCCGATCCGCGGCGGCACCGACGGCTCGCGCCTGTCGTTCATGGGCCTGCCGACGCCGAACCTCTTCGCCGGCGAGCACAACTTCCACTCCCGCCTCGAATGGGTCTCGGTTCAGGACATGGAAAAGGCGGTCGAGACCGTCGTCCAGCTCGTCCAGGTGTGGGAGGAGCGGGCGGACTGACGCCTAGCCGGGCGTGAGCGCCGCGAGCCTCTGCCGCCCGTTCGCAACCTCGCGCTCGATTTCCTCGTTGCGCCCATCGATGCGCGCCAGCGCCTGCGCGTAGAGCTTCTCAGCGTCGGCGTAGCGCCCGCGATCGCGCTCGGCGTTGGCGAGGCCGGTGAGGCTGTAGCTCACGAAGCCCTTGCCCGCCCCGCCGATGCTCTCCCAGAAAGCGATCGCCTCCGCGTAGCGCTCGGCGGCGCGGTCGGGATGGCCGGCCTTCAGGGCGACGTCGCCGAGGTTGTGCAGGCTCACGCCGATCTCGAAGTGCTCCGGACCGAGGACCCGGCGTTTGATCGCCAGCGCACTCTGCGCGAGCTCCTCCGCCTCCGCCAGGCGGCCCTGCTCGACGTAGACGTTGGCGAGGTTGCTCATGCTCTGCGCGACGTAGTAGTGCTCCTCGCCGAAGGCCTTGCGTTTGATCGCGATCGCCCGCAGGTGTGCCGCCTCGGCTTCCCTCCAGCGCTTCTGGTCGTAGTACAGGTTGGCCAGATTGTTGAGCGCCGCGCCGATGCGCTCGCTGTCGGGCCCCAGAGTCGCCTCCCAGCCGCGAATCGCCTCGAGACTCAGACTCTCGGCCAGATCGAATCGCCTCAGCCGGCCGGCAGTCGAAGCGAGCTGCATCCTGCAGGCGGCCAGCGCGACGCCGTCTCCGAGCCGTTCGAAGCCGGCCCCGGCGCGCCGCAGCAACGGCTCGGCCGTCTCGGCGTCACCGCGCATGTCGTAGGCCGTGCCGAGACTGAGCAGAGCCTCCGCCGCTTCCGCCGTTCCTGCGCCGCCCGCCAGCTCGGTGAGCGCCAGACTCTCGCGTCCGAGCTCGATCGACTGGTCCAGCAACCCGAGCTGGCGATAGATCACCGCGATCGCATTGAGCAGCCGCGCCTTGACCAGCGGCTGCGATGAAAGCTCCCCGCGGACACGGGCCGCACCGCGGTCGAGGACCTCCCTCGCCGTGATGTCCGGCCGGGTGTTGTGGCCCGGATCCGATCCCTGAAAGAGGCCGATGAGGAACTGCGAGACCTCGCTCGCCGTGCGCGCCTCCTGGTTCGCCCTTGCCGCCTCGCGATTGGCCCGCGTGGCTTCGCGGCTGCGGGCGACGATACCGGCGACGAGAGCGAGCGCGACGAGCGCCGCGCCGGCGACGGCGGCGCGGTGCCTGCGGCCGAACTTGCGCAGCCGGTACCAGGCTCCCGGGGGCCCGGCCCGCACCGGCAGGACATCGAGCGACCGCCGCAGGTCGTCGGCGAGCTCGGCGGCCGAGCCGTAACGCTGCTCGCGCTCGCGCGCCATCGCCTTGAGTACGATCCAGTCCAGGTCGTTGCGCAGCGCGCGACGATGCGTCGCCGGATCGCAGCCGCGCGCCGCGGCGAGCTCCCTGCGGCGCGCCGCGGGGAGCCGCAGGAAAAAGTCGCTCGGTCGCGGGACGTCCCCCTCGACGATGCGTCGCATCACGGCGAAACTCGAAGTGGTGCCGAACGGCTGCTCGCCGACGAGCAACTCGAACAGCAGCAGGCCGAGACCATAGACGTCTGCGCGCGTGTCGACGTCGGCCTCGCCGCGGGCGGCGGCGAGCGCCTCGGGCGCGAGGTAGGTCGGCGTTCCGACGACGGCCGTTTCGACCTTGCTGTCGCCGCCGGACCCGGGATCGTCGAGCGCCTTGGCGACCCCGAAGTCGATCACCTTGGCGAGCGCGCCGCCCTCGTTCTCCGCGACCAGCACGTTCGAGGGTTTGAGATCTCGGTGCAGCAGCGCCTTCTGGTGGGCATGCTGGATGGCGTCGCAGACAGTGATGAAGAGAGCCATGCGGCGAGCAATCGGCCACCGCCGCCCGTCACAGTAGTCGGTGATCGGCGCCCCTGGCACATACTCCATCGCGATCCACGGCTGGCCGTCGCGGCTGGTCCCGGCGGTATAGACCTGCGCGATGTTGGGGTGATTCATCCGCGCCAGCGCCTCGCGCTCGGTGGCGAACCGCGCCAGTCGCTCCGCATCGACCGCGCCGGCGCGGATCAGCTTGAGCGCCACTTTGCGCCGGATCGGTGACGTCTGCTCGGCGAGGTAGACCGTGCCCATGCCGCCTTCGCCGAGGACGTCGAGAACGGTGAACGGGCCGATCTGGCGCGGCCTCGATACCGGCTGCCCCAGCAACTGCGGCCGCGAGCCGCCCGACCAGGCCCGGATCGGCTCGGCGACGGTGGCGTCGTCCGCGGCACCGGGCGGCAGGCCCTCGCCGGGCGGAGTGGGTTCTTCGCTCAAGTCGTGGCTTTCTCGAGCTAGCGCTGCGGCAGAGCGTCGTAGGCGTGCTGAATCCACACCGGGGGATCGGGCGAGGGGGATCGCGGCTTGCCGGCGGTCGTCTCCCAGTGATGCAGCCACGAGATTCCCCAGGCGCCGACGTAGTCGTCGGGGAGGGCATAGGCGGAATCGCGCAGAGCCTCTTCGAGCGTGACGTAGCGATAGCCGCGCTTCTCCATCCTCGTCGCCAGCTCGTCGAAGTGGTCCGCATTCAACGCGTTGGCATGGATGAGCAGCACCTGCGCGATCTCGCGGCCGGTGACCCGGCGCGAGACCTCTTCGATGAAGGCGAAGACTCCGTCCATGTAATCGAGATAGGCGGCGGCCACCCGGTCGGCGAAGACCTTGTCGCCGCGACGCAGGGCGTCGGCGTAGACGAAGGCGAAGACGTACTCGTCGTTGTCGATCGTCACCGGCGCGATCGTGTAGCCGCGGTCGGCGAGAAACCTCTCGAACGCGCGGCGCTTCGGCAGCTCGAGCCCGACCTGCAGGAACGGATGGCGGAAGTAGCGCAGCGCCTTGCCCTTCTCCGCCAGGAGGCTTCGCGTGACCGGTTCGCCGCGCAGCACGTCGGCCTCGAACTCGTCGAGCGGCAGCCGGTTGAGGCTACGGTGGGAGTAGGTGTGGTTGCCCAGCTCGAGACCGGCGGCTGTCCACTGCCGGAGCACAGCCGTGCGCGCCGCGACGCCAGCAGGCCCCTCGCCCTCGACGACGAGCTTGCCCTCGTTGACGAAGCCGACTGCCGGTACGCCGTGCTCCGCCAGGGCGGCGAGGAGCTTCGCAGTCATCGCCGCGAGCGCCGCCGGCTCGTTCGACACCACTCCGGCCGCCGGCCCGGGCAGGTCGTCGATCGTCACGGCCACCGAGCGCAGCGGCCCTGCCGGCGCCACCGCGCCACCGGCAGGCGAGCTCAGCGTCACCACCACCGCGAGCCAGGCTCCCGCTAGCCTCGTCACGGTTCGACCGCTGCTGGCGCGGACTCCATCAGCACACGCGCCGCCGTCTTGAGTACCCGCGGATCGAGCGGCTCGTCCGGCGCAGCGAAGAGCGCCGCTTGCGCTCCCGGACTGGCGGTGGAATACGGATAGCGCTGGCGGTACTTCTTCGCCAGCAGGAGGGCTTGACGCTCCTCGAAAGAGAGCTCCTCCCACTGGCGCCCTTGCGCCAAGCCCGCGACCGCCAGGTCGAGGCGCTGCTCCATCCGCCGCAGTGCCTTGTCGGGATTTCCGGTGCGCAGAAAGAGCAGCTCGTCGATCCCGAAGTTGATCGTAGCTGCTTCCTCCATTCGCTTCATGGGTTCGAGGACTTTCCACAGGCGATGCGCGCCGAAGGAAACACCCGAGTAGAAGCCGAGGGCGAAGATCATCAACCCGCCCAGCACCCACTTCCACCGCTGTCGCATCGCTTGCCTCCCGTCGCTTCTGGATCCTGCAAGGAGTCTTGCACAGCTCGCGGAGGCTCTCGGCGCGGCTAGGCGGGCAACCGGAGACTCTCCCCGATCGCCAGTCGGTGGACGCGGCGCGCGAAGTCGGGAGATTCGTCGAGGAGCATCCCCTCGAGCACCCGGTCGGCTTCGTCGATTGGCTCGTCGGTGAGGTCGAAGGTGCCCCAGTGCATCGGCAGCATGTGCGCCGCGCCGAGGTCGCGGAAGGCGGCAAGCGCCTCCTCGGGGTTCATGTGCACCGGCTTCATGAACCAGCGCGGCTCGTAGGCGCCGGTCGGCAGGATGGCGAGGTCGAGGCCGGGAAAGAGACGCCCGTACTCGGCGAAGCCGTGGAAGAAACCGCTGTCGCCGGCGAAGAAGCTCCGCATCCGCGCGCTCTCGACCAGCCACGAGCCCCAAAGGGTCGTCTCGTCGGGTTGCGACAGGCGGCGCGACCAGTGCTGCGCGGGGAGGAGCGTCAGGCGGAAGCCGCGGCAGTCGCAGGTCTGCCACCAGTCGAGCTCCTCGATGTCGGTGAAACCGAACTTCCGGACGAAGGTTCCGAGCCCCAGCGGCACTCTCCAGGCGATCCCCTTCGGCAATCGCGCGAGAGTGAAGCGGTCGAGGTGATCGTAGTGGTTGTGCGACAGCACCGCCACGGCGCTCGCAGGAATCGCCGCCAGCGGAACTCCAGGCGGATGGAAGCGCCGCGGCACGAGCGCCCGCGGGCCGAAATGCGGGTCGGTCAACAGGACATCGGGGCCGTCCTGGAGAGCGAACGTCGCATGCCCGACCCAGGTGGCGGCGGGCGACTGCGCCGGCCGCGAGAGCGCGCTGCCGTCGTTCGCGACGACCGGCACGCGCGGTGGCCGTCCCCGGCCGTAGCGATTCCTCGACAGCAGCTTCCAGCGTACGACGTCGAAGAACGAGGCCTTCGTGACCCCCCAGGGATTGAAGAACCGCCCGTTCGCGAAGTGCGGCGCGCGCAGCGTGTCGATTACCTCCGTCACGGAAGAAGTCTGCCACGAGGTCGGGAAGCGGCCTCAGGCGCTCATCGCCCGCCCATCAGAGGCGGGTCGCTGCGTTCCGCGGCTGAAGCTGGCACGGAGCGCCGTCAGGCCGCCCCACATGAGAGCGATCAGGATCGGGTCGGTGAAGGGCATCCGGAATCGCATCACCGCCTGAAACGGAATGTGGGAGAGAGAGACGACGAGGAACCAGCAGGCGACGAAACCGAAGAGCCAAGGCTGGGCAGAGCGCAAGCCCGAGAGGCCGAGTGTCCCCAGAAATAGCATCGGCAGCAGGAAAGCAGCACTTGCAAGGACGGTCGCGTTCGGGTAGCCGAGCGGATTCAGCCAAGGTCGCCAGAGTCGCCAAAGGTTGCCGCCCAGCGCGGCGACGAAGCCTATGGGGTCGCTCGCGATGCGCTCTTGCGCCCGCAGACGCCAGGCGCGGCTTCGCCCCATGGGGGAGTCTGCCTCCCGAGAGACCGCGACGGCCTCAGACGGCGAAGTCACCAACTCGAACCGTTGACTCTGATCCTGGTAAGTCCGGCGATCCGGTGAATTCAGCGCTGAGATCAAGTCTGGATGGGTCCCCCGCCACAGGTTGTATCCACCTGCGTCATTGACGAAGATCAGTTCGTGGTGCCTTTCGGAGATGTAGATGCTCCAGGGTCCGACTACGGCCGCGGCAGCTGCGACCAACAGGACAGCGGAAGCCACCGCCGCGCGCCGCTGCCCCGAAGACGAACCGATCACCCACGCGACCGCGAAAAACGGGATCGCGACCAGGGCCGCTGGCCGAGTCAGCGCCGCGAGCCCGAGCAACGCCCCTGCCAAGAGCAACCATCGCGGCCGCGCCGTGCGCGCTGCGAAGAGCGCCACCAGAGCACCGGTGACGAGAAACATGAAGATTGATTCGGAGCGGACGTCGGTCGTCTGCACCACGAAGATCGGATGAAACGCAGCGACAGCGGAAGCGAGAAGTTGCCCGGCGGCAGACCGGACCATCTGCCCAGCCAGAACCCAGATGAGCACCACCGTGAGGCTGTCGACCAGCGCATTGCACACCTTTACCCGCAGAATCCTGTCGGGATGGCACGCCGTCACCAGGCTGACGAAAAGCGGATAGCCCGGTGCGCGGAAGAAGGTGAGGTTGCCCATCGCCGGATACTCTTCCTGGGTGCAGACGATCCGGCTGGTTTCGAGAAAGTCGTGCGCGTCGCCGAACTCGAGTTGCACCGGGCCGACTACCCAGATCGCGATCAGGCGAACGGCGAGCGCGACGAAAAAGGCGAGCGCCGCCCAGCGGACACCTGCGAACCGCGCCGCCCGCCGAGCGCCGACTGCTGCCTCTCGCTCCGTCACCGCCAAAGTGTGACACGCCCCGCCGCTCAGGGCGCGAGCGAGGCGACGTAGGCGGCGAGCGCGATCATGTCGTCGAGCGTGAGCCTCTCGACGGTGGGCCGCATGAGGACGCTGCCCGCTCCGGCCCGGGCGCCGTGCTGGAAGTCCCAGAGCTGACGGACGACATAGCTCGGCGAGCGGCCGGCGATGCCGGGCACCGGCCCGAGGCCCTTGAGCCCCGGGCCGTGGCAGGTGGCACAGGGTACCGTCCTCTGCTCGCCGCGGTGCGCCCCGCCCGTCGTTGCGAGAGTCTCGCCTCTCAGGATGCTGCCGACCGGTGCGTAGGCGAGGAATCGGGCCCGTGAGTCGCGATGTTCGAACTGCTCCGGGTCTTCCGGCAACTCGATGATGCGGGCACCGATCGGCTCGCGCTCGCCGCCGCTGTCCACGGCCAGAATCCAGCCGGCGACGTGGGTCTTCGGGACGGTCGCGGTCTCGACGACCCGAATCGTGGGTCGCGGCGGAATCGCCGCGAAGTAGGCCGCTGCGGCCGCCACCTCGGCGTCGGTGGCCGCTTTGGCGAGCGCGATCATCGCCGTCGTCGGGAGTCGGTTCGGCACCGAAGTTCCCCGCGCACCGCTCTTGAAGTCGGCCATCTGCTGGACGATGTAGGCCGCCGGCAAGCCCGCGAGGCGGGAGTTCTCCGGTCCGCCCGGGCCCTCCGCCCGATGACAGAAACCGCAGGCGTAGACCTCCGGCCTCCGGCCGCGAGCCACGACCTCGGGCATCGGTGCGTGGTCGTCCGGGTGCCAGTCCGGAGCCAGGAAGAGGTCGCGCAGCTGGGTGAGCGTGAATGCGGCGGTGCTCCCCGGAACCCGCCGCAGCGTGCCATCGTCCGGCGGCGGTTGGAAGCCCGGAGGTTTCACCGGGTAGGCCCACGCCGGCGGCGCATCGGTGCTCGACGCCGCCTGCGCGTCCGCCGACCGCAGGGCCCCCGGCAGGAGCAACAGCACCGCGACAGAACGCGCCAAGGAAGATCTCGCCATCGGAATCCGTGGAGTCTCGCACAGAGGATTCAGGAACGCTGCCATCGCGGAAACCCTTGCACCAGCGCTCGAACGTCGTAGTCTCCGGGCATGGAGCCGGTGTGAAGCGGGCGCGCACGATGTCGGATCTTCGGGGATTCTCGCGCCTGGCGGTCGAGGCGACGGTGGCGATGACCGATCTGGTCGAGGAGGTCCACCGCAGCGTCACTACCCTGCCGGAGGTCGGAGCGCCCG
>JAGOCP010000159.1 GCA_017998715.1 Thermoanaerobaculia bacterium | reverse complement strand
TGCGCAGGCTGCGTTCGCCCAACTGGAAACGCAGCCCCAGGACACCAGGGACGCCCTCGACAGCGCGACGGATCTCGGACTCCTCGCTGGCACAGTCCATCGCCGGGATTCGGTAGCGCTGGCCACCACCGGGCGGTGCGGGCACGGAAGCGACGGGCGCGTGTTCCGCGGCGCCACAGCATGGGCCACACGCGGGCGCTGGTGCCGTGCCGGTCCGATTCGGTTGGATGTCGTGAGGATGATCGTGAGCCATGTTGCCATTGAAAACCCTGAAGTGGGTATAGAGTCAAGGGGCGTCGTGAACTTTCACTGGCACAAGGGAAATCGCACATGCGCATCGGCGAACTGGCCCAGGCCAGCGGAACGCCCATCGAGACGATCCGCTTCTACGAACGCGAGGGCCTGTTGCCGGCCGCCCCGCGCACGGAGGGCAACTACCGCATCTACACCCCGCAGCATGCGGACCGGCTGGGGTTCATCCGCCAATGCCGCAGCCTGGACATGACGCTCGAAGAGGTGCGGGTGCTGCTACGTTTCAAGGACCAACCCTTGGCCGATTGCGGCGAGGTGAACAGCCTGCTGGACGAGCACATCGGCCATGTGGCCGAGCGGATCAAGGCCCTACGCGCCCTGGAGAAGGAGCTGAAGGCGCTGCGGGCGGCCTGCCCCGTGCCTCATGCCTCTGCCGACTGCGGCATCCTCCAAGGCATCGACCACGCAGGGGCGAAACCTGCTGCGGCTTCCAAGCGCCATGTGCGCGGCGCGCACTGAGAGTTGCTTGGGATCGGTGAGCGGCAAGTTTCTGGTGCTGACGGGGCCGACAGCTTGTGGCCGAGTCCGGGTCTACGTTGAGTTCAAAGCAAGCAGACCTTCGCTATTGATTCCACTGCGTTGACGGTCAGCTACCTGGCGCGTCCGCGAACGGGCAGTCCCGGCCAACAGCCGTCGTAGGTCAAGGTCGGCTTAGTGGCATCGCATCTGGCCGTGCTGACGCTGCGGCTTGGAGGTTGCCACCCGAAAGCAGACACCCGCAGGTGGGCCGTGGCCGCCTGAGACCGTCCGAGGTCACGACCTCGGGAGCCTCGCGGGAGCGGAGCCTCGCGTGCAAGCCATCGGCCGGCAAACCGGATAGCGCTCGCTGATCTCACGGGCCGGTCGTCCGCCGAGATTCTTCGACCCACTTGCGCGCGTCCTTGCGGAGGACCTCGATCACTTGCTGGTTCTCGCGGGCGGTCATGAGCTGCAGGTTGGCCGTGTCGACCGTGCTCGCCAGCAGGCGCGGGTCGCGTGCCTGGAGCGCCGCGTCGACCGCATCGGCGTGCCGGATCGCCGCGTGGTCGACGTCGAGGCCGATGAAGACGCGCGCGCCGTCGTGGCCGATCGCGGGCACGCTGAACGACCTGCCGGCTTGCCCGGGTTTCGCGTTGAACACGATGCCGGTCTGCGCTCGCAGGTCGGCGATCAGACCGGCGTCCTTCGCGACGCGGCGAACGAAGCGCCGTCGCCACAGGTTGAAGAAGGCTTCGCGGATCACCGCGTTCCTCGACTTTCCGGGAGGCACCGCCTGCTCGAGCATCTGCAGGAGGGCCAGGGCCGCTTCCTCGCGCGTTTTCGCGCCGCGCGGAAGAGCCGCGTCCCAGTGCTGCCGGAGCCGCTCGCGAAGCGCCGCGGCCTGCTCCTCGGCGGCGCGGAGCAGCTCCTGCCTCGGTGCCGAGATGCCCTTCGGAATGCTGCCGACGCGCTGCTTCGTCAGCACCTGGTCGACGATCCGCCCGTAAGTCTCGGCCTGACTCGGCGACAGGTCGAACCGATCAAGCGGCGGCAGCTCCAGCTCGATCGGCACCGCGGGAACTGACGCCTCCTCCAGGGCGAGCCGGATCTCCGCTTCCAGGTCCTCGCCGGCCGCATCGACGGCCGCGCGCTCGGCGACACGCTGCTCAGCGCCGGCGGGTCTCGCGTCCTTCAGGGTGCCGCGCGCTTCCTCGGACGCGTGGGCACCATCGGCGATGGCCCGATCGGCGTTCGACAGCTCGTCGCCCAGGCCGGCCTCGGCCGACGAGGTGGCGTGCGGCGACCGCCGCGGCAGCACGGACGCCTTCTCGCCTTCCAGCGCCAGCGCCAGCGCGCTTCGCTGCGGAGCGCGCAACGCGCGCGAGACGATCGGCGGGATCAGCAGGACGACCACGTTGAGCGCGACCGCGGCGGTCAGGCTCTCGGGTCGGGCGGCGACGCGCAGGCCGTGCTCGACGAGCGCGAACCGGTTGGCGCGATCGCGCTTGGCGTTGCCGGTGGCGACCGTGCACACCTCGATGCCCGCCGACAGCACGTCGAGCGCGGCGCCGATCGCCGCTCCGGCGACGCCGAACGACGCCAGCCCGAGCGCGACGCCGACGACGGCGCTCCCCATCAGGACGAGGTCGGCGATCGTCCAGCCGACGATCGTGGGAATCAGCTCGCTCGAAGCCCGCCGCAGCTGGCGGTCGGCCGGGGTCGTGGCGGGGAACAAGGCCCAAGCGGCTGCCTCGAGCAGGGGCTCGAGTGTTTCCCAGTCTTTCTCGGCGAGGGCAGCCTCGAGCGCCTGCTGGCCCTCAAGCAGGTAGGCATCGATGCGATCGAGCAAGGCCGACAGCGCGTCCCGGCGCTCGGCGGTCGGCGCGGTCAGCATCCGGTACACCGCTGCCGGCGACACGAAGCGCGGCACGAGCAGGACAAAGGGATGACCTTGCGCCGTCGGGTCGAGGAGGCGCCGCCGCAGCTCGGGGTCGTCAGCGTCGAAGGCGTAGGCGTACTCGACCCAGGCGGCCGCCTCGTCGTTCGGCTCGCCCCAGCCGCCCCACCGCGTCGGCAGGTCGAGCCCTCCCTCTTGCCCCGCTTCGGGCTCGACCGCGTCGTCCGGCGCCGGTTGGCCGGCACCGTCGACGCCGGCGTCGGCCGGGTCGGCCGCGCCGGAGGACTCGGAAGGTGTCGAAAGCTCGGAAGGGTCGGCGGGGTCGCCATCGCCGGTCGGGGCGGCACCGGTCTCCTCCTGGGAGACTCCCCCGGGCAGCGGCAGCCGCCGCGGCTCGGGAGGCAGGCCGAGCTCGCTCGCGGCCCAGGCCTCGCGATCCTCGGCCAGCGCGGGGAATGGCGAGCCGGTCGTGCATGCCAGCCAGGCGCCGAGCGCGCGAGCCAGGTCGTCGATCTCGCCACCGGCGTAGCGCGACCGCATCGCGGCGCGCACCCGCGCCATCTCGGCGAGCGCGCGCTCGCCGATCACGCGCGCGGTGTTGCTCAGTGTCAGGGCGAGGAAATGCCGGTCCTGCTCGAACAGCGGCCAGGCGAGGTCGAACGAAGGCACCGCATAGACGCGGCAGAACAGCTGCATCCCGTCGGGGGCGAGCGGCAGGACGCCGCCGCCGCGAGAGCGCTTCGCCGCGGTGAAGGGGCTGAACTGGAGGCGGCCGTGGACCCGGGCCAGGCGCCCGAAAACCTTCGCCGCTTCGGCTACTTCGATCATCTAGCTACCAAGAGAGCCTCCCCGGCTCTGCCGGGGAGGCAGTAGAAGTTTGACAGTTCCTGAATTGCATGCCTTGCCGAAGGCGAGTTAAACACTGCGCACGGTCAGCGCGGCTTGCAACAGCAGGCACAGGTTGTTCAAAGTATGCAAATCAGCGAGCTGGGAACGAGCCGGGTGTCTTGGCCAAGGAGCACAGTGCCGCTTTGACGTACGCGCGAAGCGCCCGCAGTTCGCACGGAGTCAGCCGCTTCGAGCGGCTCAAATCTCGAATGCCTCCGGCTGTGCCGGGGGATGGTTACCCTGCTAGCATAGGTCGCTAGTTGTATCAGGTCGATAGCGGGGGCCATATGACCGATACCAAGTCTCCAGCGCTCGTCTCCGGCCGTCTCGTCGGCGGTGCCGACGCTTCGCGGCGGTTGTTCTGGGTCGCGGCCGCGGCCGTTTCCGCGGCGCTCGGCAAACGCAGCCGCACGGTGGCGACTGCCGGCGATCAACGCCCTCCCGACCAGCCCCTCGTCCAGGCCTGGGTATGCACCGGCGAGCCGTTCGAGCTGCGCCGGGCCGAGGCTTCGCCTGCAGCGCCTGCGACGGGCCGGCGGCGAAAGCCCGCCGAAGACACGTCCGCCCAGATCTGGCTGTTCGTCGCCACGGGTCCGCGCAGCGACCCGGCCGCGCGCGTCATCGCGTCGCGGCCCTGCCCGACCGGCGACGGTGCCCGGTTCGTCGAGATCGAGCTCGATCGAACGGCCCTGCTGGCCGTCGACGCCCGCGAGGCGCTCGGCCTGCTGCAGGGGCGGCTCGCCCAGGCGCCGCCGGTCTCGGCGGCCGAGCGCGAGTCGATCGACGCCGCGGCGAACGACTTCAGGGCCGCCGCGACTGCCGCCACACGGCCGGGCGACACGCGGCTTCGGGTTGCCTTGCGCTCGACGGGCGAAGGCGCGGCCGCCGTCACCCTCGGCCGCGACGAGCGGGGCAACTGGCTGGTCAACGACGGCCAGCGCGACGCGAACGTCAAGCTCTCCGTGCTGCGCACTTCCGGCCGTACCGCGGCCGGCCTGCGCCTCGAGCACGCCACCGCCTCGGGCACGGTTCGCATCCACCAGGACACCGCCGCGCTGACGTTCACGAAGATCGCAGCCAGGCCCGAGGAGCACGCCGCGATCACGAAGGCCGAAGTGCTGGCGAGGCGAATGCCGCGCCCCGAGCCGGCCGGCGATGCGAGCGGAGACGCCGATGCCTAAGTTCGACTACCAGGCCGACCTCGCGTCGATGGTCGGCTCGCTCGTCGCCGATCGAGCCGACGCCGGCCCGATCCATCGTCTGCACACCGCCGTCGAGAGCACGGCCAACTACGACTTCGCGACCCACGAGTTCCTGTTCGACCCGGTGCGGGGCTACGACTTTCCGCTCTCCGACGTCGGCCTCGCCTGGCTCCAGGCCAATCCCTACGTGTCCAGCGTCGGCCACTTCCGCGACATGGCGACCCTGCTCGGCCGCGTCGAGCGGGCGATCCGCGACGAGGTCGGCCGCGGCGCACGCCCCGGGTGGGACACGGCAGCGGTCACCGCGGCGTGGATCGTCGACCTCTACCAGCCGCATGCAAACCACCCGTCGAGCTGGAGCAGCGCCGCCGACCTCGTCACTGTCGGCATCCTGCTGAACCAGAATGTGCAGTGGATCGCTCGCGTCTATGAGCTCGCCGTCCCCGCCATCGTCGGGCTCCGGCTCTACCGCGACTACCCGTCGTACCGGAGAACCTGGCTCGACACCTTGCCGGGCTACGTCATGGGGTCGCCCGGCGGTCCGTTCGATCGCCTCCTGCAACTGCACGCGGCCGAGCTCGCGGCCGTCCGGACCGAGGTCGACATGAGGAGCCGGACCGGACTGCCCTACGACGTGGCCGCCGCCGGCTCGGTCAACCTCGGCCTGCGCCTGATCTACCGCCAGGAGTGGCATCCGCTCGGCGTGCAGCCGGGCGAGATCGTGAAGACGATTCCGCTCGGCCCCGGCGAGTCGCACAAGGTCTCGGTGCAGATCAAGCGGCGAACCAAGTCGACGCGAACGCTCGCCACGAAGGAGGAGAGCGAATCGGCGAGCGAAGGCAGCGCGACCACGAAAGACTCGAGCGAGCTCGTCAACGAGGCGATCGCCGGCGAGAGGTGGAACCTGACCAAGGACGCGAACATCGAGATTGAGGTGCCTTTCGTCAAGGCCGACGGCGGCCTGGCCGAGTTCGACGAGAGCACGGTCCAGAACACGACCCGGGCCACCGCCATCCGGCTGTCGGAGGTGATGCAGAAGACGTCGAGCCGGGTCCGCCGCGAGAGCACGGTGACGGTGAGCACCGAGAGCGAGGCGTCGTTCGAGCTGCAACGGTCGAGCGAGATCGCCAACGCCAACGCCGAGATCGCCGTCACCTACGAGTACATGACGCTGCAGCGCTACTACGAGGTCTTCACCCGCCTCGCCGAGGTGATCCCGGTCGTCTACGTCGCCGAGCGCCTGACCGACCCTGAGCTGATCGACGTCGACTGGATCCGGCGCCACGACTGGATCCTCGCCAAGGTCCTGCGCGACGAGTCGTTCCGGCCGACGCTCTCGCTCATCCTCCAGGAAGACGATCCGATCGAGGAGATGCCGGGCGAGGACCGGCACGGCCAGATCTACGACGCAGCGATCGACAGCTTCGCCCAGTTCGCGCCGGTCGCCGGCGTGGCGGGCGGCGGCCTGACGATTCCCGACATCTACGGCACGCCGCAGCGCACCTTCGCCGGCCACATGCGCGAGCTGCGCCAGCGGCGCCAGGAAAAGCGCCGCCGCGACCTGCTCGTCGAGCGCTTCAAGCGCCACCTGCGCGACAACCTGCTCGTTTACCACCAGCTGATCTGGGCCGCCGAGCCGGGCGAGCAGCGCCTGCTGCGCTACCGCAAGGAGAACCGCCGCGTGCCGGTCGCCTGGCGCGGCACGCTCGCCGGGGCGAGCACCGTTTCGGCCGCCGGCGCGCAGTTCGCGCCGAGCGGCGAGGAAGCCGCCCTCGCCGAGCTCATCGATCCGGCCGGGCCGCTCGGCTACGTGGCGAACTACGCGGTCTTCGCGCTGCGCGTCTCGCCGCGCTTCAGCGCCGCGCCGACCGAGATCGCCCCCGACGCGCAAGGCGTCTCGACGCTGCGGCTGAACGACCTGATGTCGATCGTCCGCGGGCCGTACGTGAGCGCGACCGGCGCGCTCCAGGACCCGGCGCTCGCCTTCGAGCGCACTCGCACCCAGGACCCGGCCTTCGACTGGCCGGCGCTGCGCATGCTGTCGGACCCGGAGGTCGTCGACTTCGTCTCCTACCTGCCCTGGCTCGTGAACGCGCTGCTCGACGACACGGGCCGGGTCCTGCGCGACGCCGACGGCGGGACGACGCACCGGATCAGCCGCGAAGACTGGGCCTATTACCTCTACAGGAAGAACGCGACGACGCGCTTCCTGGTCGACACCAACAACCTCTACCTCAACATCTTTGCCAGCAGCGGCGCGGCGCTCGAGCCCTTCAAGCGCGCCCACCGCTACCTCGACGTGCTGAAGGCGGCCGAGGAGGTGGAGTCGCAGCGGCAGAAGAACCTGCGCCGCGAAGCGCTGATCGGCGATCCGGCGACATTCGACCCCGACATCCAGAAGGTGGTCGTCGTCGGCGCCGGCGCTGCCGTGGCGCCGGTGGCGATCGATCCGCCCATTGTCTGACCGCGCCGCGCGGCGGAGCCGTCAGGGCGTCGACGGAGCGCCGGTCTTGCGCAGGATCCGCCGAGCCGGATGCCGACGGCGAGGAGGCGTGTACGCTGCGACTACTGCAGGCCGCGGCCATCACCTACCGCATCGCCTTCGGGCCCCGCGCCGGGCAGAAGGTGCTGACCCTGAGGGGCGCGACGCCACGCGAGACCGCAGTGCGCCAGCCCCTTTGCGCCGACATCGACGGGTTCAGCCTGCACGCCGCGGTGCGGGTTGGCGCACATGACCGCAAGCGGCTGGAACAACTGTGCCGCTACATCACCCGGCCGGCGCTGTCGGACGAGCGGGTGCAGCTCAACGCGGCAGGGCAGGTGGAGCTCAAGCTCAAGACACCGTGGCGCGACGGCACCACGCACCTGGTGCTGAGCCCGTTGGAGTTCATGCAGCGGCTGGCGGCGCTGGTGCCGCGGCCGAGGCTGCACCTCATTCGGTTTCATGGGGTGCTGGCCCCGAACGCCAAGCTGCGCCCGATCGTGGTGCCAAAGGCGCCTGAGGTGGCATTGCAGGCCACTGAGGCTGCAGCCACCGCCGGATGCGGGTCCGAGACGGCTCAGGCCCGGCCGCACCCGGTGGCGCGAAGTGCTCGGCAGGTACAGCTACCAACGACTGCTTCGCGGCAGGCAATCTTCGCAGTCGGATGTCGGCTCGGGGTCGGGTCGTGCCGGCCGCGCGACTCGGGACCAGTCGTCCACGAGGTGAGACCGCACTGGGGCAGCGGCAGGGTCAGTTGACCACCGCATTGCCGCCGCTCGCACCTGCACTGCCCTCAAGGCTG
>JAGOCP010000158.1 GCA_017998715.1 Thermoanaerobaculia bacterium | reverse complement strand
CGTTGCCGGAGGCAGCCCTCGCCAGTGCCGACCGGCGCGATGAGCTCGCGGCGGCCGACGAGGTGCGATCGATCGTCGCGCGGGTACCCGAAGCGGCGGGGGAGATCGAGGTCTGGTTCCACCATCCGCGCCTGCCGCCCGGCATCTCCCTGCGTGGCCTGGCGCACTTCGTGCGCGAGAGCGAGACGGCGGTGCGTCTCGAGGGGCGCCTGGTGCTCTCGGGTGACGGCACGGCGTTCGAGGCCTGGTTCTCGGCCCCGATCGTCCGCGGCGAAACGGCGACCTGGCCGGAGATTGAAGCCGAGGCGCGCACCGTTCCGCCACCGCACGCCTTCGAAGAGGTCCTGCGTGACGGCGCCGCCGAGGAGATCGAAGAGGCGCTCGCGGCGCAACCCGATCTCACTCAGGTCGGCACCTCGACCATGAGCGCGCTCTCGATCGCCGCGGATGCCGGCAACGCCGTGGCGATCGAGCTCCTGCTGGCAGCAGGTGCTCCCGTCGACGCACGCGCCGACCGCGCCGCGATGACCGCGCTCATGCTCGCCGCCGGCCGGGCGAACCCGCAGGCGGTCACAGTACTCCTCGCCGCAGGCGCGAACCCAAAGCTCCGCACCTCGAGCGGCTTCACCCCCCTGATGCACGCCGTGCTCGAGAACCGCCTGGAGAACGCCCGCCTGCTCCTCGCCGCCGGCGCCGACCTCGACCGCGACCGCGAGACCCTGGTGAAGCTGGCGGGTGAAAAGGGCTACGCCGAGATGGTCGTTCTCCTCGCGGCGAATACGACCGCGGCGCCGCACGAGTAAGGCGTCGAAGATCAGCTACCAGTTCGAAGTATCGCCGGACTCGAAGCCGTCGACGAAGACGACGTAGAGGGGAGCTCTGAATAGCGCCACGCCGGAATCGGTTCCAATGAGAATCTCCGGAACGGTGTTGCCGTCGAAGTCTCCGACGCGGAACGACTCGGCATGGACGCCAAAAGAGCCCAGGTGCGGGCCGACGTACAGAGTCAAGCCGGATTCGCCGTCTTCAACTTCGAAATGATCTGCGAGGAGCGCCGCGACATCCACCCCGCCGTCGCGATCAAAGTCGGCGAAACCGAAGGCCAGGACCGCATTCGGGAAGGTGACGATCGCCGCACCTGCTGTTCCTGTGGTCATGTCGAAGGGGAGGATCTCGCCGTTCGAGCGCCCCAACAGCAGCTGTGATGGCGCGCTCGGCGATGGGGCCGGAGCCAGAGACAGCACATCTGTGGTCCAGGGGCCAGCAACGACGAGACCCGTCTCCGCGTCGAAGGCCCAGATCCGGCTTTCAGGGCCGAAAGCGGTAGTGGCAAGAACCTCCTCTCGGGAATCGCCCACGACGTTGATGAAGCTCAAGCGATAGATGCCTGGGTACCATGGAGTGACTGGAGGGTTGCGCCACTTGAACCAACCGCTTTCTCCCTCGAAAGCGTAGATTAGGGCTTGTCCGTTTGCTACGAGGATCTCCGGAAACCCGGCGCCATCGAGCTCGGCGATGGCAAGGGCATCGTTTGACCCCCCCAGATCAGCCCACCACTGCTCGCTGAAGTCGCGGCCGTCGAAGCAACCGACGCCGTATCCCGAGTAAAGGCAGAACTCGAGCTGGGCATCGGTGTCTAGCTGCGCGGAGGTGAGACCGTGGAGGTAATTCGGTGTCTGACCTCCCCACTCCGGCGGCGCAGCGCGCTTCAGGCGGCCGGTGGCGAAAGAGAGGATCAGCGGGGCACCGCCGGCGTAGCCAGACTCTCTCTGGGGAGCGGCCGTCGCCACCTCGAGGCTGCCTCCGCCCTCGAAGTCCCCGACGCCGATACCGATGAAGGGGCCGCGCCAGTCGTCGGTGCGGGTCTCGATGGCCCAGGTGTCGCTGCGCGCGACCCAGAGATAGTCGGGGGCCGAAGAAAGGTAACCTGTAGCCCAGAGCAGGTTCGGCAGGCCGTCGGAGTCGGTGTCTCCTGCCGCGATCTTCATCACGACGCTCTCTGGACTCTCGACGATTCCCAGTTCCGCCGGGGTAGCACCGTCGAGAATGTGAATGGGACCCCATTGCACTGCAGACCACACGAGCTCGCTCCCGGCCTCGCTGTCGAGGTTCGCCGCAGCCAGGACGAATGCATCCAGAGCGGGCGCTTCCCAGATTGCGTCGCCGGTCTCCGGGTCCTGCACGCGAATTCCGCCTCCGGTGACCAACGAGGCCACTTCATCTCGTTCGTCGGCATCGAAGTTGCCGAGACAGAGGCGGCTGCCGAAGCCGCTCGGAACCGCCCAATCGACGTCCAGCGAAGCGCCATCCAGGACGAAGCCTCCGGCGGGATTCCCGGCGATCGCGATCTCGAGCTGCGGATCGCTGTCGGTCTGGCCGAGCGCCAGATCGCTGCAGCCGAACCCGAGCTTGGTGCGCACGGTGCCCAGCAGAAGCTCATAGACGTAGAGATCGGCTGCATCGCAGAGCACGGCGTCCAGGATGCCGTCGGCTTCGACGTCTCCGACCGCAAGGACCTTGTCGAATGCGTAGGGGGTCGGAAAGGTCGCCAACTCGCGAAGGGTGGCCCCATCGTAGACGGTCAGAGACGAGCGACCCGCGACGACGACTCGAATGCCACCTGCCTCGGCGCCGGTCGCCAAGCCCATTAGCCCGTCCGCTCGGGGGAGCGCGCTGAACGTCTGCACCAGTGCGCCCTTCTGATGCTCGAGGATGTACCAGTAGCCATCATCCGATCCAGGTTCCGTTGCGACGAGAATCTCCGACCGGCCATCGCCGTCGAGATCGACGACTTCGAGGCCCTTGATCCCGATGCCGTCGCCCGTGACGGACCACGCCCACGCCAGGTGAAACTCCGTTTCGATCGAAGGGAGATCTGCCCTGAGAGAGTGCTGTGTAACCAGGGAGAAGCAACAGGCAAGGAAGAACACCCGGTGCCTTCTCGATGCTCCAGCAACGCGCATGTCGGGCCAGCTCCCCTTGCGGTCTTTCACCAGTTTCCCGTGCCGCCCGACTCGAAGCCGTCGATGAAGACTGCGAACAGCGGTGCCTCGAAGAGCGCGACGCCGACCCCAGTGGCAATGAGGATCTCAGCCACGGAGTCGCCGTCGAAATCACCCACCTGAAACGAGTCGGCCCAGTTGGCGATGCCCCCGAGAAATGGGCTGACGTAGAGCGTAGCTCCGGTCTTGCCGTCGTTCACTTCGAAGTGATCTTCGAGCAGCGCGGCCACATCCAGCGTTCCGTCGCGATCGAAGTCGGCGAAGCCGAAGGCGAGGACCGGCTCCGGAAATGCGGCGATCGACGTTCCCGTCGCTCCCGTCACTGGATCGAACGGGACGATGTCACCGTTCGACCGCCCTACCAGCAGCTCAGGGGGACTCCCTGCCGGAGCGGGATTCATCGAGCGGTGATCCGTACTCGACGGCGCGGTCGCGAGCAGGCCGGACGTGGCATCGAAAGCCCGGATTGGAGTGTCCGGACCGTTCGCCGAGCTGGCGAGCACCTCCGGGCGCGCATCTCCCAGGACGTCGAGGAACCGCAACGCGTAAATACCAGGATAGGAAGGCTCTACCGGCGGCGTGCGCCACTTGAGCCAGCCGCTCTCGCCTTCGAGCAGGTAGACGAAGGACTCGTCGGTACCGACGGCCACTTCCGGATACAGGCCGCCATCCAGCTCGCCGATCCGGAGCGTTTGGCCCGGGTGCTGAAGTTGGACCCACCACTGTTCGGCGAAATCGGCGCCGTCGTAGCAACCCGCACCATCGCCTGAGATGAAGCACATCTCGAGCGCCAGGTCGGCATCCGTCTGCCCCGCGGCAATGCCTCGAATGTAGCTCGTAGAGGCGCCACCCCAATCAGCTGGCGTAGCGCGTCGCAGGCGCCCGGTCGCGAGATCGAGTATCAATGCGACGCCGCCGCCGTGGCCGGAGTCGCTGTACATCGAAGCCGTGGCCACCTCGAGGCTGCCGTCGCCGCGAAAGTCGCCAATGGCAGCGCCGAAGAAGGGCCCGTTCCAGTCCTCGGAGTGAACATGGGGCGTTGTCGAATCGCTGCTCGCGAGATAGAAACGCTCGTCGCCCGAGCCATACAACCCCGCCCCCCAAAGGACATCGACGACTCCATCGGCGTCGGTATCGCCGACTGCGATCGTCGTGGCACCGCCCGCGGGGCTTTCGATCGCGCTGAGTTCGAGGGTGGTGGCTCCGTCGAGCACGTGAATGGCGCCGGACGACCATTCTGCCCACAGGAGCTCACTTCCGGGCTCGCTGTCGAGATTCGTCGCAGCGAGGACCACTGCACCCAGTGCGGCCTCCCAGAGCAGACCGCCGGTCTCCGGATCTCGAAGTCGAACGCCTCCCCACTCGTCCACCGAGGCGACTTCGTCACGTCCGTCGGCATCGAAGTCGCCGAGACGGAGCTGGATGCCGAAGCCGTCCAAGTCGGCCCACTCGACGGCCAGCGACTCGCCATCCAGGACGAAACCTCCCAGGGGATTCCCTCCCAGGACAATCTCGAGCTGCGGGTCGGCGTCCGTCTGCCCGATCGCCAGGTTCGTGCAGCCGAACCCATACCTCGTTCTGACGGTGCCCAGGAGCAGCTCGTAGACATAGAGATCGGCCGCATCGCAGACCACCGCGTCCAGAACGCCGTCGCCGTCGACATCGCCCACCGCGAGGGCCTCGTTGTCGAGCGAGACGGTCGGAAAATTTGCTAGCTCGCGACGGGTGGCGCCGTCGTAGACCGTCAGCGACGACCGGCCAGCGGCGACGATCCGAGTCTTTCCGGCTTCGATCCCGCTGGCGACGCCCACGAGCCCGTCCTTGCGCCGAAGAGAGCTGTGGGTCTGGACGAGCTCGCCTTCACGATACTCGAGCAGGTACCAGTAGCCTCCATAGTCTCCCGGATCCGCCGCAACGAGAATCTCCGCCCGACCGTCGCCGTCGAGATCGACGATTTCCAGACCCTTCAGGCCGATGTTGTTCCCTCCCACCGACCACGCCCACTCGAGATGAAACTCCGTATCGGTGCCGGCTGAAATCGCCTGCATCGGGCTCGACCCGATGAAAAGCAGGGCGGCCGAGGCGATCCAGTGCCAACGAAGACCAGGCAGACTCTTGCAGGACATGCCGCGACCGCTCCTCTCCCGGCACTTCACCAGTTCGACGTATCGCCCGACTCGAAGCCGTCTGTGAAGACGGAAAAGAGGGGGCCTTCGAACAGGGCAAACCCGTAGTAGGTCCCAACCAGCAGCTCCGGGACGCTGTCGCTGTCGAAGTCGCCGACGAGGAGAGGCCCTTTGATGTCATTCAGCGCGCCAAGATAGGGACTTGTCCACATCGTCTGTCCGGTTTCACCGTCCTGGATCTCCAGCCGCTGCGGCAGCAGGGCGGCTACGTCGAGTGTGCCGTCGCGATCGAAGTCGGCGAAAGCAAAGGCGTCCACCGCTCGCGGAAAAAGGGCGATGGCGGAGCCTTCCGTGCCCAACAGGGGATCGAACAAGAGTACCGAGCCGTTCTCTCGTCCCAGGAAAAGCGGCTGCGGAGGGTTGGGGCCTGGGCCCACCGTCAGAGATCGGAGCGAGGTCGCCCAGGGCCCGGCCGAGAGAGCGCCGGTGTCACCAGCAAAGGTAGTCAGACCGCCGTCACCCCAGGAAGAGCCAGCGATCACCGCGCGATAGGTGTTGCCGAGATCGAGCGTGGTGATCCGGTCGAAGCCAGGGTAGTCGACATCGAGCTCTGGCGACCGCCACTTCTGCCACCCGCTTTCGCCCTCGAATACGTGAATGAAGCGACCGTTCGTGGCGACGACGACTTCCGCGGCAAGGTCGCCGTCGAGCTCGCTCGCCACGACTGCGAGCGGGGTCCGTGGCAATTGGAGGCGCCACTGCTCGGCGAAACTCGCTCCGTCGAAGCAGCCCAGAAACTCGCCGCCGATCAGGCAATACTCCAGCTGGGCATCGCTGTCGATCTGTGCTGCGGCGAATCCCTGCGCTTGGGTCCAGCCGCCTCCGGGGAAGTCCTGGGGGGCAGAGCGGCGCAGCCGCCCGCTCGACAGGTCCAATACGAAGCCGATACCTCCACCTGAGTAGTCGCTGGTGCGCGAGGCTCCCGCCAACTCTCTGCTGCCATCGCCCAGAAAGTCTCCTACGGCCGCGGCTCCGCAATGGCCTCCCCAATCCAGAGAGCGCGCTGTGATGGCCAGAGAATCGCCGCGAGCGACAAACAGATGTACTCCGTCTGCCGTCATCGCTGCCGAGCCCCAAACGATGTCGAGAACGCCGTCCTGATCCGTATCGCCGAGCGCTACTCTCGTCGCGCCGTCGGTCGGATTGGGGATCTGCCGGAGCTCTTGTGCCGTGGCGCCATCGAGAACGTGAACCGAACCCGAACCCGAGTCGATCCAGACCAACTCCGCTCCCGGTTCGGCGTCGAGATTGGCGCCGGCCAGCGCATCGACGGAGACGCCTTGCGTCTCGAAAAGCTGCATGCCGCTCTCCGGGTCCAGAATGCGCAGGCCTGCAGTGTAAGTTGGCGCAGCCGCTACCTCGTCCCGGCCGTCGCCATCGAAATCCGCGAGGTCGACATGCTCGCCGAAGCCCCGGAGGTCGGCCCATTCGACGTCGAGGCTCGAGCCGTCGAGAACGAAGCCGCCGGACGGGTTGCCGGCGAGGGCGAGCTCGAGCTGAGGATCGCCATCGGTCTGGCCCACCGCGACGTCGCGACAACCGAAGCCATAGCGAATCCGCACTGAACCAGTGAGCAGCTCATAGATGTAGAGGTTGCTGTCGTCGCAGACGACGGCATCGAGAATTCCGTTGCCGTCGAGGTCGCCTGCGGCGACGGCGAGGTTCAGGTTCGAGATCGTCGGAAAGGTGGCGAGCTCTCGCTTGCTGGCACCGTCATAGAGCGACACGGTCCTTCGCCCGACGACGACGATCCGCGAAACTCCCGATTCGCGAGCGGCGGCGACACCGACCAGACCATCCTCGCGCGGAAGCGAGCTGAAGGTCTGCCGGAGCTCGCTGCCGTCGTGTTGCTGGGTGTACCAGTAGCCGCCCTCGGATGAGGCGCTCGAGGTCGCAAGAATCTCTGCGTGGCCGTCGCCAAACAAGTCGACGATCTCGAGTCCCCCAACGCCGATGCCGCTGCCGCTGACGGTCCAGACCCACTGCAGGTGGAAGTCGGTCAAGGGCTGTGCGGTGAGAGGAGCGGCCGGAAGAGAGCAGCAAATTACGGCAAGGAAGGCCAAGGCACGACACGTCGTCGGGTCGCACAGACGGAAACGCCGCACGCTGTGCGGCTCCATCTCTCCCGAACGTGTCGATAGAGCGGTCAACCCCGCCATTGTGCGCCATGTGGGCCGCGCCCACAAGGCTAGACGGAACTGTCGGCGGGCCTCAGCGCAGTGGCGTCACCGACCCACGCAAGTGCTGCGCGCGTTCGTAGAACGGTTTGCCGGCGGCCCAGTTCTGGCACTGGTTCAGGAGGCCGGCGTAGACCAGGAGGAACGGCACCAGGGCGGGGTGGCGTTCGCCGTGGGTGCGCAGGCTCTGGTCGAGCGCCGCCTTGGCGAGCTGGCGGGCGGTATCGAGGTCGCCGGCCGCGCGGCTTTGCTGGGCGCGGAACAGGAGCACGTCCGGCAGGGGCGGCGCCGTCGGCGGGGTCGGCGGGATCGGCGGGGTCGATTCGGACTTCGCTTGCGTCTCGTCGAGGCTCGGGAACCAGGCCATGATCGCTCTCCTCTTCAGGTTGGAGGAAGTCTGGCGTGCGCGCCGCCGACGCAACATCGCCGCCGGTGAGGAGCATGGCCTCACCTTGGTGAGGGTTCCTGAGCGCTCCCGGGAGGGGTCGGGGGCGTCGAATCGACCGGGCATCGGCCGTGCTAGAGAGGCCTCTGCCATGCAAAAAGGACGCGCTTTCTCCCACTTCGTACTCCTCGCCCTCGCGGCCGGCCTGCCGGCCGCAGCGCTCGCTCAGAACAACTCGCCGCGCCGCACGCCGGTCGTCGCGGTCGTCGAACGGGTCTCGCCGTCGGTGGTCAACATCTCGGCCGAGTC
>JAGOCP010000157.1 GCA_017998715.1 Thermoanaerobaculia bacterium | reverse complement strand
GCACCACCTACACCAGCACGGATGTGCCGAAGACGATCGGACCCGCCACCGGGCTGGTGAGCTCGACGATCACCGTCCCCGGCAACCCGCGCATCGCCGACCTCGACGTCGAGGTCGTGCTGAATCACGTCGTCATGAGCCAGGTCGATGCCCACCTGCGATCGCCCTCCGGCAACGACAACGGTTTCTTCACCGACATCGGCTCCAACGCACTCGGCGGCCAAGCCCAGATGGACACCGTCTTCGACGACGAGGCGGGGGTGACTCCTTTCTTCACCGCGTTGCGCGGCATCCAGTACAAGCCCGAGTTGACCTACCGGCTGGATTGGTTCGACGGCGAGAACGCCGGCGGCGTCTGGACCCTCGACCTGCGCGACGACGTCAACGATGCGAACGGCGGCACGCTGACCGCCTGGTCGCTGCGGATCTGCGAGCCGCCGCCGCCCCCCGCTTGTGCGCCGGGCTTCGTTCCGACGACGGTCTTCGCCACCGACTTCGAGAGCGGCGCGGCCGGATTCACCCATGCGGGCACGCTCGACGAGTGGGAGCTCGGCCTGCCGGCGACGCTCGCCACGACGACCGCCAATCCGCCCCCGCTCGCGGCGTTCAACAACTGCAACAGCGGGGTGAACTGCTGGAAGACCGACCTCGACGGCAGCTACGAGCTCAACAGCTCGCAGGATCTGCTGTCGCCGAACATCAACCTTGCCGGCCTCTCGGCGCCGATCGTGGTGACCTGGGCGCAGCGCTACCAGATGGAGAACGCCTCGTTCGATCACTACTTCGTGGACTTCCAGCAGGTCGGCGGCGCGACGCCGGTGCGTCTGTTCGAGTGGCTCGGAGCGACGATGACCGACGCGCCCGGAAATCCGGCGGTCAACCTGGGCGCGACCGCCGGTTGGGGGGTCTTCTCCCGCCGCGCCGACAGCCTGGCGGGGCTCAATTCCGAGGTCAGGTTCCACGCCGACGGCGACAACACGGTGGTGCTCGCCGGCGTGGCGATCGATGACGTTTCGGTCACCGGCTGCCGCGCCGCCACCGCCGATCTCTCCATCACCAAGACGGACGGCGTCATCACGGCCACACCGGGCGGGTCCGTGACCTACACCCTCACGGCGTCGAACGCGGGCCCCGATCCGGTCTCCGGAGCGACCGTCGCCGACACGTTCCCGGCGATCTTGGCCTGCACCTGGACCTGCGTCGGTGCGGGCGGCGGCACCTGCACGGCCGGTCCGATGGCGGGCAACATCAACGACGCCGTCAACCTGCCGGTCGGCGGCTCGGTCACCTATACGGCGTCCTGCGCGATCAGCGCCGGTGCGACCGGGACACTCTCGAACACGGCGACGGTTTCGGGCCCCGTCACCGATCCGAATTCGGCGAACAACTCGGCGACCGACACCGACACGTTGGCGCCGCAGGCCGACGTCGCGATCACCAAGACCGACGGCGCGGCCACCGAGGTGTCGGGAACGCCCGTCACCTACACCCTCACCGCTTCGAACGCCGGCCCGTCGAATGCGCCGGGCACGACCGTGGCGGACACCTTCCCGGCCAGCCTCAGCGGCTGCAGCACGACCTGCGTCGGGGCGGGCGGGGGCACCTGTACGGCAGGGCCGACGGCGGGCAACCTCAACGATGTCGCCAACCTCCCGGCCGGCGGCAGCGTCACCTACACGTCGACCTGCAACATCTCGCCGTCCGCCACCGGAACCCTCTCCAATACGGCGACGGTGACCACGGCCGGGGGGATCACCGACCCGGCAACGGGTAACAACAGCGCCACGGACATCGACACCCTGGCGGCCGAGGGCGACCTCTCGATCACCAAGACCGACGGTGTCACGGCCGTCCTGCCGGGGCAGGCGGTGGTCTACACAATCGTCGCTGCGAACGCCGGTCCGTCCTCGATCACCGGCGCGGCGGTCGCCGACACCTTCCCCGCGGTGCTCACCGGCGTCACATGGACCTGCGCCGGGGCGGGCGGCGGCACCTGCACGGGGGCGGGGGCGGGCAACATCGCCGAGGCCGTGAACCTCCCCGTCGGCGGCTCGGTGACCTTCACGGTCAACGCGACGGTGAGCGGCTCGGCGATCGGCACGGTGTCCAACACCGCGACGGTCACCGCTCCGGCGGGGGCCACCGATCCCAACACGGCGAACAACAGCGCCACCGACAGCGACAGCGTGACGCTCCAGTCCGACCTCGCGATCACCAAGACCGACGGGCTGGTCAACGCGTCGCCGGGCCAGGCGACGACCTACACCCTCGTCGCGAGCAACTCCGGGCCCACCGCGGCGACCGGCGCCAGCGTCAGCGACACGTTCCCGGCCGCCTACACCGGCGTGACCTGGACCTGCGTCGGCGCCGGAGGCGGCACCTGCACCGCGGCCGGCGCGGGCAACATCGCCGACACGGTCAATCTCCCCGCCGGCGGCACGGTGACCTACACGGTGAGCGGCACCATCAGCGGCGCGTTCCTCGGGACCCTCTCGAACACCGCGACGGTGGCGGTACCGGGTGGATTCACCGATCCGACGCCGGGCAACAACTCCGCCAACGACACCACCACCGTCGCCTCGGCGGCGGCGGTGACGGCCACCAAGTCGGTGATCAGCAGCCCGCCCTACGAGCCGGGGGACTCGATCTTCTACAACCTCGTCCTGACCAACAACGGCTCGGGTACGCAGCTCGACAACCCGGGCGACGAGTTCACCGATACCCTGCCCGCCGGGCTGACGCTGGTCACTGCGACGGCGACCAGCGGCACGATCGGCACGGTGGGAAACACGGTCACCTGGAACGGCTCGATCGCTGCGAGCGGCGGCTTCTTCTCGATCAGCATCGAGGCCACCATCGACGCCGGCACCAACGGCCAGACGATCTCGAACCAGGGTCTCTTCAACTTCGATGCGGACGGCAACGGCACCAACGAGTCGAGCGGCACGACCGACGACCCGAACGTCCCTGGTGGGGCCGACCCGACCGACATCACCGTCGGGCTGCCGCCGTCGGTGGTCGAGATTCCGGCGCTCTCGGCGTTCGGATTCGGGGCTCTGACGCTGCTCCTCGCAGGCTTCGCGATCGCGATCCTGCGGCGCAAGCGCATCGCCTGAGACCAGAGACGTCCGGCAGCAGGCAGAAGGGCCAGTCGTTTGTCGACTGGCCCTTCCGTTTTTTGGCCCTTCCTCCACCCCGTTGACGTAACAGACCATGGAACCCAACTTCCAGGAGAAACCCCATGCGTCCTTCTGTGCTTCTCGCCCCCGTTGTGATCGCCCTCGTCACCGCCATCGGCTGCCAGTCGAAGACCGAATCCTCGGCGCCCGCTGCTCCGGCGGCGACCGCCTCCAAGCTGGCGCCGACGGAATCCACCGCACCGCCGGCCACCGGCGGAGTCATCGGCGTCGCGGCTTGCGACGAGTACCTGAACAAGTGGGAGACCTGCCTGGCGACGAAGGTCACCGGCGACGCTCGCGAGCAGGTGAAGGTGGCGCTCGATGCCACGCGCGACGCCTGGAAGCGCGCGACCGCGACGCCCGAAGGGAAGGCCGGCCTCGCGGCCGCCTGCCAGCAGGCGGCGGAGCTTGCGAGCATGCAGGTGTCGGCGTACGGCTGTTCCTGGTAAGCGAGTCCATCGGCGCGACACCGGCCGACACCCCTCACAGCGACGAGCTGTCGGAGACGATTGTAGAAACGGCCGCGGCGCTCGAGCGCGCCGCGGCCGTTTTGACTCAGACCCGCAAGATGCCGAGCAGGTAGAGGACGAGCGCGATGATCAGGATCGTGCCGACGATCCCGAGCCCGCCACCCGTACCCCAGCGGCGAAAGCCGTAGCCGCCTCCGCCCAACAGCAAGACCAGCAGCACGATGATCAGAATGGTTACCAAGGAAGCCTCCCGGGCGCCGAAAGTGGAAGCGGGGCGCTTTCTCCGGACTGCCCTACGCAGGGCGCGTGCCAGTGGGAGCGCGAGAGTGTTTTCGAGGATCGCCACCGACCGTCTCCCTCCCACTTCTGCGCCAGATGGAGGCAGGAGATTCCGTCCTACCTCGGTCGGGGAGCGGGGTTTTCACTTCGACCAGGAAACAGTTGGCCGCCGCGCTCAGGGGTTCGATGCAGGTCCCTGACGCGCGCTGGCGCCGAAGTCGGCGCCGCGCAGCTGCAGGGCGCAGCCCACTGGAGGTGGGGAGGCGGGATCGCGCAGGAACGCGGCGGTGATCTCGCGGCCGCACGGGTGGAAGCCGGCGCCGTGGCTCAAGCCCCGGAGCTCGACGTAGAAGGCGCGCGGCATCGACTCGAGGAGCTGCCGCCCCCAGTCGGGCGGCGTGTCGGGATCGAACTCGCCGGCGAAGACGAGCGCCGGGATGTCCGTCCGCACCGGTTCGTTCTCGATCGGCGGCGCCGCTGCCACGTTCCAGGCCCGGCAGAGCTCCACCGAGGCGGCGCGCTCGTCGATGCCGCCGAGCTCGAAAGCAGGCGAGGTCTGGAGCGCCACCCGTTGCGGGTCTTCGAACGGCATCTCCTCGCTGCACCAGACCGAGTAGCGGAGGCCGCGGCTCAGCGTCGAGGGGCCCGACGAACTGCCTGACCCCGGCGTGAGCAGGCGGGCGAGCTCGCTTCGGCGGCCGGCGGCGAGGTCGGCGATGAAGCGCGGGAGGAGTGGGATGGCGTCGCTGTCGTGCAGCAGGTCGTAGATCGCACTCACGATGTCGGTGCCGCGGACCTCCCGGCTGCCGTGCTCGAGCGGCACGGAAAACAGAGTGCGATCGGCCGCCGCGATCAGCTGAAGAAACGTCCGGCGAGGATCGGGAAAGGCGGCGCCGCACTCGCGATCGATGGCGCAGCCGGAGAAGACGAGATCGAGCGCGCGCCAGAGGTTGGCTGTCGCCACCTCGTCGAAGTGGACCTCCGGCGGCAGCACTGAATTGAGCACCAGGCTGCGCACGCCGGCCGGGTGGCGCCGCGCCACGGTGAGCATCAGCCGGGTGCTGTAGGAGAGGCCGTAGAGATTCCAGCTGCGCAGCCCCAGCGCCAGCCGCAGGTCTTCGATGTCGTCGGCCGCGGCCTGCGACGTGTAGCCGTCGAGATCGACTCCCGATGCGACGAGCGCCCGGCGACAGGCGGCCGCGGCGGCGACTCGTGCGGCCTCCGCCTCCTCCCCGCGGAGCTTGCCGGTGGCGATCTCGCCCTCCAGCCGGTCCATCTCCGGGCAGAGGAGCGCCGGCTCGGCGTAGCGCGCCCCGCGCTGCTCGAGGAGGATGTAGTCG
This sequence comes from Thermoanaerobaculia bacterium, assembly GCA_017998715.1. Taxonomy (GTDB): domain Bacteria; phylum Acidobacteriota; class Thermoanaerobaculia; order Multivoradales; family JAGPDF01; genus JAGPDF01. Next base: position 2,956 of record JAGOCP010000157.1, on the reverse strand, counting down.
CGCTCGTCGAGGAACGGATTCCCCTTGCCGCTCCGCCGATTCGCCACCGTGCTGTTGCCCGGGCCTCCGGACAGGAAGAGCAGCGGGTCGGGCGCGGGCGTCGCTCCCCGGCTGCGGAAGATCATCACCGGCAGCCTCAGGGTCCGGGACTCCGGACGCGCGCGATTCTCCGGCACGAACAGCGCGCCGCAGTCGATGCGCTCGCCGGGCTCGACGTCGACGGGGCAAGGGGCGCTCTCGTACCGGGGCACGGCTCCGGCTCCCACTCCGACTCCGTGTGCGGGAGGCGGGGCCTGCGCCGCGGAGAGGGGAGCGAGCGCGACGAGCGCCGCGGTCGCGAGCCGCAGCACGAAGGTCGGAGAATTCGGATGCATCAGGGAAGAGTACGGCAGGGGCACCAGGAGGTTACTCCTGGCCGGCGCCGGCTCGTTGTCCTCTTTCTCGGGGTTGTCACGCGTAGTGGGATGGAGGTCTCGACATGCGCAACGGGTGGAGGCGAGGGGCAGGGCTGCGGATCGGGCGGATCGTGCTCGGAATGCTGGCCTTGGAAGTTCTGGCCATGGAAGTTCCGGGGAGTAGCGCTGCGGTGGCGCAGAATCTGGCCGCGAACGGCGACTTCCGAACCGACACGGTCGGGTGGGATCTTCTCCTCGGAACGCAGCTGCTGTGGACCAACCTCACCGAGGAGGGCGACTGTGCGGCCTCGGGCTCGGGTCTGGTCTCGAGTCAGCCGGGTTCCGGCGTGCACTTCGCGGTGATCACGCAGTGCATCACGCTCCACGACGAGCCGAACATCTTCGCTGAGGCGCGCCACCAGGGGTACGGCACGTTCACCCTGCGCCTCGACTTCACCACGACGTTCAACTGCACGACCGGCTTCCTGACCTGGGCCAACGGCGCGCAGGTCCAGGACCCGGTTACCTGGAAGACCCTGAGGCTCTCCGGTATACCGCCGTCCAACGCCAATGCAGTGCTCGTTACGCTCCGCGCCGAAGACAGCGAACCGCACGGTTTGCTCGTCGATGGGGTGATTGTCGCCTCGCGGCGAGCGATCTTCCTGGACGGCTTCGAGGGCAACGATGCTGGCGAGGTCGCCCCTTGTCGCTGGGGCGGCCAGCTCTAGGAACCTCCCAGCTCTGGAGCCAGCCGGCCTCGACACCGTCGGCGAAGAGCGCATGACCGGTACGCGCCGAAACCCGACGAGAGTGCTCATGTCTGGCTCGGCGGCCTCTCGTCGACGGACCGTGCTTTCGCTGTCGCTCCGGGGGACCGCTTGACGTTCTCACGAGTGTCAGAGAATCGGGCGCACGAGGGGTACTGAGGGATGAAGCCGTCGAAGGCGTCGAAGGGGTCGAAGGCGTCGAAGGGGCCGCAGGGCTCGAAGCGGCAGAAGCTGGCGTCGATCGCATATTGGGACGCGCTGCGGCGGCGCTACCCGGTGGCTTCGTACTGGGAGCTCTTGCGCCAGGGCTGCGGCGTGCTGGCGGCGAATGTCCTGGCGGCGCGGGCGCTCGTGCGCGGGGAGATGCGGCCGTGGGAGCTCGTCGTGCTGGTCGCGTTCGAGGCGATCGCCTACACCTTCGTCGCCTGGATCCAGCTCCTGTTCGTGCCCCCCGAGGCGCGGCCGGATACCCCTCAGAACGGGGAGAAGAAGCCGAGCCTCGCGGCGCGGCTCCCGGCGATGGCCTTCGGCCTCTTCTGGCTGGTCTGTGTCTACGGCCTCATCTTCGGCTTTCTGCTGCGCGACCTCGAGCCGTTCCTCGCCGCGGTGCGCGATCCCCTCGCCTATCTCGGGCGGAGCGCCATCCGCTGGCCGTTGGCAGTTGCGGTCGGCGGGCTCGTGCTCGACGCGATCGCCGACCGGCAGTTCTGGCGCCACCACGGCGGGACGTTCGTGAGCACACCTGGCTTCACGGCGATGGCGCGCTGGCTCACCCTCATCCTCGGCGGCATTCCGTTCTTCGTGCCGTTCGCCGCCGGCGGTTGGGTGGTGGCGCAGACCGCGAAAGGAATCGAGCGGCGCTACAGTGCCGGATCGACGAGCACGAAGCTTCCGGCGGCCATCCTCCTCTTGCCGATCCTCGGTATCGGGCTCCTGATGCTGGTCGGCTGGCTGATGCAGGCCGGCGAGCTCGGGTGGACGATCGGCTACTGCTCGGCGAAGCTCGCGAGCGAGATCTTGATTCTCTGCATGCCGCTGATCGCCGAACGGGCGAGCCGGGAGGAGAGAGCCGCGCTGGGATAGGGAGGAGATTTGCGACCCTCGATGTCGGGTCGCAGCGGCGGATCTCGATGCAGGAGATATCGGCCCGGTGACGGCGCCCCCGGCTCGCTCCGGGTCGCAGCTCCGGAGTCGATTTTCCCAGGGAGGCATCGTGACTCGAAGCCCATTCGTCCGTGAACGTGCATCGAAGAAGAGCATCGCCCGCGCTCCCATGGTCGCGATCGTCGCGGGACTCGCCTGCGTCCTTGGGCTGTCCGGGGCGACGCTCTGGGCGGGCGGTCCGCCGGACTGCATCCCGGGAACTCTGGTCAACTACGCCGCGACGGGCACGATCGCGCAGTTCGATGTTCCCGCAAACGCCACCGAGCTGCGCGTCGAGATGACCGGCGGCTCGGGCGGGAACTCGCTCACCGACTTTTCGGAGCTCTCTCCCGACGGCCAGGTGAACTTTCTCGGCGGACGGGGAGTCCATGTCATCTCGGTCTTCGAGGTCGCCGGGCCGTTCGCCCTGAACGTCGTTGCCGGCGCAGAGGGTGGGGAGTCCGGCGATCCCGGTTTCGGCGCCGGCGGGGGCGGCGGGAGCTTCCTCTTCACGCCCGCGGGTGAGCTCTATCTCGCGGCGGCTGGCGGCGGCGGTGCGGGCCTTACGCAGAACGGCCAGGATGGCAACTTCTCCCCGGACGGCGGCGCCGGCCCTGGGCCGACTGGAGGAGCCGGTGGCACGAACGGCCT
>JAGOCP010000156.1 GCA_017998715.1 Thermoanaerobaculia bacterium | reverse complement strand
TCCCATCCCAGATTCACCGCCAGCAGCGTCGCGCCGATGGCGATGAGAAAGAGGCCCCAGATCAATCGGTTCACCATTTCCCTGCCGATTCTTCCCATCTCGCTCTCCTTGGCGCCCGACCGGCCGGCGCGATGGAAGGAACTTACGCCGTGCCGCGCGCCGAGTCACGGCCCCGTCGGTGGACGGCGGTGGGCGACCGGTGAATCGCGACCGACTCCGCCGCTTCCCGGCCGACCGTATCGGCTAGCATGCGGAGGTTCGATGCTCCCGCCCCCCTCCACTCCGGTCACCTCATCCAACCCTGCAGCCGGCGCCGGCGCGAAGTCTGCCGGGCGCCTGCTGCTCGTCCGCCTGTCGGCGATCGGCGACATCGTCCACACCCTGCCGGTGGCGGCCGCGCTCACCGAGGCGCGCCACGAGGTCGTCTGGGCGGTTCAGCCGGGTGGCCGGCCGCTCCTTGCCGGTAACCCGGCAGTCGCCTCGTGCGTGGTGATTCCGTCGAGCCGTCCCTTCCGGCCGGGAGCGATCTCGCGCGCCGTCAGCTCGCTTCGCGCGGCGCAGGTCGCCACCGCGCTCGATCTCCAGGGGCTCTGGAAGTCCGCCTTCTGGGCTCGCGCGAGCGGCGCGACGCGGCGCATCGGCTGGAGCGGACCGGCCCGCCGCGAGCCGGCGTCGGCGTTGCTGCTCAACGAGCGCCATGCGCTGCCGGCCGGCGTCGTGCACGTCCTCGACAAGAATCTCGCCCTCCTCGCGGCCCTCGGGCTCGACGCGATCGGCCGGCGCGATTTCCCGCTGCCGCCGTTCGAGCGCGAGGCGGCACGGGTGGACCGCGAGCTCGCCGCCCTCGGCCTCGAACGCCCGGTGCTCTTTCACCCCGGCGGCGGCTGGAGCTCCAAGCTCTGGCCGCCGGAGCTTTACGGCGAGCTCGCCAGTCGGCTGGCGCGACGCCGCATTCCGGCGCTGGTCAGCTGGGGACCGGGCGAGGAAGAGCTCGCCGAACGCGTCGTCGCCGCCTCCGGCGGGACGGCCATCGCCTGCTTTCCGTGCGATCTCATGGAGCTCGCGGCGCTCGCCCGGCGCGCGCGCGCCATCGTCGCCGCCGACACCGGCCCGCTCCATCTCGCCTGCGCCGTCGGCGCGCCTGCCGTCGCTCTCTTCGGTCCGACCGACCCGGCGCGCAACGGGCCGTGGAATCCGGCCGATCTCGTTCTCTCGCGGCGGCCGCCGTGCTTCCCCTGCCATCGCCGCGAGTGCGCGACGCACCGTGGCATCCTGAGCACCCTGCCCGTGGACGAAGTCGAGCAGGCTCTGCTCGCCCGCATCGGACTCGCGGACGGCGCCCGATGAGCCCCTTTTCCTCCGGCCGCAGACGTTGAGCGAAGCGGCACGCAGCGTCCTCCTGCGGCTCTTCGGCTATCCCGGATTCCGCGGCGACCAGGAGGCGATCGTCGACTCGCTGGTCGAGGGCAGGAACGCAGTCGTTCTCCTGCCCACCGGCGGCGGCAAGTCGCTCTGCTACCAGATCCCGGCGATCCTCAGGCCCGGCACCGGCATCGTCGTCTCGCCGCTCATCGCGCTGATGCAGGACCAGGTCGCGGCGCTGTCGGAGCTCGGTATCGCCGCCGAGTTTCTGAATTCGAGCCTCGACGGGCGCGACCAGGCGCGCGTCGAGCGCCGCTTCCTCGGGGGCGAGCTGGACCTGCTCTACGTTGCGCCCGAGCGGCTGCTTACCGAACGCTTTCTCACCCTTCTCGACCGCGTGCCGCTCGCTCTTTTCGCCATTGACGAGGCGCACTGCGTGGCGCAGTGGGGGCACGACTTCCGGCCGGAGTATCTCGGGCTCGCTGCGCTCGCCGAGCGCTTTCCGGGCGTGCCGCGGATCGCGCTCACCGCGACCGCCGATGCGCCGACCCGGCGCGAGATCGTCGAGCGTCTCGAGCTCGGCGACGCGCGCATTTTCGTCGCCAGCTTCGACCGTCCGAATCTGCGCTACCGCGTGGTCGACAAGGACGACGGCGGCCGGCGCCAGCTTCTTTCCTTTCTCGCCGGCGAACATCGCGGCGACGCCGGCATCGTCTACCGGATCTCGCGCGCCAAGGTGGAGGCGACCGCCGCGCTGCTCGCCGAAAAGGGAGTCAAGGCACTCGCCTACCATGCCGGCCTCGACGCCGAGGTGCGCCGGCGGGTGCTGCGCCGGTTTCAGGAGGAGGAGGGCGTCGTCGTCGTCGCGACGGTCGCCTTCGGCATGGGGATCGACAAGCCGGATGTCCGCTTCGTCGCCCACATGGATTCTCCCAAGAGTCTCGAGGCCTACCACCAGGAGACCGGACGCGCCGGGCGCGATGGACAGCCGGCCGACGCCTGGATGGCCTACGGTCTCGCCGACGTCGTGCAGCTGCGCGCCATGATCGAGCGCGGCGAGGCCTCGCCGGAGAGGAAGTCGGTCGAGCGCCGCAAGCTCGACGCTCTGCTCGCCTACTGCGAAACGACCGCCTGCCGGCGCGCCGTCCTGCTGCGCTACTTCGGCGAGGAGCTCGACCCGGAACATCCCGGCGGCGGGCGCTGCGGCAACTGCGACACCTGTCTCGAACCGATCGCCACCTGGGATGCCACCATCGCGGCGCAGAAGGCGCTGTCGGCGGCGGTCCGCAGCGGTCAGCGTTTCGGGGCCCAGCACCTCGTCGACATCCTGACCGGCGAGCGGACCGAGAAGGTCGAGCGCTTCCGCCACGACCAGTTGCCGACCTTCGGAGTCGGCCGCGAGCTCGATCCCCGCCGCTGGCGCGGAGTCTTCCGCCAACTGGTGGCGCGCGGATTCCTGGTCACCGACGCCGAAGGCCACAACACGCTCGCGCTCACCGAGCGCGCGACCCCGGTCCTCAAGGGGGCCGAGCGTGTCGAGTTCCGCTTCGAGCAGGAGCCGGCGAAACGCGCCGCGAAAGTGCGCGCGACCAGGGGCCGGGCGACGCCGCCTGCCGGCGCCGGCAGTGCCGAGGGCGAGCTCTTCGAGCGCCTGCGCGCCTTGCGCATGGAGCTCGCCAAGGCCGCGGGCGTGCCGCCGTACGTCGTCTTCCACGACGCGACCCTGCGCGAGATGGCGCTTCTCAAACCGACAACCCTCGCTCACCTCGCCCAGCTCCCCGGCATCGGCGAGAAGAAGCTCGAGCGCTACGGCGCGCGCTTTCTCGAGCTGCTGCGCACAGCGAAATCGAGCGACTGAGCTGTTCGACGAGGAGTCGACCGCGTGTTCCTCGATGCGGAATCAGAGCTCGCATGCAGCCGTTTCGTCGTCGGTGCGGAACGCAAATTCGCGCGACGCGCGCGAGACAATCGAAAAAACTTTCACGAAACTCTTGCATCTCGCGCGAAAATGTTGACAATGAAGAACAAATCAACGCTCTTCCGGAGCCTCTTTCCGTTTTCGCCTCACATGCGAGCGCGGGAAGTACAGCTCGAGGACCGGAAGGGAGCGATCGCAAGATCGCCTAACCGAGGGAGGTAGCGAATAATGGCAGCGAAGAAGAAAGCCGCGAAGAAGAAGGCGACCAAGAAGCCGGTAGCGAAGAAGAAGGCCGCGAAGAAGGCCACCAAGAAGCCCGCCAAGAAGGCCACCAAGAAGGCGACCAAGAAGGCCACCAAGAAGGCCGCCAAGAAGGCCACCAAGAAGCCCGTCGCGAAGAAGAAGGCTGCCAAGAAGGCGACCAAGAAGCCCGCCGCCAAGAAGGCCACCAAGAAGCCCGTCGCGAAGAAGAAGGCTGCTCCCAAGAAGAAGGTAGCGAAGATGGCCGCGCCGGCGCCCGCGCCCGCGATGCCGTCGCCGATGATGTAAGCCGCTTTTCGGCTTACCGGTTCAAGCGGCCCTGGCGAGCGAAGGCAGTCTTCGAAGCCAGGGCCGTGCTGTCTCTGGCGTGGTCGAGCGCGCTACCAGCCGCCGCCGCCGCCGCCGCCCGAACTTCCTCCTCCCCCCCCTCCTCCTCCGCTGCCGCTCGAGCTCGGCGCCGAAACGCCCGCGGACATCGCCGTCGCCGCCATCGCCCAGGTCGCCGAGGCGCCGCCGCCGCCGAACGCGCCGCCGCCGCCGCTCCAACCGCCCGAGCCACCGCTGGTGACACTTCCGCCACCTGCCATCGACGTGTAGCTTCCGACGCTTCCTTGCGCCGCCGAACCGAAGCGGCGGAACCAGCGCTCCATCTTCGGCGCCAGGCCGAAGGCCAGCAGGTAGGGGAACCAGCGATCGTCGAGCCCGGGACGTTCCTTCGCCAGCTCGCTCGCGAAGTAGTCGCGCACCCGCACGAGCTCGCGGCGGCGCACCAGGCTCTCGGCGCTCTCGCGCGTCGCGAGGACGTTGGCCTGCGAGCGCACGAGCGCGAGCGCGAAGAGCAGCCCCCCGAGCAGGAGACCGGCGCTCGCCGCGGGCAGACCGGAGAACGCCCAGAAGATGCCCGCCATCGCCAGCCCGGAGGCGAGCAGCGCGCAGTAAGGTCCGCCGAGTCCGCCGACGCGCCCCTGCCCGACGAAAGCTCCGATCCAGCCGGGGATCGAGACCAGCAGCAACGCGACCGGCAGACCGATGCACAGCGGAATCGCCCCCGGTGCCGCGCCGCGCAACAGGCCGGCGGCCGAGAGCAGCGCCACCGCGAGCAGGACGACGGCTCCCGCGAGAAGCAAAAGCGCTGTCGGCTTCCACGCCGGCTTCGGGCTGCCGTCGGCGAAACCGCGCACCCGCTTCAGGCGCGCCTCGACGCCCGAGCGGATCTTCCCCGCCGGGTCGAAGCCCGTGCTGCGGTAGCGCTTGCGAATCGCCTCGGTGTCGGTGAGATTCCCACCGCTGAACAGACCTTCGATGAGCTTGAGCTCATAGTCGGAAAGCGAGCTGCGGTCGGCGAGCAGCTCGAGGTGGAGGTTCTCGCTGCGGAAGATGCGGCCCGAGACTTTGACCTCGGTCCTGAGCTTGCCCTCCTGGGTCAGGCGGGCGAGGGTCGCTGCGACCTCGGCGCTACCGACGTTGCGGTCCCACATCGCGCCCACGACTTCCGGCGCGAGCGCGAAGACGTTTTCCTCGAGCCAGGCGGGAGCGAGCGGTTCGCGCGGCGCGCTTTCGAACCGCCCGAGGGCGCGGTCGCGGCGGCGAGTCGCGCGGTGGAAGAGCAGCGCGCCGGCAGCGAACGCCACCAGGACGGTGAATCGCAGCCAGCGCGGAAGCTGCGGCGGCGTCGCGTTCGCCGGCAGGAGGGCGCCCTCGTAGGAGAAGTCGGTGGTGAGGACGAAGCCCTCGCCCGGCGCGAGCGGCCCGAGCTCCCAGGAAACCGGCAAACCAATCGCCGACCTCCACTCCGGCGCGACCGTCAGGCGGACGACCAGACTCTCGATGACCCCGTCGCGATCGGTGAAGGCGAACTGGTGATCCAGCTGGTAGGTGCGCTCGCCGAGCTTCCTGAGCGCCCCGGCGATGCGGTACTCGAGCCGGTAGACGAGCTCGGTCTCGGCAAATGGCGGGTCGGAGGGGAGGCGGCTGCGCCAACGAACCGTCTTGGCGGAGGCGAGATCGTAGTGGTCGACTTCGTCGAGATCGCCGCGCACCAGCTCGACGCCGACGTCCGTTCCCGGCTCGAGCCGGGTCATCCGGTCGAACATCAACCTCTGCCCGCTGCCGAGGCGGAACTGGCGCTCGCCGCCGTTCCACTCGCCGGAGAAAACCATGCGCTGCACCTCGGAGATCGCCAGCGTGCCGTCGGGCTCGAGGCGCGCCTCGACCTCGAGCGACCGCCAATGGAGCTCCTTGGCGAAGGTTGCGGAGCCGATCCACAGCAGAGCTGCTGCGACTGCAAAGTGAACGCGGGTGCGGCGGCTGGCCATCGAATCCTCCGGCGGTTGCGGGTCTGTTTTCATATACTACGCGGCGTCCGCTATTCGACCCCTCCCGTCCGCAAGGAGATGCCTGTGAACCGATCCTCCGCCTTCCTCGCCGCCGCCTTGCTGCTCGCCACGCCCGGCTCCGCCTTCGCTGCCGAAAAGGCGAAAGCGCCGTTCGAAGTCATCGTCAGCTCCCCCGAGGGAGCACCGGTGATCGACGCCGATGTGGCGATTTCGAGCGCCACCACGGTCGTCCCCTATTCCTTCGCCGGCAAGACCGACGCCGCCGGCAAGTGCACCGGCGAGCTCGTCGAGTTCAAGGGCCTCTACTCCATCAAGGTCGTCAAAGAGGGCTACAAGGAGTTCACCCAGGACCTCGACTTCGAGACCACCAAGTTCAAGAAGGGCGAGCTCGCGACGATCAAGGTCAGCCTGCCGAAGATTCCCGCCGCCGACTACTACAACGCCGGCGCGAAGGACATCAACGGTGGGAACTTCGCGGCGGCGCAGGCGAACTTCGAGAAGGCAACGGCGGCCGACCCGCTGCTGGCCATCGCCCACTCGGCGCTCGCGCAGGCGCACATGGCACAGGCGGATCCTGCCTGGCTGCAGAAGAAGAAGGCCGAGGGCGCGCTGGATGCCGGACTCGACCTCGCTGCCGAGAGCAAGCGCCATGCGGAGGCGGCACTGGTTTCGGCCGATGCGGCGCTCGCGCTGTCACCCGACGATGTCGCCGCCCTGAACGGCCGGTTCGAGGCCTTGAGCGTGCTGGGCAGGACGGCAGAGGCCGAGGCCGCACTCGCGGTCCTCGCCGAGAAGGTCCGCACACCCGCTACGGCGGTCCTGCTCTACAACGCCGGCGCGCAGGCTTCCAACTCGAAGGACCCCGACAAGGCGAAGCTGATCGAGACCTCGCGCCGGTACTTCCGGCTGGCGCTCGACATCAATCCCAACCTCTACCAGGCCCACAACGGGCTGGCCGAGCTGGCCATCCGCGAGGAGAAGTTCGAGGACGCGGTGACGGAGCTGAGTAAGGTCGTCGAGCTCTCGCCGCGCAACTTCAAGGCCTACGAGCGGCGCATCGAGGTCCTCAAGAAGATCGGCGACAAGGACCGCGTCGCCGCTGCCGAGCAGGAGCTCGCCAAACTCAAGGCCGGCGGCTGACGCGCGCTAGTTCCCCGTCCAGGCGACGGCGGTGGCGGGGAAGTTGAAATAGAACCACCATCCCGGGACGCTGTTCAGGCTGTCGCGGTCGTCGTGCGCGGCGCAGTTGCCGGCGCCGCCGGGCAGCAGGACGGTGATCGGCTGGCCACCGACGATCGGCAGGGTGACCGGCAGGAGCACCGTCGCCGCTTCGGCCTCGGAGAGGAATCCCCGCATCAGCCCGGTCGAGAATCCCACGACCGGTATCGCCGCCCAATCGGCGGCAAGCTGCAGATCGGTGAGCGGCAGCGCCACCCCGTTGAGATCGAAGACCACCCGCCGCGGCGCGGAGACGAAGCAGGGACCGGCGACGCTCGCCACCTCCGGTGTGTAGGGTCCGTGGGTCGTCCCGGCGAGCGGCGCGAGGCAGGCGCCGGCGGCGAGCCCATCGTAAGTGGCGGTTTGCGGCAGCGCAGAGGGATCGGGCGCGCAGCTGGTACCGGCCACCGGCGCCGTGCACAGGCCGTTGCCGAGGTCTAGGCGGAGGGCGCTCGCCGCTTCGTCGAACGGCCGGAACTCGAGCAGAAACGAGCTGTCGAGGAAGCCGTCCGGTTCGCTGTCGCCGGTGATCGCCGCCTGGAGCTGGCCGTTGAACGACTGCCCCAGCCCGAGCGGAAAGTCCTGGTCGGTGAAGTCGAAGCACCCGACGACCGGCACGGTCACATGGAGGTGTGGGTCGCGCAGATCGAGGTCGCTCAGGCGGAAAACCTCGGCCGGCGCGAGCGCCGGCTCACCGACACTCGACGACCAGGCGAGGGAGTTGCCGCTCTCGAAGCCATCGGCGAAGACCAGCGTGAGCTGCGCCGAGAGGGAGGTGCCCGCGGCGGCGAGCAGCAGGCCGATCGACGCCGGCAGAAGCGCTTTCCTGTGCATGGCGGCGGAGGGTAGCACGGCCCCCCGCTGTCGCGTCAGACCAGGCCAGGTCAGGGCGCCGGCTTTGCCGCGGCCGGCGGCGCCACCGCCGGCATCTCGACCGGCGCCTCGGCCGCGGGCAGGCGCGACCACTCTTCGAACGAGCCGTCGTAGAGGCGCACCTCGCGGCCCAGCGTGCGCGCCGCGAAGAGTACCGCGGTCGCCTGCTGGCCGATGTGGCAGTAGGTGACGATGGTATCGCCCGGTGCCACGCCGGCGGCAGCGAAGAGCGCGGCCAACTCCTTCTCGGAGCGCAGGTGCAGGTCGTCGGTGGTGGTGG
>JAGOCP010000011.1 GCA_017998715.1 Thermoanaerobaculia bacterium | reverse complement strand
AGAAATGGTGGACCAAATCACTCTGAGTTCGAACACCCCAGGAAGTTCGAACACCCTGATTTTCTGGCTCCGGGAAGTCGCGGCATTGAGGCAGGCGGCGTGAGTTCGATGCCGTTGAAGGGCCTGTCTCCGGGTTCCGTACGCCGTCTCCGGAGGAGCCCGGCAGGGCGCCTCGCCGGGACCGGCGTCCCTCTCTGGTCTCCGCTGCAAGGCAGCGGAGCGGAGGGGCAGTATGCCTGGAAAGACCGCTTGGAAGTCCGCGACCCCGCAGCTCTCGTTGGTCCTCCCTGGCGCCCCGGCGTCACAGTTTCATTCTCCAGATGTTGAGACCAGGCCCCGCAAATCCAGGCGCGCCGGCAGCCTGATCCGGCAGTCGCTCTACCTCGACCAGGAGGATGCCTACGCCGCCGGCGAAGTCGGTTTCCTGGCCCGGGCCCTGGTGCAGGCGACCCTTCCGCACAGCGACCCGAAGGCCAACGAGTTCGTCCGGCGGAACGGACACTTCACCCTGTCCATCCTTGCCCCGAAGGACGTCGGGCTGCCGTACGGCCGCTATCCGCGCCTGGTCCTCGCCTACCTCACGACCGAGGCGGTGCGCCGCAAGAGCCCCGACGTCGAGCTCGGCGGCCACTTCTCGCGCTTCTGCGCTGCCCTCGGGATCCCGCCGACCACGGGACCGCGTGGGTCGTTGCCGCAGCTCCGCGACCAGCTCTAGCGTCTCTTCGCCTCGACCTTCCAGTGCATCTTCCACGACGAGAGCCAGGGGAGACACGCTGGCGATGGCTTCCTGATCGCCGAGAAGCGGGAACTCTGGTGGGACCCGCGGCTGAGGAAGGGCGAGGCTGCGTGGGGGTCCCACGTCGTTCTCTCGGACCGGTTCTATCGGGAGGCGACTGAAGCGCCGGTCCCGCTCGACTTGCGGGTCCTTCGCGCCCTCCGGTCGCCGTTCGAGATCGACATCTACGTCTGGTTGACCTGGCGCTTCTTTCGTCTGCGGAAGCCGGTCACCATCCCGTGGGCCTCTCTGGCGCTCCAGTTCGGCTGCGGTTACGCCAATCCCCGGCACTTCAAGAAGCGGTTCCTCGGCTACCTTCGGAGCGTCATCGACTACTACCCCGGCGTCAGGCTCGAGAGCTTGGCCACCGGCTTGCTGCTCAAGCCCTCGCCGACGCACATCGGGCAGCGGCCTGCAAAGGGCTGAGCGGAGCATGGTGGTCAGCACGGAAGTTAACCGTGGGTTAACAGTCGTGCGTCATGAGCGCCGTAGCTCGAAGGAACGGAACCGGCCGGATGGCGACGGACTCTTCGCCGTCGCACCGGCCCAGAGCATCCAGGCGAACGTCGCTGCCGACCTCGTGCGGCAAGGGATCCTCCAAGCGCGTCGGCGCGGGATCGTTTCCGCGAAGGATGAAGCTCGACTTCTTGCCGAGCTTGGCAGCTGGGGTAGGACGGTAGCCGCGCGATGACCGCCCGCCAGTAAGCCGCGCCGCTGGCCTTCGAGCAGGCGCTCGAATAGCGGCTCAAGTCCTCGTTGGCCACCGGCGTTGAATTCGCTCGGCGACGCCAATTGCTCGTCTTCAATCGCTTCCTCGCTCGCCTCGCCCACGTCGATGGCGACGCCGTCGCACTCGAGGGAGACTCGTCCTCGAAACCTCGTTGAGGATCTCGAGGTAGCTGCGTCGCATCTCGTAGCTCATCGATCATCCTTCAGTTGGATCGTCAAGGCGGATCGTCGACTCGTATCTCCTTCGTCTCGAGAACCTGGGCCGCCTCCCCATTTGGGTTGGACCGACCCTCCGCGCGGGTGGTGCATGTCCGCGAATTCCGGCCTACCTTTTCAACCCAGAAGGGTGGTCGTTTCGTGGTCTTCCACCAAGTCCTGCCTCGGCTGCCCTTTTCTGGGCAGGCTCCCATCGAGAAGTGGATATGAACAATGACCTTGGTTTGGCGTCCGGCCGATTGCTTCCGGGGCGCAGTCTCGTCGACTTGGATTTTCTCAGGAAGGGGAGGGTCTTTATGTTCTCTTTGCTCAAGGGGCGCTCGGTGGCCCTTATCGCGGTTGCGTTCTTCGTTTCCATACTCTACTCGTCGGCGGCTCACGCGAGCGATAGGTTCTTTCCCGCTCGCGATAATGGGGTACCAGGAAGCTACGGCGTTACGCTCCTCCGGCCAGTCGCGAGCTCAACGCCCGAGCTTCTCGTAGGCACGGTCGGCGGGAGGCTGGGGTACATCTATCGCTTCGTGTTGAACGGGTTCGAGGCTGAACTGACCGAATATCAAGCGGAACGTCTGGCCCGGCACCCATTGGTCAAGAGCGTCGTTCAAGAGACGTATCTCCGCGACCAGGTAAGCTATACCCTGCCTCATTGCTACGAGGACTTCGATACGAATACACGTACATTGCCGCCACTCCCCGGCCCGGGCAATCCCGTTCCTCAGCAGACGTTGGATTGTGCGGATCCCGCGCCTGGGGGAGACTGCATCGACAATTGGGGGGTAGATCGCGTCGACCAATACGGGCTGCCGCGCGATGAGGAGTTCAGCTATCGTCAGGCGTCTGGAAACGTCAGAGTATTCGTCGTCGACAGGGGAGTCGCTCGGGACAACCGAGAGTTCGACGATGCCTCGGGGACCTCTCGCGTCTCCCCCGGCATCGACACCAACTGTGCGACCTTCCCGAACAACTGCAATCCAGGGGATGCGCCATGCGAGAACCAGTTTGATGTCGGAAAAGGCCATGGCACGCACGTGGCCGGGATTCTCGGAGGAAGGACCTTCGGATTGGCAAGGGATGTCGAGATCGTTCCCATCAAGGCGCTCTGCCCGGGCTACACCACCACGCACTTTAAGCGCGCGCTCGATTGGATCCTGGGTGAACACTTGGCTTCAGCGGCAGAGACCGCGATAGTGAACCTCAGCGGCCTTAATGTCGCTTGCTACGCTGACCTGGGCTGCAGCTCTGGGGCTCAGCTTCGAGAGGCTGTCATCAACGTGGCGAGCCGGAACAATTTATTGCTTGTACAGTCGGCAGGTAATCAGTCATTCACACCCTTGCCCGACCCGCCCGGAGGCTTCAATGGGCTGGTTAGTGCATGTGACTACACCTTTGGCGACGAGGATCGCTACACAGTTCCCTCTGAAGCTGCGGCAATTGCCCGCATACTCGTCGCGGCAGGAAGCGACGAGATTGACGGTCTCTGGCGAAGTGAATCGGGCGATTACGGCGATCCGATCGGCTCGAACGTCGGCGAGTGTGTCGACGTCTTCTCTCCAGCCGCCCATATCGTCTCGGCCTTCTTCCCTCTGGATCCAGGCTCCTCTGACCCCGATGAAATCGTCTGTCAGCTCTCGGGGACGTCGATGGCTGCGCCCCACGTTTCTGGAGTCGCGGCGATGATTCTTCAGAACAGTCCCACTATGAATTCTGCGGCGTTGAAGGCGATGATTCTCAACTGGACGGAGCGGGACGCGTTACAGTCGAATCCAACGGATCCCAACTACATCGGAACCGGATCTCCAAATCGCCTCCTGCACTGGGATCCGAGTGCGATCTCCCGGGACGGTTTCGAAACCGGAGACATGCGTCTCTGGTCGGTTTCGCCCTAGCACCGTCATGAAAGACAGCCTCGACCTCGAGCGCCTCCTGGTTCCACTGGCAATCGCCGCCACTTTCAGCGTGGCGGCGTCGTTTTCGCTCCCCGCTGTCGCCTTCGCCGCTTCTTTCCGAGGTCTGGGGGTATTGCCAGGAGGGGAATACCCTTACAGCAAGGCCTTGGATATTTCGGCGGACGGCTCCGTCGTCGTCGGAGAGAGTCTGTCAGCCAATGGCCTCGAGGCCTTCCGCTGGAGCGCCTCGACGGGAATGGTGGGCTTGGGCAATCTCGGCGGCGTGGAATCCTTCAGTAGCGCTCTTGGCGTTTCGGCGGACGGCCTGGTGGTGGTCGGCGGAAGCTCATCGCCGCAGTCGGGCTCTCGGAGCGAGGCCTTTCGTTGGACAGCAGCCACCGGGATGGTTGGCCTTGGCGCTCTGCCGGGTGGAGAGGAATACTCGAGTGCTGCCTCCGGGGTCTCGGGCGACGGGTCGGTCGCGACGGGAAGCAGCACTTCCGACCTGTCCCCGACCTGGGGCGAAGCCTTCCGCTGGACCGAGGTGACGGGGCTCGTGGGGCTGGGCGTGCTACCTGGAAGCGAGATTCCAACCACCGTTCCGGAACGGATTTCGGCCGATGGGACGGTCGTAGTCGGCTGGGCCTTTACCGAGAACGGTCGCGAGGCGTTCCGGTGGTCGGAGGCTGATGGGCTGGTCGGCCTGGGCGACCTGCCGGCTGGCAATTTCGACAGTTGGGCAAGGGGAGTCTCGGCGGAGGGGTCGGTGATCGTGGGCTCCGCACTCAACCCGGGTCCGACGTCTTTTCTCTGGGCGGCAGCGACGGGCTTGGTGGACCTGGGAAGGCCGCCTGGGGGGAATAGCAGCTCGGCTTGGGGTGTGTCCGCCGACGGCTTGGTAGTCGTGGGTGATGCGGGTGTGGCTGGCGAACGTGTTCCGGCCATCTGGGACGAGAGCCACGGTATGCGAAACCTCGTAGATGTTCTCGTCGATCTTGGTCTGGCCTCGGACATGGCGGGCTGGGACCTGGAACTGGCGAAAGCGGTCTCGGCCGACGGACTGACGGTCGTCGGCTGGGGGTACAACGCCTCCGGAGGGCAGGAGGCCTGGATCGCGAACCTCGGGCAGCCGAGCCTGGTCGAGATCCCGACCGTGTCGAGAGCGGAGCTCATTGTCTTCGGTGCGCTTCTAGCGACTGTCGCGCTCGTTACACTCCGCTTGCGCTGAAGTCGCGCAGTGGAGGCATTGCGGCTCCCTTGCGAAGAATCGTCGAAGTCCGCGTTGTCGGCCTTGCCGGGTGTGGCCTAGGCGGACGCCCCGAAATCTCGAACGGCACGGGGACCGGATGAGTTGGCGCGAGAGCTACGCGCGCAGCCAGTAGGTTTTCGAACACCGCCCATCTCGTTGAAGCGGCGAGGGTTACCGCTTGGTGTGGCTTGAGGCGTGTCGTTTGGTACAAAGCGTAAGTGCTTAGCGCAGAGTGATTTGAGAATGGTGGAGCGGAAGGGATTCGAACCCTCGACCCCCACGTTGCGAACGTGGTGCTCTCCCAGCTGAGCTACCGCCCCATTTTGTTGCCGCCTTTCCTGGAATCCAGGAACAGGCGTTTCGTGCAGAAAGGAGAGTCTATCTGGCGAGGTCCCTGCGGTTCAAGCTCCGGCCCCTGGGATCTCTTCGGCTTGCCGCGGGCGGCATTCAGGGGACGCTCGCCGACCAGGCTTGGCGGTTCGCGCTCTCGAAGCCGTCGTTGAAGAGCGGCAGGACGGAGGCGAAGCGGCGCATGCGGGTGTCGAGGAAGGTCGTCGGCATGACGTAGACGTTCTTTTCCCAGGAGACCACGAAGTCGCCGCCGCCCAGCATCGCCACTTCGGGGAACGACTGCTTCTGGGTGGTGTAGGTGTTGACCTGGAACTGCGGGCTCAAGGGGCTGCCGTCGGCGAGCCAGGCGCGCGCCTGGGCGCTCGTCTCGCTGGAGTCGTTCCCCGGCGAGCCGAAGCTCAACCAGCTGACGACGAAATCCGCCGAGCCGTCGACGTCGATCCGCGGCCGCTGCTGCGTGCTGGTGGTGAAGGTGTTGAGCAGGAACGCATCGCCCAGCGCGTTTCCGTCGGCGTCGAACTGGCGCCCGAAGACGCCCGAGTCGTCGCCGCTGCCGACCCCCTCCCAGACGACGGTGAAGGAGCCCTCGCGGCTGCGGGCGACGTCGGGATTGAGCTGGCCGGCGGTCGTGTACGTATTCACCAGGAAGTCGGCGGTCACCGGAATACCGGAGGAGTCGAGGAGCCGCGCCCGGACGTCGTAGTGGCTCGCGGCCTCGCGATCCCAGACGACGACATAGCCGGCCTCGCCCGCGGAGTAGTCGATGCGCGGGTTGCGGTCCGCGGCGGTGCCGGAGCTCACCAGCTGCTCGGCGGCGGAAGCTGTGCCGGTGCTGTCGAAGCGCCGCGTCTTGACGTCGAAGTCGTAGGAGCCGGTGACGTCCTCCGCCCAGACGACGACGAAGTTGCCGCCGCTGTCCGCGGCGACGTCGCCCCACAGCAGGACGTCGGTGTCGGCGTCCACGTCGGCCGCCGCCGTCGGCACGTTGTTGGCGGCGTAGAAGCGCTTCTTGACCCGCCACATCCCGGATTCGTTCGATCGCCAGACGACGAGGAAGGTCCCGCTGTCGGCGACCGCGACGCTGGGATAGGCACCGACAGCGGCGACGGTGAAGGCGCCGCCGATCGCCGAGCCGGCGGCGGAGAATCGTTGCCCCTGAATGCCGCTTTCGGTCCAGACGACGACGAACTCGCCGCCGGCGTTCGCCGCCACGGCCGGGCGCGTCGAGCCGGCGGCGTCGACGATGACGTCGCCGGCGTCGATCGGCGTGGGCGTCTGCGCGCCGGCGGCACCTGCCAGGAGCGCAGCGAGAACGGCAACGGGCGTTCGCATGTCCAAGTCCCTCCGCAAGCTTCCGAGGAGCTGTTCGAATCTCTCTACGGATGAAGATCGCGCAGGTTGCAGGATCGCTCGCCTAGACGCAGTTGCCGTTGCCGTCGCACGATGCGCCGCCGTTCTGGGCGCAGGGGGTGCCCGCGTCTTCGAAGTCGAACATCGGCACTCCCCCGTTGCACAGGTCGAAGGTGCACTGGTTGCCGTCGTCGGGCAGGTCGGCGTCGTCAGGCGTGGCCGTCGTCCCGCCGGAGCCGTCGCAGACGTCTAGTTGGCAGTCGCCGAAGATCTGGCTGGAGACGGGTTCGCCGAAGGGGGTGTAGCCGGTGCCGCAGGCGAGAGCGGTGCAGGTCCGGAACTCGCACTCGGTGTCTTCGCCGGGGCAGTCCGCTGCCGCCAGGCATTGCGCGCAGATCCCGTTGGAGCACATGACGCTCAGGCAGTCGAGATCCACGAGGCAGTTCTGGAAATTCGCGCAGGCGCCGCAGCTCCGCCCGCCGCAGTCGACATCGGTCTCGCAACCGTTCTGGAGGCCGTTGTCACAGGTGGCGGGATCCGGCGGTTGGATCGCCGACCAGGGGCATGTCGTCGAGGCTTCGAAGCCGTCCAGAAACACCGAGGACGCTGCGAGCCAGGCCTGGAAGGATGTCCGCGCTGCCGCGTCGGCGGGCGGGCTGGACCAGGCCAGGGAAAGCAGAGCGAAGGCGACAGCGAAGCGAACCGCGAAAGCGCGCTGGCGGTAGTTCATGAGTCCCCCTTGCTGAGCGAAAGCCGACCGATCGTAGCACTGGAGCTGCTGAGGAAGCGGGCGACCTGCGGGTCACCGTTGACTTGCCGCCGAGCTGAGTTTCCTGCACGATCAACCTTCGCCGGTGGATTCGGGTGCGCCGCAACCTTCTCGACGCGCGGGGCGGCCAGACTGCCGGACAAGGGAGATCAGAAATGAAGTTGCCGCTGGCTGCGATCGCTACCCTTCTCGCGGTGCTGACGCTGGGTCGCTCCTTTGCCGCGCAGGAGGCGCCGCCTTCCTTCGGCGAGCGTGTCGAGGTCGAGGTGGTAAACGTCGATGTCGTCGTGACCGATCGGGATGGGAACCGGGTCACCGACCTTCTGCGGGAGGACTTCCGGCTCGAGGTGGACGGGAAGCCCGTGGCGATCGACTACTTCGCGCCGCCGGGGGCGCGGAAACCCTCGACGCCGAGCAGCGCCGGTGTCGCTCCCGACGCGGTCGATCTCTCGCGCGCCAACCTCTTCGTCTTCGTCGACCAGAGCGCCCTCGAGTGGCGTACCAGCAAGCAGATCCTCGACGAGGTCAAGGACTTCGTCCTGCCACGCACCGGCGGCAGCGAACGCATCATGATCGCCGCCTTCGCCGAGAACCTGCGGATCCTGTCGCCGCCGACCGCCGATCGCGCGCGCATCGAGCAGGCCTTGGCCGAGCTCGAGAAGCTGCGCGGGCGCGGCAGTCTGGTCGCCGCCGAGCGGAGCCTCCTCGAGCGCGAGGTGCGCGAGAACGGGCGGCCGCGTGCCCAGGTCGAAGTCACCGATCCCGAGAGCGGCGTAGCCGGCGCAGCGCAGGCGGCGCGGGTCGCCCAGCAGGATCAGACCGACACCGCCAACCTCCGCCTGCAGGTCGAGAGCTTCGGCGAGCAGCAGATCGCCCGGCAGGCGCGGGCGGTTGGCGCGCTGCGCGAGTGGATCGGGGCGCTGGCGGCGATCGACGGGCGGAAGTCGGTCCTCTTCGCTTCGGCCGGATACACCTCGCAGCCCGACGCCTTCCTGACCCAGTACCTCGACCAGAAGCGTGAGGACAACCCCACCGGCGGGTCGCAGTCGAACCGTCTCCCGACCGCCCGCCTCACGCTGCTCGAGGATTTCGAGCGCACCGTGCGCGCCGCCCAGAACGCGCGCGTCGCCTTCTACACCATCTCGCCGCGTGAAGCGCCGTCGAGCACTTTCGGTGCGGAGTTCGGCGGCTCGGGCGCGAATTCGACGGCGGTCGCGCCGCGCGATCCGGCGATCGCCGAAGCGGCTTCGAGCCTGCAGCGGCTCGCCGGAGCGACCGGCGGCGAGGCGCTCTTCCTCGACGACGGCCTGTCGGATCGGCTCTCGGGGGTCGCCGACGACGCTGCGGCCTCGTACTCTCTCGGCTTCACGACGACCGACGCGGCGGGCGCCGCCGACCATGTCATCCAGGTCTTCACCCAGGACGACGAGCTCCGACTCCGCCACCGCGAGAGCTTCCGCCGCTCCTCTCTCCCGGAGCGCGCCGAAGCGGCTCTCGTCGCAGCGGCGACTTTCGAGACCACGGTCAATCCGCTCGGCCTGCAGCTCGAGCTCGGCGCGTCTCTGCCGGAGGACAGGAAGGGCAAGGAGGCGCGGGTGCCGATCCTCGTCCGCATCCCGCTCGGCCTGGTGAGCCTGATGCCGGATGGCTCGGCAGGCGACCGGCGTGCAGCGCGCCTGACCGCGCGCGTCGCGGTGCTCAACGAGGCGCAGCACATTCGCCTGGGCGAAAGCGCGCCGATCGCGATCTCGATCCCTGGCGCCGACCTCGAAAAGGCCCTCGGTTCGTTCTGGGCCTATCGCGCCGAGGTCCTCGTCGGCCGCGGCCGCCAACGCGTCGCCGTCGTCGTCAGCGACGAGATCGGCGGGACGGTCTCGACTCTCGTCGCGACCGTCGATCGCCCGGCGAATTGAGCGGGAGCGCGCGGCTCCCGGCAGGCAGCCTCCTCTAAGCCTGCGGGGTGATCCCGGGCAGCGCAGCCCGCGCCGCTTCGACGTCGAGGCGCTCCATCGCGTCGTGCGGCGTCGCATCCGCGGCCTGCCTGAGGAGCTTCGCGGCCTCCTTGCGGCCCTTCTCGCCCTCGATCTTGAGCAGGCCGGCGGCGAGCTCCAATCGGCCGATCACACTTGCCGGGTCGAGCTTCAGTGCCCGCCGGTACAGGGCGAGGCCGGTCGCGGCGTCGGCGCCCTGCGTCCTGCCCATCAACCGGCCGACGTGGTCGATCACCTCGGCGTGAAACGAGCCGAGCGCGATGTGCGCGTCGGCATGGCGCGGCGCCAGCGCGATCGTGCGCTCGAGCGCCGTCTTCACCTTGCCGCCGAGCCCCTGCGCCAGCGCCTTGAGGACGCTGATTCCCTGGCTGTAGCGCCCGAGCGCGTAGGCTTGCCAGTACCAGGCATTGGGATTGTCCGGCTCGGCGTGCTGCTGCAACTCGGCGCGCGCGGCGGCCTCGAGGAAGAGCGCGAGCTGATTCTCGGTGTTCTTCTCGAGGTAGTGCGCGTAGATGCATTGCGCCTTGTTGGCCGCCGTCAGGCCGGCGCCGCCGGCCTTCCGTCCGGCGTCGACGGCCTTCTTGAACTCTCCGGCGTGGAAGAGCGTCCAGGCCGCGACGGCCCTTTCGTCCGCCGGCCACGGCTCGCCGTCGCCGGCGTGGAGGCGGGGCCACAGCTTCCTGAGCCGGTCGGAGTCGTAGTCGTAGTCGGAATTGTCGTGCGGGAAGGCGGCCCACTTCGCCATCGTCGACTCCCTCGGAGCGCACGACGGCGCGCTCGCGCAACTCAGTGTACGGCGATCGGACGCCGAACGTCGAGAAGGAGCGGCCCGCAGCCGGGGCCCGAAGGCTACGGCTGCGCGCTCTTCGCCTCGTCGCGGACGCGATAGAGCGCGGCGACCGCCGGCACGCGCCCCCAGTTGGCGAAGAGCATCCGCAGCACGGGGTTCTCGCCGGCCATGCGATCGCGAAACGGGGCGACGTCGACAGCGCCTGCGGCCTCTTCAGCTGTGAGACCTTTCGCCATCGCCGCCCGAGTCTGCTCGACCACCGAGAGGAGGAAGTCGCGGTAGAGGAGAAGCTGCGCGTCGCCCTTCTGCACCGCGCCGTGGCCGGGCAGGTAGGTGGTAGCTCCGAGCGCCCGCAGGCGGTCGAAGGTGCCGATCCACTCCTCGACGTACGACTGATCGCCACCGATGAGCGGCACGGGGGCGACGAGCAGGTCGCCGGTCGCCGCGATCCCCTCCTGCGGCAGCCAGACCACGAGATCGCCGCGGGTGTGCCCCTTGCCGAGCGCCAGGATCTCGATCGTGCGCACCTGCGATCGGAAAGCGCGGTGGAGCGTCAGCCGATCGGTGACCGTCAGGGTCGGCTCCAGGATGCGCATGCGCGGCGCGTCGGCGACGAGCGCCTGCGCCGCGGCGAGATCCCCTTCGAGGCTGGCGCGTTCCTCGGCGGAGAGCGGCTGACCGGAGAAGCCCTGGCCGCTCGCGAGCCGCTGCGGTATCTCCGCCGCCATCTCCGCCGCCCAGCCGGTCCAGCCGTCCATCGTCGCCTTGCCGAAGCTCTCGAAGTCCGCCGCCATCGCCGCGCTGCCCAGGATCTCGACGCCGGGAAACTCCCGGCGGTAGACCTCGTTGCCGCCGACGTGATCGTGGTGGCGATGGGTGTTGACCAGGTAACGCACCGGCTTCGGCGTGAGCTTGCGCAGCGCCGCGATCGAGGCCTCGGCCGACGACGGCGTGAGATTCGCGTCGACGACCAGCACGTCCTCGTCGTTGATCACGAACAGGACGTTCGAGTCGAGGAAGAACCCGGGCGCCTTCGTGCGCGTCAGGGCGTGGATACCGGGCGCAAGCGTTTCGACCGAGAAGCCGGCGGGTCCTGGCCTGGAGGCGCCGGCGATTGCCGCGCAGGCGGCGAGGAGCAACGGCGCGAGGGCGCTGGCAGTCTTCATCGGCGCCTTGGCAGGCATCGGTCTCTCCGGTCTGCCGCCCCGGGAGGCGGAGCGGCACAGTCTTCCGGTGTTACGGAGCCGGCCTGCCTGGGGTTCTGCTGCCAGGGGGCCGGGACTCCGGAACGAGCTCGGTGCGCTCCGTCGGCGTGGTCAGCTTCCGGGGTGCCGGCGCGCGACGAGGCGGCGCGCCGCCAAGGTGGCGAGAGCCAGGGCGAGCACTGCCGCACCGAAATTCCCCATCGCGGGAATCTCCACCACGGAGGGCGGCGCAGGGGCCCGGAGGCAGATCAGCTTGTCTCTGTTTATCGGGTCGGCCCCGAGGTAGGAGAGGTTGTCGTACAGCGCGTCGTCCGTCTCCCCCGTCCACCAGAAGCGGCAGTCGGGCGTTCCGGCGTGACGCACGATGCTGATCCAGCTCGCGCCGGTCACATCGAGCGGATCGAAGCTGATGTCGAAGCGGTAGAGGCTGCCGCCCGTAACCGTCGCGACGACCGACGGGAGCTGGGCAATCAGCGCACCCGGCGCGCCGAAGGCATCGGCGTAGAAGGAGATCGCGAACGGCGTCGCTTCGGGCTCGTTACAGTTGGCGAGCTGCGGTTCGAGCTGTTCGCCCCAGAAGCGGATGCCGTCGATAGAGCCATCGAGCGGGGTGATCGCGAGGGCTGGATCGATAAAGTCCTCGAACGTCGCGACCGACTCCTCGTCCGAGATCGAAGCCTGAAGAGGCTCGCCCTCCTGGCGATAGAAGTCGAACTCGTCGCAAGTCAGGATGACTCCCTGCGGGCTGCGGGAGGTCTCGATTGCTGTCGGAAGCTCCGCCAGAGCGGCTGTGGCGAACGCGCCCAGGATCCAGCTGCCGACTCCGAGCACAACGCGACCATGAATCTCGAACATGAACTCTCCTCCGGGAACCTCGGCGGAGGCTAGCATCCCGCGGTCTGACGCTCAACGTCAGCCCTTCGACCGGGGCGTCGATGCCCTTGCTGACCCGGACTTCCCGGCGAGGAGGCAGCTAGGCGGCGCCGGCAGCCTCGCCGTACGATGCAACCCGCACGGCGGTCCCTACGTTTATAGACTGATCCCATCCAGGAGGTACGTGTGTCCACCCAGAAAAAGCCCGTCTCCCTGAAGCTCGCCGCCGCCCTCGGGCTCGCGGCACTCGCGATCGCGCTCCCCGCGACTGCCGTCGCCGCTACCGCAGCGGCGGCAGCTGGCGCCAGCCAGGTCCCGAGCGCGAGCCAGATTCCAGACATCCAGTTCGAGAAGTACACCCTGCCGAACGGCCTGCAGGTCATCTTGCACGTCGACCGCAAGCTCCCGATCGTGCACGTCAACCAGTGGTACCACGTCGGCTCGAAGAACGAGAAGCCGGGGCGCACCGGCTTCGCCCATCTCTTCGAGCACATGATGTTCCAGGGCTCGAAGAACGTCCCCGGCGAGTACTTCTCGGTGGTCGAGGAGCTGGGCGCCAACCTCCAGGAGGGGGGCGTCAACGGCACCACCGACAACGACCGCACGAACTACTTCGCCACCGTCCCCTCCGGCAACCTCGAAAAGCTCCTCTGGCTCGAGAGCGATCGGCTGGCGACGCTGATCGAAGGCGTAGACCTGGCCAAGCTCGACAACCAGCGCGACGTGGTGAAGAACGAGCGCCGTCAGGGGGTCGAAAACCAGCCCTACGGGCGCTGGATCGAGCTCCTGGCGAGTGAGCTCTTCCCGTTCGGGCATCCGTACTCCTGGTCGGTCATCGGCAGCATGGCGGATCTCTCCGCCGCCTCGCTCGACGACGTGAAGGAGTTCTTCCGCACCTACTACACGCCGAACAACCTGTCGCTGGTCATCGCCGGCGACTTCGATCCGGCAGTCGCCAAACAGCTGGTCGAGAAGTACTTCGGTTCGATCCCGCCGGGGCCGGCCCTCGCCCGGCCGAAGGTCTCGCCGGTCGTCCTGACCTCGGGCAAGATCCTCGAGATTGCCGATCGGGTGCCGCAGCAGCGGGTCTACATGGTCTGGCCGACGCCCGCGCTCTACGGCGCGAGCGACGCCGAGCTCGACCTCGCGGCGCGCGTTCTCACCGACGGTCTGTCTTCCCGTCTCACCAAGGCGCTGGTCTACGACGCCGAGAAGGCGACCAACGTCAACGCTTTCCAGTTCGGCACCGAGATCGCCAACTGCTTCGTGGTGATCGCCAACGCCCGCCCGGGCGTCGACGTCGCCGAGCTCGAAACGCTCATCGCGGCGGAGATCGCCAAGCTCGCGGCGTCTGGCCCGACGGCAGCCGAGCTCGACCGCGCCAAGAACAAGCTCGAGACGCAATACATCTCCGGTCTCGAGCGGATCGGCGGTTTCGGCGGCAAGGCCGATCTGCTGAACCAGTACAACACCTACCTCGGCGACCCCGGCCGCTTCGCCTGGGACCTGGCGCGCTGGCGCGGCGTGACGCCGGCCGGTCTGCAGGAGGCGACCCGCAAGTACCTCGATACCGACAAGCGGCTCACCTTGCGCTTCCGCCCCGAGAGCTCGACCCGCGTCGACGGGGCCGGGCCGGATCGCGCTGTGGCGCCGCCGATCGGTGCCGAGAAGCGCTTCGTCGCTCCGGCGGTGGCGTCGAAGACGCTCGCCAACGGGCTCGAGGTCTTCGTCGTCGAGCGCCGCGATCTGCCGAAAGTGGCGGTGCAGTTCAGCACCCGCGCCGGCGTCGTCGCCGATCCGGTCGGCAAGGAGGGCACCGCGTTTCTCGCGGCGCAGAACGTCGATCTCGGCACGGCGAAGCGCTCGGCGCTCGAGATCGAAGCGGCGCTGGGCGATCTCGGCACCGTGCTCACCGGCGGCGCTGCGCGCGAAGGTGCCAACCTGCAGCTCGAGGTGCTGACGCGCAACGTCGATGCCGCGCTGGGCATCGTCGCCGAGGTCCTGCGCACGCCCTCTTTCCCGCAGGCCGAGTTCGATCGCGAAAAGCAGAACCTGCTGGCGAATCTCCGGCAGCAGAACAACAACCCGAACGCGGTCGCCAACCGGGTGCGCAACTTCCTCGCCTTCGGCCGAGAGCACCCTTACGGCCGGCCGGCGCAGGGCCTGCCAGCGACGGTGGAGAGAATCACCCGCGACGACGTCGCCCGCTTCTGGCAGGAGCGCGTGAAGCCGGGCTCGTCGGCGCTGGTCTTCGTCGGCGGCCTCGGACTCGACGAGGCGGTGAAACTCGTCGAGAAGCACTTCGGGTCGTGGAGCGGCGGCGCGGCGCCGGAGATCGCCATCGGAGCGGCGCAGACGGCCGCAGCCGGCAAGATCTACCTCGTCGACCGTCAGGACGCGGCGCAGTCGGTGGTGTCGCAGTTCCTGCCGGCGCCTCCGGTCGGCAACCCCGACGACGACGCGCTCACCCTCGCCGACTCGATCTGGGGCGGCGGCGGCTTCGGCACGCGATTGAACCTCAATCTGCGCGAGGACAAGGGGTACTCCTACGGCGTCTTCTCGAATCTGCTGCAGTACACCGACGGCGGCATCTGGTTCGGCGGCGGCGGCGTGCAGACCGACAAGACCGCCGAATCGGTCGCCGAGTTCGTCAAGGAGCTCAAGGGCCTCGCCGGCGAGAAGCCGATCGCGGCCGCCGAGCTCGAGAGCTCGCGCCTCCGCCGGCTGCGCGGCACGTCGCAGGAGTACGAGGCCTATGCCAACGTCGGCGGCAAGATCGCCGCGCTCTGGCTGCAGAAGCGTCCGCTCGCCGAGCTCCAGAACGAGCCCGACCGCATCGCCCAGGTGCCGCTCGCGGCGACCAACGCCGCGGCGGCAAAGTGGGCCCGCCCCGAGAAGGCCGCGATCGTCGTCGTCGGCGACCGCGCCAAGATCGAGGAGAAGCTGAAGGCCCTGGACCTCGGCGAGGTCGTTCTGCTCGACGTCGAAGGCAGGCCGGTCGGGAAGTAGGAAGCTCGACAGGCTGGCCCCTCTCGCCCTGGTGTCCCCAGCGCCAGGGCGGGAGGACCTGAGCTTGACCATGAGCACAAAAAGTGCTCATATGGGCACCTATGCGTCGCACTACTTCCAGCCCCTTCGGAGGTGAGACGCGGACCCGTGTGCTGGTCGCTCTCGGTCTTCTGGAGACCAGCTACGCGCGTGAGCTGGCTCGCCTGCTGGTGGCGCCTGTTTCCGGCGTGCGCAAGGCGATTGCGGCGCTCGAGCGCGACGGGCTGGTGAGCGGCCGGCTCGTGGGGCGCACCCGGGTCGTTCAGCTCAACCCGACCTATTTCGCGCGCGAGGCGCTGGAGGCTTACCTCTTGCGGCTAGCGGAAGCCGATCTGGAGCTCCAGGTCGGAGTTCGCGCGTTGCGCCGGCGCCCGCGGCAGTCCGGCAAGCCCCTGTGAAGATCACCGCCCGGACGCCGCTGCGCGACGTTGCCACCGCAGTCGGGCATGCACTGGCGGAGCACGGCATCCGAGCCATCCTGACCGGCGGAGCCTGCGCAAGCCTGCATTCAGATGGCGCCTATCTCTCGCAAGACATCGACTTCATTCTCGCGGGCCGCGTCGCGGTGTCGACGCTCGACGCGGCCATGGCCGCCAGCGGTTTCGTGCGCCGGGCCAATCGCTATGTGCATCCGGAGTCTCCGTTCTGGGTGGAGTTCCCGCGCGGGCCGCTGGCGGTGGGGGCGGACCTGAAGATCGAGCCGCGCCCGCTCGGACCGGAGCCTTCGGGAACCCTCGCGCTCACCCCCACCGACTCCTGTCGCGACCGACTCGCCGCCTTCTACCACTGGAACGACCGCCAGAGCCTCGAGGTGGCGATCCTCATCGCCGTTCGGAACGAGATCGACCACGACCTCGTTCGCCGCTGGAGCTCAGGGGAGGGGCATCTTGCCCGGTACGAGGAGTTCCGCCGCGAGCTCGCGCGGCGGATCGACCTTCACGGCAGCCAGGCGTAGCCCAGCTTGACGAACAGGGTGCGGTCGGTGGGCAGGGTGTCGAAGCGGTCGGTCTCGAGCTCGGTGTCGGAGTATCCCAGGTAGAAGACGGTCTGCGGGTTGATCCGGTAGGAGTAGAGGAGCTGGCTGAACAGCCGCCGGCTGGTTTCGTCGACCGGCGTCGAGTAGAGATCGGCATCGCGCGCCAGGTCGCGGTGCTGCAGGATCACGCGCGCGAAGCTCCGCAGGTTGAACTGCCAGACCAGGCGCAGCTCCGTCAACTGGGCGGTGAAGAGCCACCCCTCGTCGATCGTCAGGCGCTGGTAGCGATGCTCGAGCTCTGCCCGCAGGTGGCGGCCCGGACTCCAGCTGAGCCCGGGGGAGAGCGTCACCTGCTCGGCCGGGCGCAGCTCCTCGAGGTCGACGTCGTCGCCGATGTTCCAGCCGAGGTGGAGCTCGAGCGCCCCGCTGGGGCGGATCTCCGCCTGCCCTTCGACGTACAGCTCGTCGAACGTCCGGCCGCCGATGGTGCGCTCCCGGTCGGCCACCTGAGTGAAGATCGTCGACTCGCGGCGGCCGCGGAAGATGAACCAGAGCTCGTTCAGCCGCTCGAGCGGATCGCCTGCCTGATCGTCGGTACGCGCGCTGTCGACGCCGAGGCTGAAGCGGATCCAGTGCGCCTCCGGCGCGGCCCACCAGGTGCGCTCGGCGAGGGCCTTGCCGTAGCGCCGATCGACTTGCGGCAGAAAGCCCAGGTCGGCGCGGAAGTCGCGCCCGATGTCCTCGTAGGCGGCGGAGAGGCGCCAGTTGCGCGAGTCGTGGTTGTAGGAGACGTAGAGCGCATGGTCCGAGAGCGCTCCGGCCGGCTGATCGTAGTCGTGGACGATCTCGTCGGGGTACTCGGTGCGTGAGCCCAGAGCCTGGACGCGCAGCGAGTCGACCGCGCCGAGCCGGAAGAGGCCATCGAGCCCAGCCACCTGATTCGAGTAGTCGCCGCCGGCGCCCCCTGCCGACCCTTCGCGGGACGTCGCGACGACGCCGAGTGCGGAGTTGACCCCGAGGTCGCGGCGGTAGCGGGCGACGGCGTTGGTCGAGGCGAACGGCAGCTCGGCGAGTGCGGACCGCTGGCTGCCCGGAATGAGCAGCGAAGTGCGCGCGTCCTCGGCGACGAATGCGCCGAAGGCGGAGGCGCCGCGCTTTCCCGTCACCTTCGCCCCCCAATCGGGGTCGGCGACGTTGCGCGTGAAGACGACCTGAAAGGGCGTGGTGAAGATGTCCGCCCCTTCGAGGAAGAACGGCCGGCGCTCGGGATAGAAGATCGCGAACTGCTGGTTGACGTCGAGCTCGAGGGCGTCGGCCTCGACCTGCGAGAAGTCCGGATTCACCGTGCCCGACAGGATGATGTCGGGCGTCACGCCCCAGGTCGCGGTCAGCCCCGCCTCGACGTCGACTTCGCCGGCCTCGAGCGGGCCGTCGGGAACCTCCGCGCGCCGCTCGGCGCGTTGAATCGTCAGCGTCGGGTCGAGCTCGAGGTGGCGGCCGGGAGTGACCCCGGCGAAGCCTGCGATCGTCGACAACTGGCAGACCGAGCAGTTGCGGTTGCGGTCGAACGGCTCGCTCGCGAGCTCGAGTCGATCGCGCCGCGGCCGGACGCGCGAGAAGCCGATGCCCCATGTCTGCGCCGCGCTGCCCGGCGGAAAGCGCAGCGAGGAGAACGGAATCGCGAGCTCGACCTCGAAGCCGCCGGCGGTGATCCGGCCGGCCGAGTCCCAGAGCGCGTCCCAGGAGATGTCCTCGCTGTCGTCGCCCCCCTGGCGCTCGGCTGCCAGGTCGTCGCGGAAGAGGTCCATCTGCACGCCTAGCGGGTTGACGTAGAACTCGAACGAGCGCCGGCGATCGAGGAACGGGTCGAGCCGAACGCCGACGAAGTCACCGTCGTAGGCCTGGTCGCGATCGGTGAAGCGGGCGCGAATCTCTTCCGGGTGTGGATCCGCGGCGTTGCAGCCGACATAGAGCCGCTCGCTGTCGTAGAGGAGGCGGCAGGTGGTCGCGATCGGCGCCGGGCGGTTCTCGCCGGGCGCGGTCTCGTAAGCGAGCGCGACGACCTCGGCCTCCTGCCAGATGGCCTCGTCGAGAAGACCGTCGACCCGAATCGGTGCGGTGGCGCGAAACGCCCGCAGTTGGAGCCCGGGCGACTCGGCGCTCTCCGCCAGCGCCGCCAGAGGCGAGGCGAGGAGGGCGAAAGCGAAGCAGCGAAGGGCCGTGCCGCGGGCCGGGCGCCGCGCCGGGATCGAATCGAAGACGCGCACGATGTGGAAACTAACATCTCGCGCCGCGCTGCGGGCAGGAGCGACCGGCGAAAGGCGGCGCCGGAAGCTCCGCGCCGAGCAACGAGAGATAGAGCGTCGTCGGCGCGGAGGGCGCCGACCGGGGCGGCTCCGGTCTCCCGCTGCCAGCCGCGACCCGAGCGCCGCCTCGAGCTAGGCGGGCGGCGTTGCGATGCGACAAGATCCCGGCGTGCCACCCGCAGCGCGCGAGGAATCCCGAGCCGGTCTCTGGCGCGTCGGGGCGTTCGTCTTTCTGGTCGCCCTTGCGGTGCGCTGGCTCCACCTCGCGTACTTCCGTCGCGCTCCCTTCTTCTTCCTCCTGGTCGGGGATGCCCGCGCTTACGACGCATGGGCCCGGCGTCTCGCGGCCGGCGACTGGCTGGGCAGCGAGGTCTTCTACCAGGCGCCGCTCTATCCCTACCTGCTGGGCGCCTGGTACGCAGTCGCCGGCCCCGGCCTGCTGGGCGTGCGGCTGCTCCAGGGCGCGCTCGGCGCCCTTGCCTGCGGCCTGGTCGCCGTCGCCTCCGGACGGCTCTTCGGACGGGCCGCGGGGTGGGCGGCGGGCCTCCTGCTCGCCTTCTACGCCCCGGCGATCTTCTTCGACCTGCTGTTGCAGAAAGCGGTTCTCGACCTCCTGCTGGTCTCCCTGCTCCTGCTGCTGGTCTCCCTGCTGGCCGAGCACGTCGAGCGGGGACGCTCGTTCTGGGCGGGGGCGGCGTTGGGGCTTCTCGTGCTCAGCCGGGAAAACGCCGTCGTCCTCCTGCCGGTGTTGCTGGTCTGGCTCGGGTTGCGAGCCCGGCCCCGCCTCGCGCCGATGCTGCTGTTCGTCGTGGGAGTCGGTGCGGTTCTCGCGCCGGTGGCGGTGCGCAACTTCCGCATCGGCGGCGAGCTCCTGCTCACCACCGCACAGCTCGGTCCCAACCTCTACATCGGAAACCACGACGGGGCGACCGGGAGCTACGTGCCGTTGCGCCCGGGGCGGGGGGACGCGAGCTTCGAGCGCCGCGACGCGGCCGACCTCGCGGAAGCGGCGAGCGGGAGAAAGCTCACTGCCGGCGAAGTCTCGCGCTACTGGCGCGGGCGCGCCACGACCTGGATCCGGGCCCATCCCGGCCGCTGGCTGGAGCTCCTGGGGCGCAAGCTCCGGCTCGCCTGGAACAGCGGCGAGGCGATGGACACCGAGGATCTCCAGACGCACGCCGAGGTGTCGCCGCCGCTCCGCTGGCTCGCCCGGGTGGGGCACTTCGGCCTGCTCGCGCCGCTCGCCCTGCTCGGCGTCTGGTGGACCCGGGCCCGCTGGCGCGAGCTCTGGGTGCTGCATGCCGCGGTCGCCGTCTACACGGCGAGCCTCGTCGTCTTCTACGTCGTCGCCCGCTACCGCCTGCCGCTGGTCCCGCTGCTGGCGCCGTTCGCTGGCCTCGCCCTGGTCGAGCTGCCGGCGCAGTGGCGGCGGGGTCCGGCGAGCGAGCGGATCCGGTCCGGCCTGATCCTCGCCGGCGCCGCCCTGTTCGTGAACTGGCCGCTCCTCGCGGAGCTGCCGGGGGGGCGGCTGCGCGCTCTCACGCATCTCAACTACGCCCAGGCCTTCGCGGCCCACGGCAGCAGCGACGAGGCCGCCGCGCAATACCGCAGGGCCCTGGAGCTCGATCCCGCTAACGCCCACGCGCACACCAACCTCGGTGTGCTCGCGGCCGAGCGGGGCGAGCGTGCGGCGGCGCTCTTGCACTTCCAGGCGGCGGCAGAGAGCGCCCCCGGCGAGGCGCGGAATCAGAGCAACCTGGGGGTCGAGCTACAGGTGCAGGGGCGCATTCCGGAGGCCATCGCGAGCTTCGAGCGCGCCGTCGCGCTCGAGCCCGGGGACGCCGCCCTTCGCTTCCATCTCGGCGCCGCGCTCTCCGCGGCGGGGCGGGCCGGCCCGGCGATCGCCCAGTTCGAAGAGGTGATCCGGCTGGAGCCGGATCCGGCGAAGGCCGCGCAGGCCCACAACAACCTCGGCATCCTGCTCGCCTCGACCGGCCGAGCGTCCGAGGCCATCCCGCACTTCGAGGCCGCCGTCGGCCTCGCCCCGGGCTTCCGCGATGCCGCCGAGAACCTCGTCCGCGCCCGAGCCCTGGCCGCCGCCGGGAGCAGAATGCGGTGACGGCTAACTTCTTTGCCCGCGCCTTCCGCCGAGCCTGCCAACGACCGGTCCATCGGTAACTGTCACCGATTCCCTTACGGAGCCGTCGGCGCCGGCGGCTGGCCTCACCGCCTCGAACAGCGCGAGGCGGTGGTGTCGATGTCGGCGACGCAGTAGGCCTGGGCGAGGTGCCAGCCGAATTTCTGCGGCCGAACTTCTGCGGGATGGCTGCCTGCTTCTGGGCGGAGAGGGACGAGAGGCGGAGTTTGATGATGGAATCCACCCTCCTCGAACGCATGGAGAGAGCACAGTGGCGACGAACAGTTCCGATTCCAAGGTGAGTCTGCGCGAGCGCATCCGAGTCTTCATCGAGAGCGCCCGCTTCGAAAGGTCCATTACGGCGCTGATCGCTGTCAACGCCATCACGCTCGGCATCGAAACCTCGCCCGCGGCCATCGCCCGTTTCGGCCCCGGCCTCCACGTGTTCGACCAGGTGGTGCTGGGGGTCTTCGTCGTCGAGTTGCTGCTGCGCTTCTTCGTCTACCGCGGCCGCTTCTTCCGCGACCCGTGGCGTGTCTTCGACTTCGTGGTCGTGGGAATGGGGCTGATGCCCGCCGGCGGGGCGTTCACCGTGCTGCGCGCGCTGCGCGTCCTGCGGGTGCTGCGGCTGGTTTCTCTGGTGCCATCGATGCGCGGGGTGGTCGGCGCCCTGCTCGCGGCCCTACCCGGTATGGCGTCGATCATCGGCCTCATGGTTCTCGTGCTCTACGTTTCGGCGGTGATGGCCACGAAGCTGTTCGGTGAGATCTCGCCGGAGCATTTCGGCCGCCTCGGCGCCTCGCTGTTCACGCTGTTTCAGGTGATGACGGTGGAAGGCTGGCCCGACATCGCGCGCGGCATCATGGCGCAGTCGCCGAATGCCTGGATCTTCTTCGTCGTCTACCTGCTCGTTGCGACCTTCATGGTCCTGAACCTCTTCATTGCGGTGGTGGTCAACGCGATGCAGGCTCAGGTCTCGGAGGATCTCAAGGACGAGGGAGAAGCGCACACCCGATTGATCCTCGACGAGGTGCGCGCCTTGCGGCGCGAGGTCGAAGCGCTGCGGGGGCCGTCGAGAGGGGAGTCCGCGGGCCGCGGATAGCAGGTGTGAGAGGAATGGAGGCGGAATGCGCGTCTGCTACCTGATTCAGACTCATCGGGATGCGGATCAGATTGCGCGCCTGGTGAGAGTGTTGGGGGCCGCCAGCCCGCAATCGCTCGTCGTCGTGGCACATGACGACACAGGTTGTGCCTTGGCGGCCGAGGACCTCCCGTGCGCTGCGGAGCGCCACCTGCTTTCGGTGCGAGGCCCCCTTCGCCGGGGCTACTTATCCATGCTGGCGCCCTACCTGCAAGCGGTCGCCTGGCTGCGCGAGCAGCGTCTGCACTACGACTGGCTGGTCTATCTTTCGGGCCAGGACTACCCGACGATGGCGCTCGCTCAGTCCGAGGCGGTTCTGGCCGCGACGGACTGCGACGGCTTCGTGCGTTACTGGCCGGCGTTGGGCGCCGACGGGCCTTGGCGTCGCCGTCGCCAGGGCCGGAATCGATATTTCTTTCAGTACCGCGAGGCGACAGCCTGGCCGCCGGTGCTGTTGCGTCTGGCGCGGGCGATGAACGGCATCCAGAGCCTCGTTCACGTGCACCTGGTGTACGGCCCACGGGTCGGAGTGCGAGCCTGGCGAACTCCTTTCACCGCGGATCAGCCCTGTTATATCGGTTGGCAGTGGACGACCCTGAAGCGCGAATGCGCCGAGCTGGTCCTCGACCGGGTGACGTGCGATCGCCAGCTGGTCGCCTACTACGAGCGCACGATCTGCCCGGACGAGTCGCTGGTGCAGACCGTGCTCGTGGGTGCCGGCGGCCTTCGGCTCGAAAACGACAACCTGCGCTACAGCGACAACCTCGGCAGCCGCGACGGTCGTCCGCGGATTCTCGGCGTCGCCGACTTCGCGCGCCTGACTTCGGGCGCTTTTCATTTCGCGCGCAAGTTCGAACCCGCCCGCGACGCCCGCATCCTGGATCTCCTGGACGAGCACCTGGCAGAAACCCCCGGCGACCGTCGTGGGGGCTGATCTGCGGTCTAGCGGACGGGCCGGCCGGCGAGGACGCGCTGGGTCTGCCGCACCAGGGGGCGCAGCAGGTAGGGCAGATACTGCAGGGGGCGGCCCGGAACGACCTCCGGCAGCTTTTGCCAGAGCAGCTCGACCCAGCGCGCGAGGATCGCCTCGGTGGTGAACTCCGTCGCCCGGAGCCGTCCGTGAGCGACCATGCGCTGGTAGCGGTCCGGCTCCGCGATCAGGAGGTCGACCGCCGCCTTGGCCTCCTCCAGCGACGACACTTCGAGGTAGTCGAGCGGGTCACGTCGCAACTCGCGATAGGCCGGCTCCGGCCCGAGCAGCGCCGGCACACCGGCTTGCCAGGCGTTGCATAGCTTGGTGGCCGGCTTGTTGGTGTGACTGGCCGGTTCTCCCGGGCGCACCGCCAGCAGCAGGTCGGTCTCCCGGAAGTCGTTCCAGGCCAGCTGTTCAGAGGCCCACCCGAGCTGCTTCCACTCGACAGCGTCGATCGTCCAGCGAACGTCGCGCTGGGCGAGCCACTGCGCCCAGTCGGAGTGGCGAAAGGCGGGCTCGAGGTTGGCGAGGAAGCCCTTGAACTCGATGCGCTCGATCCGGCTGCCACGTCGTGGATCGCGCGGTAGCAGGCCGGGCTGCGGCCAGTGTGGAACAAAGAACCGTCGCTTGCCGTCGGCATAGACGCTGTTCTGGTCCACCTCGAAGTCGGCCGAAGCGGGTTCGCTGTTGTCGGCGCGCACGCCAATGAGCACCGCGCGGCGCAGTCGATGCGCCCGGCGCAGCAGGCTCCGCGCGTGTTTGGCATGGTAGACGACGAAGCCCTCGGCGGCGGGCTCCCCGCTGAGCACGACAGGATGGCCCGCCCGGCGAAGGCGAAGAAATGTCTGCAGGATCCAGGCGTGCTCGCCGCGGACAAATTCGTCCCAGTCCCGGTCGGGATCGAGCCGGCGCAGACGCTCGAGATCGCGCTCGCCAGGCAGGTAGAACGTGACGGGATGCCGGTGCAAAAGACGCCCTCCTTCGTTCCACCAAGGACGGTAGCACGCTGGCGACGCTTCGCGCTGCTGCGAGGTTGTGCCGGCGCCAGGGAAGATGGAAATGGTCGTGAACCGGCGCCGTGGGTCGGGCTAGACTGTCACCACTTTCACGGAGGGGTTGGACATGCGCAAAGAGCTGAATACGGGTCTGGCGTCAGCCCTGCTCGCGGTGCTGGTTGCCTGCGGTGAGCCGCCAGTTGGCGGCGACGCCAGGTCGGCATCGACCTCGCCGGAGAAGGCCCCTGCAACCCCCGCAGTGGCGGCGCGAAAGGCGCCGCAATCTGCCGCCACTTCCGGACCGGCTGCGAGGCCCGGCGGAGGCCTCGTGGCGGAGCCGTCAGGTATCGATGCGCAGGTCGCCATCGACATCAGGTGGTCGGCGACGATCGTCACCGGAATCGCGGAGGAGGGTCTGACCACGACGGTCTACAAGCGGACAGCCCACCTGGACTGTCCCGTCACCTCGGGCGACGAGGCCGCCTACTCCTACTTCGCCGCCTTCGACAACCCGAATGGCGATCCACTCGCCGCGACCGGTTCCTACCAGCCCTGGTGGAACGAGGACTGCACGGGAAGTCTGACGCTGGACGACACCTACCATTTCAACGATCCGACGACTGCCGGCCCGGAGCCGGTCATCCATACGACCGGAACCAGGCCGCTCGAGACCGGCGACACGCCCCTCACGATCGAAACCGACCTCCTCCGGGCGCGCACCCGCTACCTGTTCATCTCGCCCAGTACCGGCGGCTTCGTGGAAGAGGCCGCCCGGGGCGATGCGGCGAAACTCGTCGCGGCTTCCGCGGCGCCGATGGCGACCCTCGACTTCACCCTCGAGGGACCGATCGGCGACGGCAAACGCGAGATCGCCGTGCAGGGTGGAAAAGTCTGGGTGGACTGGGTGTTCACCCGGGGCCGCAGCCCACGCTAGCTCAGGGCACGGTTGCCGACCAGGCGGTGGTGCTCTGGCTCTCGAAGCCGTCGCGGAACAGGTGGATCGGATAGGCCCAGAGCTCGACGCCGGTGCCGTCGTTGGCGCGGAAGAAGACGATGTCGTCGTAGATCGCAAAGGTCCGCCGAACGTTCACGGAGTTGTCGGGATTCGAGGACAGCACCCCCGGAGCGATGTCCGAGACTCGCCGCGTACCCTCTGCAGTCCCATTGCTCCGCCAGAGCTCGCAGCCGGCGGTGTCGTTGCAGGCGGTGAAGAAGAGCCACTCGCCGGCGACCGTCAGGTTCCGTGGCGCGCCGCTCTCAAAGCCCGGCCAGAGATCCTTGAACAGCGTCGTGCCCGCCGCCGTGCCGTCGGTGGTGAAGAGCTCGCACCCCGCCACGAGGTCGCAGGCGCGGAAGAAGAGCCGGCCGGAGAAGAGCGTCAGCTCGTCCGGCGTGGCGCTCGCGGCGCCGGGGGCGATGTCGACCAGCTGCTCCGTCGTCGCCGCCGAGCCGAGAGTCGCCCAGAGCTCGCGCCCGTGGCTGCCGTCGTCGGCAACGAAGATCGTCGAACCGAAGGCCGCGATGAACCCGAAGGGATCGCTGGTGCTCGTGCCGGGCCGCAGATCGCCGAGGGAAGTCGCGGTGAAGCCGGCGCCGGTATCGAAGGCGAACCAGGGCTCGCGGCCTTCGGCGGGCGTCGTCGCGGAGAAGAAGAGGCCGAGCGCCGAAGGCAGGAAGAACTGCGGCGACGACGAGGCGGCGTCGGCGGCGAGATCGGCGACTTCGAGGGTCCCGGCCTCGCTGCCGTCGGAGGTCCAGAGCTCGATGCCGTGCGCGGCGGTCTGGGCGGCGAAGACCAGCCCGCCGCCGAACGCGCCGCTCGCCGCGAGGGCGCTCGGGGTGGAGCTCGCGTTGGCGGGCGCGAGGTTGGCGACCATCGCGGTCGACGCGGCGTCGCCTTCCGATCGCCAGAGCTCGCTGCCGTTCGTGCCGTCGTTGGCGCGGAAGTAGAGCGTGCCGCCCACCGCCGTGAGGCCGGCGGGATCGGAGCCGAAGTTACCCGGACGGATGTCGGCGACTCGCACGGTCCCGGAGTTCGAGCCGTCCGTCTTCCACAGCTCGCGATCGTTGCCGTCGAAGGCGGAGAAGTAGGTCGTCGCGCCGACGACCGTGAGCTCGCCGGGGTTGGCGGTGCCGGAACCTGGGGAGACGTTCTTGAGCAGGCTCGTCGCGGCCTCGGTGCCGTCCGTTCGCCAGGGCTCGGTGCCGTTGATGCCGTCGCTCGCGGTGAAGAGGAGTCCGTTCGCCGTCGCGACCAGGAAGCGCGGATCGCTGGAGATCTCGAGGTCCGGCGTCGGATCGGGCAGCGGGGCGATGCCGCCCTCGGCGCCATCGGAGGCCCAGAGCCCGTTGTTGGCCAGGCTGTTGCGCGCCTCGAAAACGAAGGTCCCGCCGACGACGCCCACCGCCACGATCGCGCTGCCGATCGTCCCGGGCATGAGGTCGCCCACGAGCACCGTGCCGGCCGGGGTGCCGTCGGTCCGCCAGAGCTCATCGCCCTCGGCCGCCCGGCGCGCCTGGAAGAGCAGGTTCGAATCCACCGTCCAGAACCCGACCGGCGAGCTGTCGCCGGCGCCGGTCTCGATGTCGGCGACCTGGACGGTCCCCAGCGCCGTGCCGTCGGTCTTCCACAGCTCGTAGCCGGTCGCCGGCTCGTCGAGGCTCATGTAGAGCTCCGAGCCGAAGACGCCGGCAGCGCCGTTGGCGATGTCGGTGCCGGCGCTGCCGGGGACGATCTCGAGTATCCGGTCGGTGCCGCCGGCGGTGCCGTCGGACTTCCAGAGCTCGGGGCCGGTGAACCCATCGTCGGCGATGAAGATGAGGCTCGCGCCGAGGGCGAAGAGGTCGCGCGGATCCGCGCTCGCTGCGCCGGAACGGATGTCCTCGACGAGCGCGGTGCCGCCGGGCGTGCCGTCGCTCGCCCAGAGCTCGAGACCGTTCGAGCCGTCGTCGGCGCGAAAGAAGAGCTTCCCGCCGGCGACGGTGAGCCGCGACGGCGTCGAGCCGTCGGTACCTGCGCCGATGTCCTTCACCAGCGTCGTACCGGCGAACGTGCCGTCGGAGCGAAAAAGCTCGGCGCCGGTGGTCGGCGTGGTGGCGCGGAAGTAAACGGCGCCTGCCATGGCGACGAGCTCGCTGATCGCCGCGTCGGCCGGTCCGGGGGCGAGGTCGCGCACCAGCACGGTGCCGCCGGCGGTGCCGTCGCTCTTCCAGAGCTCGAGGCCGTTCACGCCATCGTTGGCGGTGAAGAAGACCGCCGCGCCGGCGACGATGAGGACGCTCTGCAGCGAGCTCGCCGTGCCCGGGCGAATGTCCTTGAGCAGGAAGGTCCCGGCCGCAGTGCCGTCGGTCCGCCAGAGCTCGCTGCCGCTTTCGGGAGCGGTGGCGACGAACAGGGCGACGGCGCCGAGGGACACCGGCGTGCCGACGACCGAGCCGCTGCCGGGCACGACGTTCGCTACCCGGGCCGTGCCGCCAGGGCTGCCGTCGGTGCGCCAGAGCTGCGCGAAGTCGCTGCCGCCACGCACCGGGAAGAGGAGCCCGGTTCCGAAAGACCCTCCCAGGCGGGCCTGCATCGTGTCGCCGCTCGACTCTGTCGTGTTGATGTCGGCGACGCGGTAGGCCTGGGCGAGCGCTTGCGGCGACGCGGTGAGCGCAGCGCAGAGGACGATGGCGAAGGCAGCGACGGCGGGTCGTGAGCGGCGGTTCATGGCGGTTCTCCGATTCCTTCAGCGTTGCGCAGAATCTGAAGGAGAACCGGCGGCGTGTCGCCTGACGCGGGTCGGTCGCGAGACCTGACCTTCGTCAGGGGCGCGAGCCCTCCCCATCGGGAGGCTTTGCCTCCCGTTCAGCGAGCGCGAGCGAGCGGGCGCGGAGGGGTGAAGGCCGTCGGGCTTGGCCCGCGGCCTGAGGGGAGGGCGCGTGCCCTCCCCTTTGCGATGAGACCGACCCCCCGCTGCGGCAGAATCGTTTCGTGCTCGGAGGCCCGGGTCCCGATCCCGCACCCCGTAAGCGGCCGCCTTGAGAAGAACGGCGGCCACGGGGTGAGCAGCGGGATGTGGACGCCGGTCTCCTGCGCGCGAAACGATTCCGCCTCCGCTCTCATCCGGAGAAGGGGCTTCGCACGATGGAGCGAGCGCGAGCGAGCGACCGCGGAGGGGTGAGAGCCGTCGGGCTCCGCCCGCGGCTCGAGGGGAGGGCGCGTGCCCTCCCCTTTGCGATCAGACCGGGGTGAGAGCCGTCGGGCTCCGCCGGCGGCTCGAGGGGAGGGCGCGTGCCCTCCCCAGCGGGAGGCTCTGCCTCCCGTTCAGCGAGCGCGAGCGAGCGGGCGCGGAGGGGTGAAGGCCGTCGGGCTTGGCCCGCGGCCTGAGGGGAGGGCGCGTGCCCTCCCCTTTTAGATCATCCTCCCCAGGCGGGGCCGGCGGCGGTAACCGACATCGTCTGGACGTTGCTGCGGAACGGCGTCGTGACGCCGCCGACGGTGATCGAGCCGCCGGCCGAGGTCATCCCCTTCTGGAAGGTGATCGACGTCCCCGCTGCCAGCGTCACCGTCCACGAGGTTCCGTTGTCCACCACCGCGGGCGAGAGGCTCGGGTCCGCGGCCCCCTTGGCCTGCAGCACGTTCAGGATGTAGCTCTGCGTGGTCCCGGGCGTCGTGTCGACCTCGATGCGGTACTGGCTGTTGACGTGCGAGCCCTCATCCACCACGCGGTAGACGCGCTGGGCGGGCAACAAAGTCGTCATGACCAGCGCCTGCGATCCCACGGTGCAGGTCGCGGCATTGTTGCCGGAGACTGCCGGGTTGGTCTCGCAGTGATTGAGAAACGTCTTCGTCGCCACGGCGCTCGCCGTCTGCAGGCGATCGAGGATCACCAGCGTCTCGAGCGGGCGCACGAAGACGAACTCCCGGCGCCACTCCTGAAGCTGGTTGGCCGGAGGAACCAGGTCGACCACGGCGTAGGCGTAGTCGGGTTGCGACTCGAGGCGCTCCACGCTCGCCTGCCGGTCCGCATACTGGGGCCCGGGATTCAGCCCGTTCACCAGCACCGTGTTGTGGGCGATGCCGGTCGCGCTGTCGACCGAGCCGGCGCCCGCGTAGCCCACGACCTCGGTGGAGGGGTCCCCGGAATAGCCGGCCGTCTCGTGCGAGACGAAGCGGCCTGCGCGCCAGATCTGGAAGGTGCCGTAGTCGCCGTGCTGATGGCCGATCGTGCTCTCGGCGGCATCGCCCAACTGCAGCTGAAAGGCCGTCGAATTGGCTCCCCAGGCATTGCGGCCGTAGAAGTAGCGCGGGCCCGCGGCGTAGAAGTCGAGCGGCAGGCCGGTGAAGGCGAGCGGCGAGTTGGCCACATCGACCGCCTGCACGTGCCGCCACGGCAGGATGCCCACCATGTTGGCCCACTGGCGCGCATGCCGGCCGACGGCAGCCGTCGGCCAATACGACGCCGAAGCCACCATGAAGTCGGGAAAGTAGTGCGTCTGCGCCTGGAACCGTTCGTTCCACCCTTCGTCGTCGCTGAACGGAAAGACCGTGTAGCCGGTGCCGGTGACCCCGGGAACGGCAGTGGGCGCCGGCGTGGTGGAGTGGATCAGGGCGTAGACGAACTCCCACCAGAAGGAAGTCTCCTCGTAGAGGTTTCGACCCATGAGACCCGCAGTGGTGAACGGGATCAACGGGTAGGCGCCGACGACCGGTCCGTACTCAGAGCCTTCGTAGGCGACTCCACCCCGGCTCTTGCCGGCCGCAAGGGTCGATGGATTGAAAGTGTTGGCGAGGCGATTCGTGAACACCCAGTCCAGCATGTCCTCCGCCCAGACGGGGTTCTCCTCGTAGGAGGTGATCGCCCACTCGAGCTCGTTGCGCAGGTAGCCCCAGTAGTAGTTGTTCTGGTACATCAGCGGCCCGCCCCAGGCCTCCTGGCTCCACGATTGGAGGCCGGTGGAGATCCCGGCCACGAAGCTGTCCCGCTGGCTCGGCGTCAAGTAAGCGTGGCACCAGTCGTAGACGAGGATCAGTTGCTCGCCCGTCCAGCGGCAAGGATCGCAGGCGACGCCGCCGGTGTCGGCGAGGTCGCCGAGCCTGCCCAGCGCCCAGTTGATCGCCGTCGTGCACGAGCCGCTGGCGTTGTCGGAGAGCAGCCCGTGCAGCGCGACGTCGCCGTAGCCGCCGGCGCTGTCCTCGTTCGTCGGCGGCGTGAAGGGGTGGCTCGCGAACCAGGTGCGGGCGCGGGCGAGCCGGGTCGGATCGAACCAGAGCCGCGGATGGGCGGCCGGCAGGGTCATGCCGTGCGTCGTGACCAGAACCCCTGGGAACGTGGTGCTCCAGGCCGACGTGTCGCCGCTCTCGAAGCCGTCGCTGAAGATCCCCACGACGCCAAGCCGAGCGCCGCCATCGGTCGCCGACACCGAACGACCCAGGAGCCCGAGGCAGACGATGGCCAGTAACGCCGCGAGAACAAAGCTCCTCTTCGAATTGGCCTTCATCTCGACCCTCCCCTTTGGTGAAGCGCCTTCAGCGAACCGATTTCGGCCAGACTACCGAGTCTGACGCCGCCCGACTGCGAAACTCCCCACACCCATAACGCGGGATGCGGCCTCGCGATGGGTCATGACGAGGTCGAGATTCTCTCTGCAGCCAAGGGCGCAGCAGGCGCCTGCTCGCGCAGCTCCTGGGTCAGCGTGGCGGACTCTTCCCGTGCGCGGACGCGGTCGGCGATGGCGCGGATCGCGGGGTTCTCGAGGATCCGCATGGCGGGGAACAAGAGCGGAGTCCGGGCGGGCCGGTACCGGGTCCCGAGATTTCGTCTCTCACCGAATATGCAGCATTCCCTAGCGCCAGTAGGCGGCTTCCTCCACGATCTGCCGATGCTCCTGCGATCTCGGCTTCCCTCGCCGCTCGCGCGCGCCGCCAGTCGGTTCGCCCTCGTCGCCTTCTGCGGATGGATCCCGGCCGCCGCGGCCCCTGCGGTTACCTACGACATCGTCTACGTCCGCCAGCCGCGCTTCGGCGACAACGTGAACAGCACCTGGCCCGAGGTCTTCCATCCGGCGCGGATCGACCCTGGCGCCGATCTGATGTTGCTGCATCCGAACGGCACCGCGGAGCTCCTGGTCGCCGGCGGCAACGGCGCGGTGACCGACCCGTTCGTCTCGTTCGACGCCCAGTGGGTCTACTACGCCTACTTCTACGACGTGCGCACAGCACAGCTCAACTATCAGCGCGACTGGCTGCCTTACCGGGGTTCGGACATCTTCCGCATTCACCTGGCGACGCGGCAGATCCAGCAGCTCACCCACGGCGAGTTCACGCCGAATACCGGCGGCGGCAACTGGAACGAGTCGAACCCGCTCAACCCGCCCGCCGGCTTCGACCGCCTGGGCTACGGGATTCTCAACCTCGGCCCCTGCCCGCTGCCGGGCGGCCGGATCGCCTTCACCTCGAATCGCAACGGCTTCTGGCCGCAGAAGGGGTACACCGCGCCGACACTGCAGCTCTACGTGATGGACGCGGACGGCAAGAACGTCACGCCGATCGCGCCGATGTCGGTCTCGTCGGCGCTCCACTCGACGATCCTCCGCGACGGCCGCCTGATGTTCTCTTCGCACGAAGATCAGGGTCTGCGCGACCAGCGCCTGTGGGGGATCTGGGCGATCCAGCCCGACGGCCGCGCCTGGGAGCCGATCGTCTCGGCGTTCCGCAGCCCGCAGGCGTTTCACTTCATGACCCAGCTCGGCAACGGCGATCTCGTCGTCACCGACTACTACAACCTCAACAACAACGGCTTCGGCGCGCTCTACCGCTTCCCGGTGAGTCCGCCCGCCGGCACGCCGCGCTTCGGCAGCT
>JAGOCP010000155.1 GCA_017998715.1 Thermoanaerobaculia bacterium | reverse complement strand
TGTGCTCGGTCGCCGAGACCAGGTTGGCATTGGGCGCGTTCACCACCAGCACGCCGCGCTCGGTGGCGGCGTCGACATCGACGTTGTCCACGCCGACGCCGGCACGGCCGACGACGCGCAACTTGTGCGCCGCCTCGAGCAAAGCCCGAGTCACCTTGGTGGCGCTGCGGACGACCAGCGCATCGACTTCGGCCACCAGCTCAGGCAGGCGTGCGCGCTCGTCGGCAGCGACCACCTTCACGTCCGCTCCGGTGGCGCGCAGGATCTTGAGGCCCGACTCCTCCAGTGGATCGGCAATCAGAATTCGAGTCATGAGGCAATCTCCTCTGCGATCGCGGCCAGCAGTGCCGCGAGGTCCGTTGGTTGAACTTCTCCCATGTGCCCGACGCGAAAGGTCGAGTCCTTGAAGCGGCCGTAGCCGCCACCGAGCGTGAAGCCTCTCTTCTTGAGCGCTGCGACCAGGGCGCGCGCCTCGACGCCCGCAGGCGGGCGCAGGCAACTGACTGTCGCCGAGCGGCCATTCGCCGCCGAAGCGAAGGCGAAGCCGTGCGCCTTTGCCCACGCATCGGTCTGGCTCTGCATCGCGGCGTGGCGCGCCCAGCGCGCCTCGATCCCCTCGCGGGCGATACGCTCGAGCTGCAGGTCGAGCGCCCAGGCGATCGACACCGCCGCCGTAGTGATCGGCCCGCCCTCGCGGTGCTTGTCGCGGTAGCGCAGCAGGTCGCCGTAGTAGCCGCGATGCGGGATGGCCGCCGCTCGCTCTTCGGCGCGCTGCGAGAAGGTGAAGACAGTGAGCCCCGGCGGCGTCGCCAGGCCCTTCTGCGAACCGGCGAAGACGAAGTCGAGCTCCCAGGCGTCGGTCTCGACCGGCGCGCCGGCGAGCGACGAGACGGCGTCGACGAGCAGCAGCGCGTCCGACTCCTCGCGCACCACGCGGCTGATCTCCGCCAGCGGGTTGACGACGCCGGTAGAAGTCTCGTTGTGCGCCACCGTCACCGCCTCGTAGCGCTTGCGGCGCAGGGCCTGGCGCACGAGCGCCGGGTCGACGATCTCCCCCCAGGGAGCGGCGATCTGGTCGGCCTCGCGGCCGAGCGACTTGCCGATGTCGAACCAGCGCTCGGAGAAAGCACCGTTGGTGAGGTG
Source organism: Thermoanaerobaculia bacterium (assembly GCA_017998715.1). Classification (GTDB taxonomy): domain Bacteria; phylum Acidobacteriota; class Thermoanaerobaculia; order Multivoradales; family JAGPDF01; genus JAGPDF01. The sequence continues at coordinate 7,268 of JAGOCP010000155.1, read as the reverse complement.
CAGAACGTCCCGGGAAACCAGCGAGGTGAGCGCCGCCTCCATCAGAAACGTCGCGCTCGAGGTCGCCATGTAGACGTCGCGCGTGGTGCGGAAGACCGGCTTCAGCGCCTCGGTGATCCGCTTGTAGACCGGCATGAACTCGGGCGAGCGATGCCCGACGACCGGCGCCAGCATCGCCGCGCGAACCTCTTCGAGGACGTAAACCGGGCCGGGGACGAAGTATCGGATGGCTTCGGGGATCTGCTCGGGCATCGCTCGACCGCTCACTCCTTCTTCCAACGCATTGCCGGCTTGCGCAGACGGACGAGGAGCTCTTCGGTGGTGTAGAGGCGGCTGGCCGTGGCGCTTTCCGCGAGGCTCCAGGGACCCTCCCCCCGCGCCGCGAGGCGCGGAAAGAGCTCCAGGCCGGCGACGAGGACGACGTCGGCGCCGAGAAAGTGCTCGCGCAGAAGATCCCGGAGGACGGCCTTTCCCTTCATCGGCTTCATCGCGATCGACCGGCCGTCGCCGACGGCCACGGCGCGAAAAGCTTCCAGTAAAGGGGGTGCCTGGAGGGGCGGCGGCGGGTCGACCGGGGCGTTCAGGACCAGCCAGCCGAAGCGCAGGCCGGCCGCCTTCGCGGCGGCAAAAAGCGACGCGAACTGCGCTGCAGGACCGTCGACACAGAGGAGAACCGGAGTCTTCATTTACCGGAGCTTCTTTCTTCTGGATACAAGAGGATCTCTTCTCGTTCCTCGCGGAACTCCTGTTCGTCGGCTGCGAACGTTTCGATCCAGGCGCCGAGGTCGGCGCCCGGCTCGCTATCGATGGCGCGCCGGAAGTCGTCGCTGCCGGTGAGCAGGTCGATCGCCGGGCGGTCGGCGACGAACTCGTAAGGCGCCTGGCGCCAGCGGAAGAGCTGCGGCGCCACCGACTTCAGGGCGACGAGGATCTCGAGGCCGAGTCGGTAGGCGCGAACCTTCGTTTCGTCCTGCAGCACCAGCTCGACGCCGCCGCAGATCTCCCCCTTGTGCTTCTGGAACTGCGGACGAAAGTAGGTCGGGAGAGCGGCCACGCCCATCTCCGCGAGCGGCGCGAGCGCCTCGGCAAGCGCCGTCGGGCGCAGGCCGGGGGCGCCGAAGAGGAGGAAGGGCCGCGTCGTGCCGCGCCCTTCGGAGACCTCGGTCGCTTCGAGCAGGCAGAGACCGGGGTAGACCAGCGCCGTCTCGTAGGTCGGCATGTTCGGCGACGGCGCGATCCAGGGGCGACCGGTCGCCGGCCAGAGGTCGCCTCGGCGCCAGCCCATCACCTCGATGACCTTCGGCTCGCGACCCCACTGCCGCCGGCGAGCCTCCAGGCGCACGATCTCCCCCAGAGTGAGGCCGTGGCGCACCGGCAGGCGGAAAGCGCCGACGAACGAGGCGAAGCCGGGCCGCGGCAGATTGCCCTCGATCAGCTCACCGCCGAGGGGGTTCGGGCGGTCGAGGATCCAGACTTCACAGCCGGCGGCGCGCGCCGCCTCCGCCGCCCAGACCGCCGTCGCGGCGTAGGTGTAGTAGCGCGTGCCGATGTCCTGCAGGTCGATGAGCAGGAGATCGAGGCCGGCGAAAGCCTCGCGACGCGGTAGCAGCGAGCGCTCGTCGTCGCCGTAGAGCGACACGATATCGATACCGGTCCACGGGTCGCGCTGGCTGGCGCTCGGGATCATGTCCTGCTCGACGCCGTAGTAGCCGTGCTCCGGACCGAAGAGCCGCGCCGGCGGCGCTGCCGCGGCGGCGAGCGCCAGATGCGCCGGCACGCAATCCGCAGTGACCGAGGCGCCGTGCGCCAGCAAGCCGTAGCGCCGCCCGCCGAGTTGGCCGACATCGCCGAGCAACAGGTCGAGGCCAGCGGCGATCATGATCCGGAGCTCTCGTCAGAGTCGCGACGGAAGTCGCCGCTCCGCCCGCCGCTCTTCGCCTCGAGACGCAGATCGGTGACGACCGCGCTGCGGTCGATCGCCTTCACCATGTCGTACATCGCGAGGGCCGCAGCGGCACAGGCGACGAGCGCCTCCATCTCGGCCCCGGTGCGCGCGGTGACGGTCACCCGGCTCGCAATCCGGACTTCGGAGTTTCCTGGCTCGATCGTCACCTCGACGCTGTCGAGCGGCAGGGTGTGGGCGAGGGGAATCCACTCATCGGTGCGCTTCGCCGCTTGAATGCCGGCGAGACGGGCGACGGCGACGGCGTCCCCTTTGGGCAGCGAGGACAGCCGGACGACCGTCTCCGGCCCACACAGCAGGCGGCAGGAGGCCTCGGCGACGCGCCGCGTGACCGGCTTCGCCGACACGTCGACCATCTGCGCGCGGCCGCGCTCGTCGAGATGGGAGAAGCCTGGGTCCGGGGCCTGCTTGGGGGGTTGGCTGGGCATGGGCGACAGCGCCGAGGAGAGACTCCGCGCTGCAGGTGAATGCTAGCATCCGCGGCTCGCATGGCCCGCCCTCGCGCGCGTGTTTCGATCGTGATCCCCGCACTCGACGAAGAGCGCGGGATCGCTGCGACGCTCTCCGGCGCCATGGCGCAAGCCGATGACGTCGTGGTCTCCGACGGCGGCAGCCGGGACCGTACCGTGGAAATCGCCCTGAAGATGGGCGCCCGCGTCGTCTCGGGCCCACCCGGCCGCGGACCGCAACTGAATCGCGGGGCGGCAGCCACCCACCCGTCGGGCGGCGAGCCCGAGGACATCCTGCTCTTTCTGCACGCCGACACCCTGCTCCCGGAAGGGGGCGTCGAGCTCGTGCGGCAAGCGCTCGCCGGAGGCGCCGCGGGCGGCGCCTTCGAGATCCGCTTCGGCGGAAGCGGTTGGGTCTACCGTCTCGGCGAGCGCATCGCCAGCCTGCGCTCACGTTTCACCCGGCTCGCCCTGGGCGACCAGGCGATCTTCGTGCGACGCGACCGGTTCGAGCTCCTGGGGGGATTCCGCGAGTGGCCGCTGCTCGAGGATCTCGACTTCATGCTGCGCTTGCGCCCAACCGGGCCGATCGCCATCCTGCGCCCGCCGGTCACCACCTCGGTCCGGCGCTTCGCCGCCCGCGGGCCGTTGCGCACCGTCCTCGGCAACTGGTGGATCTGGACGCAGTTCGTGCGCGGCGTGCCGCCCGAGCAACTGGCGGCGCGCTATCGCGACGTGCGCTAGCCTGACGCACAAAAGCCCTGCGGCGAGTCCATCTCCGCAGGGCTTCTGGCGTCAGGCAGTGAGATCGGAAACGATGACGATTGAGGCTTTCGAATCAGGCTGCCCGAAACTGCGGGCGGCTTACTTGCCCTTGTTGAGCGCGTCCTTGAGATCCTTGCCGGCCTTGAAACGGGCGTTCTTGCTGGCCTTGATGGTGATGGTGGCGCCGGTCGCGGGATTGCGGCCCTTGCGCGCCGCGCGCTTGCCGACGCTGAAGCTGCCGAAGCCGGGGATCTGAACGCGATCGCCCTTCTTGAGGCCCTTGGTGATCGCTTCGATCACGGCGTCGAACGCCTCGCCCGCCTGCTTCTTGGTCAGACCGTCCACGTTTCCAGCAACGTACTCCACGATGTCGGCTTTTCCAGCCATCTTTCCTCCCCGGTAGCAATGGTTTTGTCGATCGAAATCGATGACGGCGGTGACGATAAGGCAACTGCCGAAGCCTGTCAATACAGGGCTCCGCGGCGTTTTCTGATATCCCCGCGTGGCGTCAGGAAAGGCGCTCGAAGAGTTGGACGGTGAATCCGTCATGATCGCCGGACGGCAGAAAGCGCCAGATTCCCTCGCCACTCCGGGCCGCCGCGGCAGCCTTCGGCACGCGCCCTGCGGCCGACGTGCGGCGGAAGCCGGGAGCGCTCGCGAGGAAGCGCTCGCCGACAGATTCGTTTTCCTCCGGCTCGAGGGAACAAGAGATCGCGACCAGGAATCCGCCTGGTGTCACGGCCACCGCGGCGCCTTCCATGAGGCGCTGCGCCTGGGCCGCGAGTCTCTCGAGCTCGGACTCGCTCCAGCGCCACTTCAACTCCGGGTGTTTGCGCAGCGTGCCCGTGCCGGTGCAGGGATAGTCGACCACGACGCGATCAAAAGCTCCACTGAAGGGAGTGCGCTCCGCGGCGGCGGCGACGATTCCGGCGTGGGTTTGGAGCCGGCGGTGATTGCCGGCGAGCGCCGCCAGGCGTGGCAAGGCGACGTCGGCCGCGATCAAGCGAATCGCCGGTTCCGCTGCGAGCAGCGCCAGCCCCTTGCCGCCCGGCGCTGCGGCGACGTCGAGCACGCGTTCGCCTGCGCGCGGTACGGGCAGGTTGGCCGCGAGCTGCGCGACCTCGTCCTGGATGTAGAAATCGCCGCGGGCGAACGCCGCAGTGCGCAAGGCGTTGCCGGAGCGGACGATCAGTCCCTGGGCGGAGATTCGGCTCGGCTCGGTCTCGACCCCTTCCGCGCTGAGATTCGCGGCGAGGAGTTCGCGTCCGCCCTTCGCCTGGAAGGCGAGCAAGTGCATCGGCTTTTGTCGATTGTTGGCTTCGAGGAGAGCTCGCGTTCCCGGTTCTCCGTACTGCTCGAGCCAGCGGCGAACGAGGATCTCGGGATGGCTGGTCTCGATCGCCAGGCGCTCGACCGGCTCGATTGCGGCGACCGCCCATGCGGCGAGCTCGGGCTTCGCGGCGACGCGTCGGAGGACGGCGTTGACGAAACCGCCTGCCCCCTTGTGGCTGCGCCGCAGCGCCTCGTCGACCGCTTCGCTGACGATGGCGTGCGCGGGAACGCGATCGAGGAAGAGAAGTTGGTAGGCGGCGACCCGCAGCACCGGCAGGAGCGCCGGCTGAATCTGCTCGAAGGTCCGGCCGCTCGCCGCGACCAGCACCTGATCGAGGCGCTTCAACCAGCGCAGCGTGCCGAAAACGATCTCGCGCAGCAGCGCCTGGTCGCGCTCGTCGAACGACCTCCCTAGCGCCGCGAGCTCGGCGTCGACCGGCGCGCGCGACACCAGAGCGCGCTCGACGATCGAAACCGCCTGGCTCCGGACACCGCGCACCGTCTTGGTACTCCCGCTCGGTGGGCCGCTCTTGCCGACCGCAGGCAGAGACTTTCCGCTAGGGGTCAAATCAGCCGGTCTCCCAAGCCGAGGTGGAGACCCCGAGCGAGATCGCCGCCGGAGACCGGCCCGCGGCCGGCGCGCTGCGCGCGCTCGATGGCGAGCACCGAGTCACCGCCGGTCGACACCAGCACGCGCTCCTTTTCGATCGCGACGACGATGCCGGCAGCCGTCCCGTAGTGCTCCGCAGCCGAGCTCGCCTGAAGGACCTTGACCCACTCCTCGCCGAACGGCAGCTCAGCCCCGGGCCAGGGCTGAAACGCCCGAACCAGATCCACCAGCGTCTCGGCTTCCAGGTCCCACCTTGTTCGAGCTTTTTCTTTTCTGATCTTGGCGGCAAGGGTGACGCGCGACTCATCTTGCGACCTGGCGACGAGAGTGCCCGCGGCGACGCCGCGAAGCGTCTCTACCAGGAGAGGTGCCCCCAGGTCGGCGAGGCGCCGCGAGAGCTCCCCTGCAGTCTCGCGCCGGCCGATTGCGAGCTCGGCGGTGAGCAGCGTCGGCCCGCTGTCGAGGCCCTCCTCCATCTTCATCGTCGTCACTCCGGTCACCGTGTCGCCGGCGGCGATCGCCGCCTGGATCGGTGCCGCGCCGCGCCAGCGCGGCAGGAGCGAAGCGTGCAGATTGATGCAGCCGAGGCGCGGCAGATCGAGCAGCGCGCGCGGAAAGAGTTGACCGAAGGCCACGACGACAGCAACGCCGGGGGCCAGCTCGGCAAGGCGGGCGAGGAAGGCCGGATCGCGCACCTTCTCCACCTGGGCGAACGGAATTCCCAGGTCGCGCGCCGCCACCACAACCGGCGGCTCAGTCATCCGCTGCCCGCGCTTGGCCGGGCGCGACGGCTGCGATACCACCAGCACCGGCCGGAACTCGCTCGCCGCAAGCGCCCTCAGCGCCGGCACCGCGAACTCCGGCGTGCCGAAGAAAACCGTTCGTTCGATCATCAGACCCAGAGGATACACGCTCGCCGGAGTCGCACAGGCGGCGGCGCCGCACCTCCGGTCCGCCGAGACCACCCGACGGGCCGCAGCCGATATGTGCCATAATGCCTCTGTTCGTTGCCGCTCGTAGCGTCTTTGTCACGAGGCAGCTGACTTCTCTACGGGCGCCCGACGCCCGGACGGCGGCCTCTCCGGCAGTCCCCGTTTTCACCCCCTCCAAGTCTCGCCGGAATCAAATCGAGCGGCACTCCGCCGTCCGCACGCGGACCGCGTCGCCGCACAGAAAGAAGAGTTGTTCGCATGGCTTTTTCCACGTTTGACCTTCACCCCGATCTGCTCAAGGGCGTGAAGTCGCTGGGCTTCACCCGCCCGACTCCGATCCAGAACGACGCCATTCCGCCGGCCCTCGAGGGTCGCGACGTCCTCGCCTGCGCGATGACCGGCAGCGGCAAGAGCGCGGCGTTCCTGCTGCCGATCCTGAACCGGCTGATGGGCAAGAAGCGCGGCATCACGCGCGCCCTGATCCTCACGCCCACCCGCGAGCTCGCAGCGCAGATCGACGAGCACCTGCGCGACCTCGCGGTGCACACTCCCCTCTCCGGCGCGGCGATCTACGGCGGCGTCGGCATGGGCCCGCAGGAGCATGCCTTCAGGAGCGGCGTCGACGTCCTCGTTGCCACGCCGGGGCGGCTCCTCGACCATTTCCAGTACAAGTACGCCAAGCTCGAAGGGCTCGAGGTGCTGGTTCTCGACGAGGCCGACCGGATGCTCGACATGGGCTTCCTGCCGGACATCCGCCGGGTGCTCAAGCATCTGCCGACCAAGCGCCAGACCCTGTTCTTCTCGGCCACCCTGCCCTATCCGATCATCGAGCTGTCGCGCGAGATGCTCAAGGACCCGGCGATGATCTCGATCGAGCGCAAGTCCGCGCCGGCGACCGGCATCACCCAGTCCGTGTTTCCGGTGGCCCAGGAGCTGAAGACGCCGCTCCTCGCCACTTTGCTCGAGCGCGGCGAGATCGCCAACGCGATCGTCTTCACCCGCACCAAACACCGCGCCAATCGCGTCTTCGAGCAGCTCGAGAAGCGCCACGTCAAGGTCGCCCGCATCCACGGCAACCGCAGCCAGGCGCAGCGCACCGAAGCTCTCACCGGCTTCAAGAACGGGCGCTACAAGATTCTCGTGGCGACCGACATCGCGGCGCGCGGCATCGACGTCGAGGCGCTCTCGCACGTGGTCAACTTCGACGTGCCGAAGAT
>JAGOCP010000154.1 GCA_017998715.1 Thermoanaerobaculia bacterium | reverse complement strand
CGGGCGTCAGCCTCGATGGCCTCGATCAGTTGCAGGACGCGAGCTCGATACTCCTCCGGCGAGAGCGATTTCCAACAGGGGAGGGGCGTGAGCTCGAGCACTTCCTGCTCGATGAAAGCCGAAGGATCGAACGCAATCCCCTTGCGCCGAGCCCTGAATTCAAGGGTCCGGTCGTGCCAGCGGCCAGAAATGGCGGTCCCTTCGGTCAGGGCTTGGGCGCAATGGACCCCGGGCCAGTCGAAGGGCGAGGCGACGAGCCCTTCCTTGACGCCTTGCGCCAGGACGTACGCCAGCCGGCCCACCTGGGCCTCTTCCTCGTCGGAGACGATGACCGCCTGGAAGCGCCTGCCCCAGAACTTCTCGCGCCACCCGACGAGGCGCCCGGCCTCCCGGGCGAGATTCGAGTTGAGGTAGTTCATGAACTTGGCGAGCTGCTGGGAATCGGCAACGGAGGCGAGAAGGTGGTAGTGGTTGGACAGAAAAACAGGCGCGTGAACCGCAAGGCCTGCCAGGCGCGCGGCACGGGCCAGAACACCCCGGATGACGTCATTCATGCCCGACGAGGGGCGCAGGAGCATGCGGCCCTGGATCGTCCGGCAGGTGATTTCGACCAGGGATCCTCCGGGCGGTATGTACCGTAGTCTTCTTGCCATCGACAGTTAAGACGAAAGCGAGTCCGGCTATCTGGCACCGGGTGTTCCCTCGGAAATCGAGTGGCACCTTTTTCGGAAATCGGGTGGCACCTTTTTCGGCAGGTGGCACCTTTTTCGGCACCTTCTTCGGGCGCGATCGGGGAGCAGCTCCGCTAAGGCGGGAACCTCTCCTGTCGGGGCCCTAGGCGCGCAGGCGATGAGATTCGACGATGCGGGCGCCCGGGCTAGCGCAGCAGCGCGTCGACGTTCGGCAGGTGCTCGAACTTCGAGAAGGTGCCCTCCTCGGCGATCTCGGTCGCGGCGGCGAGAAATCCGGCCCAGGCGGTGCGCGCCAGAGTGCCGCCGACGCTGATGCGCCGCACACCCATCGCCGCCGCTTCCGCGACGGTCAGGAACGGTGCGTTGATCAGCAGGTTGAGCGGCTTGGGCGCGACTGCTGCGACGAGCGTCGAGATCTCGGCGGCGGTCGTGATGCGCGGCGCGTAGAGGCAGTCGGCGCCGGCAGCGGAATAGGCAGCAAGTCGCCGGGCGGTCTCGTCGATGTCGGGGCGCCCGCAGAGGAACCCCTCGGAGCGCGCGGTGAGAACGATCCCCTTTCCCCCGCCGATACCGCTCTCGTCGATCGCAGACCGCGCGGCGCGGATCCGCTCCACGGCGAGCTCGAAATCGTAGAGCGGGTGAGCTGGGTCGCCGGTCGAGTCCTCGATCGAGAGTCCGGCGACGCCGGTGGCCGCGGCGAGCTTCACATTCCCGGCGACGCGCTCCGGTTCCACCGCGAAACCGCCCTCGAAGTCGGCGTTCACCGGCACCGAAACGGCCGCCGCGATGGCCCGGAGGTGGGCGAGCGCTTCATCGAGCGTGATCCGGTTGTCGCTCCGGCCCAGGGTCCAGGCGCAGCCGGCGCTGGTCGTCGCCAACGCCGGGAAGCCCAGCTGCTCGAGCGCCCGCGCGCTCCCCGCATCCCACGGATTGGGCATGACGAAACAGCCGGAGGTGTGAAGGCGATGGAAAGCGACGACGCGGGCGTCCGGGGAGGTCTGAGTGGGCATCGGAAGGAGCCTATGCGGTTCTCATCCTTCTTGTTCCTCGTCCCGGCATGCGGGCGGGATCGTTCTCGATCGACGTCGAGCGGGCGGCTTCGCCGAACCGGTTCTCAATCGCGAGCCTGCGACGAGGTGCCATCCGCTCTTCGGTCCAAACCACGGCAAAAGCTGAACTTGCGAGCCCGCCATGCAGGAGGAGCCTGAAGCCTCCCGCCTCGGTTCGGAGATTCCGAAAATCGGCTGGCACTGTGCTTGGCAGCTGGCACTGTGCTTGGCAGGCACTGTGCTTGGGAGTTGGGTCTGAAGGAGTTGCCCGCGCCGTCGCACGCTTTCGCACCACGCCATCGACTCCCGCGCCAAGGGGGGCCGGAGTGAGCGTCGCGCTACTCCACCCCGACGACCGGCAGCTCGACAAAGCTCGCGGTCGCGCCGCTGCGAAACACGCGGTGGGTGGCAGGGAGGTAGTCGGCGGGCTGGGCGAAGAAGATGTTGTCGACCCAGGTCTGCGGGTTGCGGTCGTAGAGCGGGAACCAGGTGGACTGGATCTGGACCATGACGCGGTGACCCGGGCCGAAGACGTGGTGGACGGCCGGCAGGGTCCAGCGGTAGCGCTCGATGCTGTCGGCGGGGATCGGCGAGGGCTTCTCGAAGCTCTCGCGATAGCGGCCGCGCAGGATGTCCATCGAGACGGCCAACTGGTAGCCGCCGAGCCCGGGCTGGGTGGGGACCTCGTCGGGGTAGAGGTCGATCACCTTCACCACCCAGTCGGCGTCGGTGCCGGTGGTGGAGGCGAAGAGATTCGCGACCGGCGAGCCCGCGACCGCGAGCGGCGCGCTGAGAACGTCGGAGACGTAGACCAGGACGTCCGTGCGGTCCGAGGCGAAACGCTGGTCGTCGACCAGCCACTGGCCCCAGGTCGAGTCGTCGGCCCACATCGGCCGGACCGGGCGCTGCCGATACGGGACCGGCTTCGCCGGGTCGGAGACGAAGGCGTCGGCGGCCGGGAGCGATCTGGAGGGGGTCGCCGACCCCTCCGACCCCTCCGACGGCGGGCTCCACCCGAGGCCGAAGCCGGGCTCGAGATAGAGCTTGCGGGAGGCGCCCGGACAGCCGGTGCCGCAACTCTGCGGCCAGCGCTCGTAGCGCTGCCAGCGGTCGGCGCCGGTCTGGTAGGCAAGCACCGGCGCCTGCGGCGGCTGGGCTGCGCCAGACTTCGGGGCGTCCTTCAGATACCGGTCGAGGAACGGCTGCAGGACGTCGCGGCGGAAGGTGAGCCCGGTGTCGCCGTCGAAGCGGAGCGCCCCGAGCGAGCGGCCATCGCCGTTCGAGCCGCCGTGGCGCCAAGGGCCGAGCACCAGGAAGTTGCGATCGTTGGCCGTGTCCTTGGCCTCGAGCGCGGCATAGCTCGCGAGGGCGCCGTAGATGTCCTCCTGATCCCAGAGGCCACCGACGTGCATCGTCGGCACGGTGAGGGGCTCGCTGCGAAGCAGCCGGTCGACCGCCTGCTCCTGCCAGTAGCTGTCGTAGGCCGGGTGCTGGGTGAGGCGGCGCCAGAACGGCAACTGCTCCATGCCCATCTCGCGACCGAGCGCGCCCGCCGAGCCTGCGGCCAGAAAGCGGGTGTAGTCGTCGTAGGAGCCGGTCCAGAAATCGAAGTCGTTCTTCCTCCCCGCCGTCTGCTCGTAGACATAGAGCGCCATCCCCTGGCGGAAAGCTCCGTTGTGGAACCAGTCGTCGCCGATCCAGCAGTCGACCATCGGGTTGACGGGTACCGCAACCTTCAACGCCGGATGGGGATCGAAGAGACCCATCAGGACCAGGAACCCCGGGTAAGAGGTGCCGATCATGCCGACCCGGCCGTTCGCCTCCGGGACGTTCTTCACCAGCCAGTCGATCGTGTCCCAGGTGTCGGTCGCGTGGTCGACGGCGGTCGGATTCAGCGGCCCGCGCAGGGGGCGGTTCATCACGTATTCGCCCTCCGAGCCGTACTTGCCGCGGACGTCCTGGAAGACCCGGATGTAGCCCGCGAGGGCCACGACGTCGTCGGCCGAAGAGACCACCGCCTGCAGGCGGGGACTCGCCGCGCGGCTGGTGGCCTTGTCGGCGTCGTAGGGCGTGCGGGTGAGCAGGATCGGCATCTTGCCGGCAGTGCCCTCGCCGCCCGCCGCCTTCGGGATCAGGATCACCGTGTGGAGCTTCACGCCGTCGCGCATGGCGATCTCGACCTCGCGCCGGTGGTGGTCGAAGCTCTCCTCCGCGACCTCGAACTTCGCCGGGATGTCGCCCCCCGGCGGCACCGCCAACTCCTGCGGGGTATCGGAGGAGGTGGCGAGGGCGGGGGCAACCAACAGGAGGGAGAGGACAGCAGCGAGCCGGCTGGCACTCTGGAGGGTTCGGAGGGTTCGCATGGTCGTTTCCGGATCGTGTATGCAATCGTGGTTCGGCGCAAGCTCGCGATGCTCCATGCCGCCCGAACTCTCGAATTCCAGAGTTCTCCGCCCGGGAACCGGCTCGAAGCTTTGCGCGGCGACCGCCTGGGGCAGCAAAGCATCAGGATCAACGACCGGTGGCGCATCTGCTTTCGCTGGTCGAGCGGCGATGCCTTCGCAGTCGAGATCGTGGACTACCATTGAAGGGAAACGACATGCCGAAGAACGGAATGCAGCCGATCCATCCGGGAGAGGTCCTGCGCGAGGAGTTTCTCGTGCCGCTCGGACTGAGCGCACACGCGCTGGCGGTGGCGCTCCGCGTGCCGGCACCACGGATCAACGACATCGTCCGCGAGCGTCGGTCGGTGACGCCCGACACGGCAATGCGCCTGGCGCGCTACTTCGGCGGCGACGCCGAGAGCTGGCTGCATCTCAAGTTGGCCTTCGATCTGCGCAAGGCCGAGCTCGCGACGGCGTCGAAGATCGCGCGCGAGATCGATCCGCGCGCCGCCTGACCGGCTGCTGTGCCTGCCGACTCCCACGGCGAGTTTCTTGCGGGGTCGTGCCAGATACGCCGCCGCCTTTCCGTCCTTGCCTTGAATGGACCGAACAATACGCCGGCCCTGGGATCGAAGATGCGTTGACATGCTCCGCACATGTTCCTATGCTGAGCGCATGTCCGTCATGATCCAGATCCGCAACGTGCCCGAGGCGATTCACCGGCGGCTCAAGGCCCGCGCGGCCGAGGCCGGCATGTCACTTTCGGACTATCTGCTGGTCGATCTGCGCAAAGCCGCCGAGCGGCCGACGCCCGGGGAGCTCCGTGAGCGGCTGCGGTCGCGGCCAGCGGTCAAGCTCCCCGAGCCCGCGGCGCATGCGTTGCGCGCCGAGCGCGACGCTCGCGGCTCCAGCGGCGCCCGCGGCTCCAAGTGATCGTCCTCGACGCCTCGGCGGCGGTCGAGCTGCTGCTCGGCGCCGAGCGCGGAGCGGCCGTCGGCGCGCGGGTCTTCGACCCAGCCGAGACGCTGCACGCGCCCGAGCTGCTCGACGTCGAGGTCGCCCAGGTCCTGCGACGCTACGAGCGCGCGCGGCTCATCGACGCGGCGCGCGCCGAGGCCGCGCTCCGCGACCTCGCCGATCTACCGCTCGAGCGGTACGCCCACGCCCTGCTCCTGCCGCGAGCCTGGGAGTTGCGGGAGAATCTGACGATCTACGACGCCGTCTACGTCGCCCTCGCCGAGCTCCTCGCGGCCCCGCTCCTCACGGGTGACGCCTCTCTGTCCGCAGCGAAGCATCGCGCGACGATCGAGCTGATCGCCGCTCGCTGAGTGAAGGCCATACTGTCACCCGTTTTCGCCACCAATCTCCCGGCGGCTTCGCGGGCGCTCAGAGCGAGCGGCGGTCGAGTTCGAGCTCGTCGAGGGCGTCGCGGCGCAGACGGTGGAGCTGGCCGCGCAACTCGGGTCTCAAGGCGGCCTCGAGCTCCAGGTACCCGAACTCGTCGAGCGGCTTCACGAGCGCGACGACATCGGCGAGATCCTGGTGCCGGCCCGCGACGAGCTTCAGGTCGACGAGGCCGGGGAGGTCGACGACATCGTCCTCGCGCGGGCTGCGCCCGAGATCCCGCGGCTTCGGGTAGGGTGGCGCGCCCGGTCGCGGGCGGGGATCGCCGGCGAAGAGCAGGTCGACGTCGACGCCACTCTCGACATGGCGCAGCCGGTTCGTGGCGCTCTGCTCGAATCCGAACTCGGCGAGATGCGGGACGAGGCGGGTGAGGTCCTCACGCGCGAGCAGAAGATCGAGATCGCGTGTCGCCCGGACGTAGCCATGGTGGATCACCGCCACCCCGCCTACGAGGGCGTAGGGCACCTCTGCCCGCGCGAGGAGCTTGCGCAGGGCGAGGAGTCCGTCTTCGACGACAGGCAGCTCAGGTCGCATGGCTCGGGCGAAAGCGGTCGCCCCGGCCAGCGCCACCGCAGTCGATTCCATGGCGCAAGTCTACGCCAGGCCCGCTAGGCGAGGCCGAGCCTGTTTTACGGGTAGGACAGGCGCCCGATGAACCTCATCGGTTCCAATCTCGAAGTACGCCGGGGACACGCTCCAGCCCGGCGGGTTCAGTAGGGCGAACGCGGCGATGGCGACGGGCTTCAGCATGTCCCCAGCTGCGGGGAGCATCGGCACTTCATGCGGGCGCTACGGCGCGGTCGCGGACCAGGCGGAGGTGGTGCCCGTGGCGAAACCATCGGCGAAGAGGGTTCCGTCGGGGATCGTCGAGATGGTGCGGACGACGCGGGTGATGTTGCCTTCGACGTCGCGGACGCTCACGCGGAGGTCGCGTTTCCAGAGCTCGGGGAGCGGCGCGCCGAGAGGGATTTGCCAGATGCGGTCACCGGCCGGGCCGACCGGCTGCGCGAGATCGGCGAGCTGGGCGTTCGCGGGGCGGCCGGCGACGGAGAAGTCGGCGCGCACGTCCAGCGTCGCGAGATCGATCCCTGAGTAGGCGTCGACGAGGCCGAAGCGAATTGCCGGAATCGCCGCCGGGCCGTAGCCGGCGCGCGGCGCGCTCACCTCGATCGTGGGTCTGTGATCGTCGAGGAACCAGCCGACCGTCCCCTGGCCGTACTGCTCACCCGTGTTGATCGGGCAGCCGAGGTCGATCCAGCGCGCGATGGTCATCTTCTCGTCTTCGGAGAGAGGCGTCGCTCCGCTCCCTGCGGGCGGCATGATCGTGCCGGTGAAGTCGAGGTCGACGGCCGAGAGATTCGTTCCCGGCGGCAGTGTCGCGGCGTTGCCAGGAACGCTCTCGGTCGGATGGTCGGCGTTCGTCCAACCGTCGAGGCGCTGACCGAAGATCTTCCAGGTGAGGAGGCTCCGCCGGCTCTGGAAGGCGCGGATGTAGCGGCTGGCGTTGGTCTGCCGCCAGGTGCCGTTGTTGATGACCGGCGGATAGCCCCAATCGGCAGCCCCGTCGTCCGCGAGCCGCTTGTAGTCGCCCGGCAGGCCGGCGTGGAGCGCCAGGTCGTCGAGGACGAGATTTCCCGGTGGCGTCGGGTTCGTGCCGGTGTGGCAGGAGACGCAGCTCCTTTGCAGGAGCGGCCGGATGTCGCGGTAGAACTCGACGTCGACCGCCGGCTGTTGCAGCACGATCAGGCCGGGGTTGCCCCCGGCGTCGCGGGTCAGCAGCGGGGTCGTCGCCGCGAGGTCGTGGACCTGGTAGCCGGGCGCCGCCGCCGCCGTGCTCTCGAAGGCGAGCGGCTGCAGGCTGTGCGCGTGGCAGCCGCCGCAGTTCTGCCGCACCTCGCCCGGCCGCACCTGATGCCAGGTCTGCGACATGTTGAGCACCAGCCCGCGCCGGTCGAGGGTCTGGAAAGTGAACGGAGTGTCGGCAGGGATCTTCGCCAGGAAGCTCGTGTCCGGATTGCCCTCCGGGTCGAGAACCGGCTGCCCCTGCGCGTTGGTCTTGCGCACCGGAATCTCGCCCAGGATCCGCAGCCGCTCGCCGGCGTGGTTGTAGAAGTGTTTGCCCTCGTGCGGGCCGTACGAGAAGTGGGTGTTCGCCTCCATCGACAGAATGCGGATCGCCCAGATGTCCGCGTTCGTGTACTTGCCGGCGTCGGCGCCCTGCCAGAACCAGTTCGACGACTGGTCGTTCTCGTCGGTATTGAAAGCGTCGAGGCCGTCGAAGAAGTTGTTCCACGACGGCACGTGCCCGGGGAAGCTCTCCCGCTTGTAGAGGCTCGAGCTGCCGACGAGGCCCATCGGCGTGCCCGCCGGGAGCTCGACGTGCAGCGTGCCGTCGTTCGGCAACCAAGGGAGGTCCACCGGTTCGGCGACGCCGTGCACCGCGGCGTACGGCACGACGGCGCGCGGCCAGGCCTCGTTGTAGGCCGGGCTGTTCTTGAGCAGCACGAGCTGGCTGGGCGCGCTGATCGGGTTGCCGCCGGGAACGAGGTAGATCCCGGCGTCGTAGTACGGCATCGGCGTCGGGCGGTTGAGGTCATTCGCCGGCCCGGGCGTCCAGACGACGAGCAGGTCGTTCGCCGGCGCTGCCGAAGGATGGGTGAACTTGCCCACCCGCACGCCCCCCACGCCGACCGGGGCCGCCTCGTCCTGGCCGTGGGTGAACGGCGTGATCGAGAACATGCCGTGCGGCGTGAAGGACATCTGGAACGGGTAGGAGTAGCCCGCTTCCACCGTCTGGTCGATCGACGGATTCAGATCCGGATACGAGCTGCCGAAGCGCGGCGTGCCGGCGGGCGGACTCACCGGGAAGCGGTAGAGCGCGCCGAAGCCGTTGTTGTTGAGGTTGTAGTAGTCGGTGACGACGAGATCGCCGTTGCCGAGCTGGGTCATGAA
>JAGOCP010000153.1 GCA_017998715.1 Thermoanaerobaculia bacterium | reverse complement strand
GCCCTTCCTGAGGATGACGACTTCCCCGTCGCGCAGCTCGACCAGGGTCGAGGGAAGCCCGCCGGCCGTCGGGCCGTCGTCGAGCAAGAGGTACTTCTCGTTCGAAGCCGCGAGCCAGGAACGGACTTCCTGCGGATCGGTGAGCGGCGGCTCGCCGCTCGGGTTGGCGCTGGTTGCCGTGAGCGCATGGCCGAGCTCGGCGAGCAGGGCGCGCAGCCCTGCGTGCGCGGGAATGCGGGCCGCGATCGCCGGTGCGCCGGCGCTCGCCGGAAGCGGCGCGGCCATGGGCAGCACGACGGTCAAGGCCGCCGGCCAGCGCGGCTTCGCCCAGGCCAGGGCCTCCGCCGCCGGATCGACGCCGAGGGCGAGCAGCTGCGCGAGGTCCGCCGCGACGACCGGCAGCGCCTTGCCGCGCTCGCGGCTCTTGAGGCGGAAGATCGCCTCGACGCCCCGCGGGTCGCGCGGATCGACGCCGAGGCCGTAGCTCGACTCGGTCGGAAAGGCGAGCAGTCCGCCCGCCGCGAGCGTCTCGGCCGGCGTCATCGCTTCTCTCCGGCCGCGATCAGCATCTCTTCGGCGTGCGACAGCGACAGCGGCGTCACCTTCTCGCCGGAGAGCATCCGCGCCAGCTCGGCGACGCGTTCCGCGCGCTCGAGGCGCTCGACATCGGCGAAGGTGCGCCCGCCGCGCACCCGCTTGGTCACCCGGTGCTGCACATGACCGCAGCTCGCCACTTGCGGCAGGTGGGTGACGGCGAGGATCTGACCGCGCTTCGCCAGCCGGCGCAGCTTCTTGCCGAGCGCCGAGCCCTCGGCGCCGCCGACACCGGCGTCGGCTTCGTCGAAGACCATCGTCGGTCCGCCAGCGACCTCCTCGCCGCGCGCCGCGAGCTGCAGGGCGAGCGAGACCCGCGCCAGCTCGCCGCCGGAGGCGATGCGCGCCAGCGGCATCATCGGTTCGCCGGGATTGGGTGCGAACTGGAAAACTACGCGGTCGAACCCGTGCGGACCGAACTCGACGCCGGCGCCCTCGATCTCGAGCGCGCTCCCCGCGCGCCGGGTGGTCTCGAGACTGACGGCGAAGCGTGCCCGTGCCAGGGCGAGGTCGGCGAGCTCCTTGCCGAGCCGGAGAGCGAGCTCGGCCGCCCAGCCGGCGCGCAGCCGGCTGAGCTCGGTCGCCGCGCCGCGGTAGGCCTCGAGGGTGCGCGCCGCTGCCGTCTCGAGCGCACTCCGGTTCTCCTCCGAGTCGTCGAGCAGAGCGAGCTCGGCTTTCAGCCGGCGCTGGGTCTCGAGCAGCTCGAGACTGGTCGCGCCGTACTTGCGGAAGAGCCGCTCGAGCAGAGCCAGACGGTCCTCGACCTCGTCGAGCCTGCCAGGCTCGAAGTCGGCGCCGGCATCGTCGAGACGGCCGCGCAGCTCGCGCGCGAGCTCCTGGACGCGCGTCTCGAGCTCGGCAAGCTCCGGCAGCGCAGCGGCGGCGACGCCCTCCCATTGGGTGACTTCGGCGAGCGCATGCCGCGCCTGCGCCAGGCGGTCGGCCACCGCCTCGTCACCTTCGTAGAGCAGCGCGAAAGCGATGCCGAGGGAGCGCGCGATCGCTTCGCGATGGCGCAGGAGGTCGCGGCTGCGGCGCAGCTCGTCCTCCTCGCCCGCGACCGGTTGCGCGGCGGCGATCTCGCCGACCTGGAAACGCAGCAGATCGATGCGCTCGGCGCGCAGCCGGGCGTCCCCCTGCAGACGCTCGAGGCGCTCGGCGGCCGTCGCGTGCTCGGCGTAGAGCGCCGCGACGCGGGCCGCGAGCTCGACGCCCTTTTCGCCGCCGAGCCGATCGAGCCATTGGCGCTGGAGCTCCGGGTCGGCGAGCCCGAGCTCGTCGCGCTGGCCGTGGATCCGCAGCAGCCGCGGCGCGAGCTCCTGCAGCAGCCGCAAGGTCACCGGTTGATCCTGAACGAAGACCCGGTTGCGGCCCTCGCGGGAGATCTCGCGCCGGATCACCAGCTCGTCACCCTCGGACTCGTCCGGAGCCTCGATCCCCGCAGTGCGGAGGAACTCGCCCAGGGTCTCGTCGCAGTCGAAGATCCCGGACACTGTCGCGCCCTCGGTGCCTTCGCGGATCAGATCGCCCGCGGCGCGCGCGCCGGCGAGGAGCGCCAACGAGTCGACCACCAGCGACTTGCCCGCGCCGGTTTCGCCGGTGAGCACGTTCAGGCCGGGCCCGAGCTCGATTTCGCCCCCGGCAAGGACCGCCAGATTCCGCACGCTGAGTCGGCGCAGCATGATCGCTTGAAGATCTATCCTCGGGTGAACGAAGGAACGTAGTCGGGATCGTCCTGCAGCTCGCGCTCCGAGCTCAGGAAGTCGTAGAAGCCGCAGCGGACGCTGCCGGGGTGCTCGCGGCAGATCCCGGGGCGGGCCTCGTAGATGCCGCACTGCCTGGTCTCGAGGTCGAGGAACTGGCAGACCGAGCCGAAAACGTCGTCCTTCTGATGGCGCAGCACGCGCAGCTTGCCGCCCTGGACCAGCTTGGTGAAGCGCTTCGACGCCGTCGCGACCGCGAGGCCGTGATGCTTCGCCAAGCGCTCGATATCCGCCGGTCTGGCTTCGATGTAGTCGTAGGAACAGCAGTGCGCCGGGCACTTCGAACAGTTGTAGAAGCGGGGCTCGCGCGACATTTACGGATACTAACAGCCGCGGTCGCCGGTGGAGCGCCGCGATCGACTCTCTCGCGCCCGGCTCAGGGGAGCGGCGGCTTGGGCTGCGCCACGACGCGGTTGCGCCCGGCGCCTTTGGCCACGTAGAGCGCCCGGTCGGCAGCTTCGAACAGGTTCTGGTCGGAGGCCATTGCGGAGTCGCGCTCGGCGATGCCGAACGAGCAGGTCACCGAGAAGATGGCCCCCTCGCGCGAGAAGGTGAGCTCGGCGAGCCGGTCGCGCAGCTTCTCCGCCAGCGCCTGGCCGCCGTCGACCTGGGTCTCCGGGCAAATGACGGCGAACTCGTCGCCACCCAGCCGGGCGAAGACCTGCTCCGAGCGGATGTGCTCGCGCACGGAAGCCGCGACTTGCTTGAGCACCATGTCGCCACACAGATGCCCGTGCGTGTCGTTGACGTCCTTGAAGCTGTCGAGATCGAACAGCACCAGGGTGAGCGGCCGACCGTGGCGATCGGCGCGCGCGAACTCGCGCGCGAACTCCTCGTGGAACTTGCGCTGGTTGAGCGCCTCGGTGAGGCCGTCGCGCATCACCATCTGGTAGATCGCCTCGTGATAGGCGTGCTCGACGTCCTGCTCGTGGAGAAACTTGAAATGCACCGAACCGACCTGGAACCGGTCACCGCTCCTGAGCAGCGCCGGGCCATCGACCCGCTGGTCGTTGACGAAGGTGCCGTTCGTCGACCCGGCATCTTCGACCGTGACCTTGCGCCCCTGGTAGCGCAGGCGGGCGTGGCTGCGGGAGATCGAGCGCACTTCGGGGAGGCTGATCTCGACGTTGTCGGCGCGGCCGATCTCGAGCGTCGCGCCGGGAACCAGGCGATAGCGGGTCCCCAGACGGGCGTTCTCCGGGTGGGCGATCAGAATGACGTTGGCTTCGAGCCCCGGTCGGCCGGAGGCCTCCTCTTCGGCCTCGCGGTTGGCCACCGTGATGGCCCCGGTGCGCTGCCGATCGTCCAGCTCTTCCAAGCGGAAGCTGTCCGTGGAGGGCTGCCTCTGTCTGGCGCGGCTCACTTGGCGGAGAGCGTACTACCCGTCACCCGGAGAGGGCAAACGAAGAAGTCGCAGTTCAGACGCCACCCGCGGCGACGACCCGGGAGAGGAATCGCCGCAGCAGCGTCGCGGACTCGGGGCTGGGAAGCAGGGCCTGCTCGAGACTCTCCATGGCGCCGTGGTCGGCCAGATATTCGTCGCGGTAGACGCTCGCCCGCTCGAGCATGCGCTCGCGGTCGAGCTCGACGTGGAACTGCGCCCCATAGACCGGGGCGGCCTCCAGCCGGAAGGCCTGATTCGGGCACAGTTCGCTCGCCGCGAGCTCCACCCCTCCCGGCGGCAGGGTGACCACCCGGTCGTGATGCCCGAGCTGAACGCCGAACCGCCGCGGCAGGCCGGAGAGCCAGGGATCGGCCTCACCGGCAGGAGTGAGCGCGATCTCGAAGGTGCCGAGCTCCTTGCGCGGAAGATCGGTGATCACCGCGCCGCCGAGTGCCTTGGCGATGAACTGATGGCCCCAGCACGAGCCGAAGAGCGGTTGGCGTGCCGCGACCATCGTCTCGACCGCCGCGGCGAGGGGGGCAGTGAACGGATACTCCTCGGTCACCGAATGAGCACCGGCGCCGCCGATCACGACGGCGTCGAAACCGCGGACGTCCTGCGGCGCGAGGTCCGGCCGCTCGACGAGGTTGCGGAAGGCGAACTGCTCTGCGGCGAGGCCGGAGAAATGGACGAAGCAATCCTGCTCCTGTTGCTCGACCTCGGGCTCGTCGCGGATCTGGAGCAGTAGCAGGCGCAGGCGGGCCAGATCGCCGCTAGCGGGCACCGAACATGCCCTTGAGCACGTGGGTCGCGACCTCGGGGTTCTCGCGCAGCCGGCGCGTCGAATAGGGGTACCAGTCGCGACCGTAGGGCACATACACGCGCAGGCGATGGCCTCCGGCGAGCAGGATCTTGCGCAGCTCCGGGTCGACGCCGTAGAGCATCTGGAACTCGTAGCGCTCGCGCGGAACCTGCAGGCGATCGACCAGCGCCACCGCGCCGCAGGCGAGGTGCTCGTCGTGGGTCGCGATGCCGACATAGACGCCTGCGACGAGGAGCTTCTCGAGCGCGCGGAGGAAGTTCATCCGCACCGTTTCGTAACCCTTCCAGGCGACCGCCCGCGGCTCGATGTAGATCCCCTTGCACAGCCGGACGTTGGCCCCGTCGGCCGGCAGCGCCGCGATGTCGGCGAGCGTGCGGCGCATGTAGGCCTGGAAGACGACGCCGACGTTCTGGTGGCGGGCGAAGACCTCGCGGTAGATCGCCAGCGTGCGGTCCGTGGTGGTGTGGTCTTCCATGTCGATGCGCACGAAATTTCCGTGCCCGGCGGCCGCCGCGACGATGCGGCTGACGTTGTCCCGGCAGAAGTCGGCGTCGATCTTGAGCCCCAGAGAGGTGAGCTTGATCGAGACGTTCGACGGCAGGCCGCGCGCCGCGATGGCGTCGAGCATGCGCACGTACTCGTCGGCGGCGGCGGTGGCTTTCGAGCGCTCCGAGACCTCTTCACCCAGCAGGTCGAGGGTCGCCATCGCGCCCTCCGCCTGGAGCTTCTCCACCACGGCGAGTGCGTCTTCCAGCTTCTCTCCCGCGACGTATCGGCTCGCCACCCGGCCGACGATGGCCTTCGGCACCAGCGGGAGCCCCTTGACGATGAGCCAGCTAAAGATCCCCATGGCTGTCGGCGCGCCGCGATCTCAGGCGCCGACCGCGGAGGACGGCAGCTCGATGGCTTCGTCGGCGACCCAGCGCACCGACTTCGAGCACGGGCAGACGCCGCCCACGCGACGCAGCTGCGGCATCGCCTTCTGCGCCTCGTCGGCAGTCTTCTCGCCGCGCGCCACCGCCCGGAGGTTGTCGACGAAGTCCTGGAAGTCGCGGGTGGCGCGATAACCGTCGGGAAGCGTCCGGGTGAGATGGGAGAGGTAGGCCTCTACGCTCTCGAACGTCTCGCCGTCGACGCCGATCCAGCGGAACGCAGGAACTCCGCGCCGCCGGCCGTACTCGCGGTGCGGCAGGCGCAGGAGATCGTCGAACTTGACGCCGCGGAAGGTGCCGCGATCGCGCTCGAGGGCCGCGAGCCCCTCCTCGGCCTCGGCGAGAGTGAGCTCGGGCAGCCGTGCGCGCAGGTAACGCATGTTGAGATCGCGCACGACCTTGGCGCACTCCTTGGCGTACTGGTCCTGCGACTCGGCGTTCTTCATCGGCTTCAAGCCCCACTTGACGTTGGTCGCCCCGCCGCGCTCGTCACCGAACATTTCATAGGCCCGCGGCACCCACTTGTTGAGGTGCTTCTGGATCACCTCCATGGTGATCATCGGCGAGCCGGCCGCCGCCTTGACTACCCAGCGCCGCAGCGGAACCACGCCGGTCGCGAGGTGGAAGGCCTCTTCGCGCAGCATCTGCGGCATCGAGTCGGCCATCGGCGAGTAAGCCGAGACCTTCTGCAGCGTCAGCTGGTACTTGCCGACCCGATCGATCAGGGCGCAGAAGACGATGTTGTCGACGAACGACTCGAAGTCGATGTTGAAGGCGCCGAGAACATGGGAGCCGGTCTTCATCGACAGGATCTCCTCGACCGTCTGCTCTTGCGTCTGGCCGGTGATCGGCTGCCAGTCGTCATCGGTCAGCAGGTGCAGCATCTGGTAGCCGTGCCGGAGCTCCTCGGCCATCATGCGCAGCACCATCGCCTGCTCCTCCTCGTCCTGGGCGCGGGCAAGGGTGAGCTGATGCTGCTGGATCGAGCCGAACTCGGTCGACGCCTGGGCGCGAATGGCGCTCACCAGGTGATGCGCCGCCTCGGGCTTCATGTCGCAGGCGCGCGTGTACTTGGGCTTGCCCTGGTCCTCGCCGCACTCGATGCTGCAGGGCATGCCGCATTCGCGATAGGCGCAGAGACGGAACTTGTCGTCGCGCGGAAAATAGCGGTCCCAGTTCTCCATCAGGTAGGCGAAGTCGGGCAGATAGGTGTCGCGCCACTTCTCCACCGCCTGGTGGAACTTCCGCGGAATCTCCGTCGTCGTCGTCGCCATAGTCTTCAGATCCTCAATCCCGGCCAGGGACCGGACTCATGTCCAGGTCCATGCGGTACGACCGCAGGGTGTCGGCCGCGAAGCCGAGGCGGGTGAAGAACGCCTCCACTTCCGGCATCGAGCTGTCGACCATCGTGCGTACCTTGCGCACTCCGCGCGCGGCGTAGCGCCGCAGCATCTCCTCCGCGAGCGCGCGGCCGACGCCGCGGCCGGCGAGCTCGGGATCGACGCCCATCACCTCGATCCAGCCGCACTGCTCCTCGATCCCGAACTCGCCCGAGCGAACGTCACCGAGCATGAAGCCGGCGACTTCGCCGTCCACTTCGGCGACCAGCGACCCTTCGGGCGCGCGCCGCAGGTAGTAGGTCACCCGGCCCTCCCAGAGGTCGGGCTCGTATCGATTACGCGTCTTTTCGCCGATCCGGACGATGCCGTCGAGATCGAGCTCGGTCAGGGAACGGACTTGAATGGCTTCAGCAGACAAAGGAGCACCTCGCCGCGGCATTGTATCGGCACTCCCCGTGTCCGCCAATCCTTTGCCCATCTTCTGGCGGCGCCTCGACCAGGCCCCGCCCATCGCTCGCTGCCGCTAAGATCCTTCCATGTCCTCGCGCTCCGCGACGCTGGCCGCTCCGAGCGCAGATCGCGCCGCGATCGTCGCCTTGCTCGTCGTGCAGGTGGTCTTCGCCACGCTGCACGTCGTCGGCAAGGTGGTCCTGGCGGAGATTCCCGCCCTCGCCTTCGCCGCCAGCCGGGTGCTGATCGCCGCGCCGCTTCTTGCCGCCATGGCCTGGCATCACGACCGGGTGATTCCCTCGGCGCGCGACTGGCGGGCGCTGGCGGTGCTCGGCCTCCTCGGAGTCTTCGCCAACCAGGTGCTCTACCTCGTCGGCCTGCGCTTCACCACTGCCACCAACGCCGCCATCCTCATGCCGTCGATTCCGGTCTTCACGGTAGCCGCCGCGGCGCTGCTCGGGGCCGAGCGTCTCACCCGCCGGCGCGTCGCCGGCGTGGTGCTCGCCGCGATCGGCGCGCTCGTCCTGCTCGACCCGGCGCGCCTCGAGGCCGGCGGCCGAACCTCTCTCGGGAATCTCCTGGTCGCGGGCAACTGCCTCTGCTACGCCTTCTACCTGGTGCTCCTGCGGCCGCAGCTCGCGCGGCTCCCCTGGCGCACGGTCGTCGCCGGCGCCTTCCTCACCGGCGGCGCGGCGACGCTCCTGGTCTCGCTGCCGACCCTGACTCGCGTCGATTGGCCGGCGGTGCACGGCGCCACCTGGCTGGCGATCGCCTATGTCGGGGTCTTTCCGACCGTCGGCACCTATGCCCTCAACACCTGGGCGGTAAGGCGCAGCTCGCCCTCCGTCGCGGCAGCATTCACCACTCTTCAGCCGATGTTCACCGCGCTCCTCGCGGCACTCTTCCTGCACGAGCGCTTCGGCTGGCTGCAGGCCGCCGGCCTCGGCCTCATCGTCGCCGGGCTCGCCGTCGTCTCGCGCCGCACCTGACGGCACGAGGCCGCTTCACGGACAGGTCGCGAAGGCGTCGCTGTCGGTGATCGCCGCGGCACGCCTCCCCAGGGGATTGAAGTAGCTCCGCGACCTCCCGGTCGCGGTGTCGGTCGCCGTCAGGGTGTACTCGACGTCGGTCGTCGCGCCGGCATAGACCCAATGCCGGGAGAATCCGGCGCAAGCGTTCACCACCTTCACCAGCACCTCGAGGTTGGCCTCGGAGAAGA
>JAGOCP010000152.1 GCA_017998715.1 Thermoanaerobaculia bacterium | reverse complement strand
GACGCCGTCGTCGAGGCCGCCGGAATTGGCGCCGTCGAAGCAGCCGTGTTGCTGGGCCCAGAACTTCATCGGCCAGAAGACGCGCCAGTCGATGTTCCAGTCGATCGGATCGTGAAACGTCGAGGTGGGCGGCGGAGCCACGGCGCCGTCGTTCGTGCCGTGGAGGTGCAGGATCGGCGTCGGGGCGTCGTGATGGACGGGGCTGGAGTTGTCCGCCTCGCAGTCGGTGTCACCCGCCTGGCAGTAGAGCAGGCCGGCGTTGACCGCGACCGCCGCGAGCTTCGTCTTCGTCGACGGCCGCTGCAGCAGGTAGTAAGGCATGTACGCCCCACGCGAGACGCCGCCGAGGTAGATTCGCGCCGGATCGACGGTCGAGCCGGCGACGCCTTCGGCGAGCAGCCTGTCGATCAGCAGGCTCAGGAACTGCGAGTCCTGCGGCATTCCCGGCAGGTCGCCGGCAGCGTGCGTCCAGGTCTGGCCGATGCCGGAGGGGGTGACGACGATCGCGCCGTCGGGATCGGTGTAGGGATAGAAGCCCGAGCCGAAGCTGCCGCCGCCGCTGCCGCCATCGCCGTGCAGCCAGAGGAGCACCGGTCGGCCGCCGGCAGGTGCGACCGTACCCGGGATGCGATAGAAGTAGGTGTGGCTCTGCGCGTCGCTGGTGGTGATCGAGCCCGAGCCGGAAGTCGGATCGCCGTTCCAGGCGGCGAGCGTGCCGCTCTCGAAGCCGTCGCTGAAGATCACCGCCTCCGGGGAGTTGCCGGCAAACCGCTCCGCGGAACCGACCCCGGGCAACCCAGCGCCGAGCGCTACGAGCAAACCGACGGAAGCGATCCCGTTCCTGTTCATGTGCGCTCCTCCGGCGTGTTCCAGCCGCCGACACCGGCGACCAGGGCGTCCGACTCGGGCGGTCCCCAGCTGCCGGGCTCGTAGAGGTGCAACGGGCCGCTTCCGGCGAGCACCGGATCGACGATCGCCCAGGCCGCTTCGACGACATCCTGGCGGGCGAAGAGCGTCGCGTCACCGGCGATGGCGTCGCCGAGGAGACGCTCGTAGGCGTCCATCCGCCCGTCCTTGCCCTGCTCCGCGCCTTCGAGCACCGAGAGCTCGAGCGGTCGCCCGATCATCCCCTCGCCAGGCTGCTTGGCGCGCGCCCCCAGGGCGATGCCGACCTGCGGGCTCAAGCGAAAGCGAACGTGGTTGCCCATCGGCGGCGCCGGCTCGGCGAAGACGACCTGCGGCGGATTCTTGAACTCGATTGTCACCTCGGTGAGGGTGCGCGCCAGGGACTTGCCGGCACGGACGAGGAACGGCACTCCCTCCCAGCGCCACGAGTCGATCGCCAGGCGCAGCGCGGCGTAGGTCGGAACCCGCGAGTCGGCGGCCACGCCCGGCTCGTCGCGATAGCCGCGGAACTGGCCGGTCACCAGATTCGCGGCGTCGAGCGGCCGGACGTTGCGTAGGACCTTCGCCTGCTCGTCGCGGATCGCCTCGTCGTAGGTGGAGGAGGGGGCCTCCATCGCGAGATAGCTCACGACCTGCAGCAGGTGATTCTGGATGACGTCGCGCAGGACGCCGGTCTCTTCGTAGAACTTGCCGCGCCCCTTGACCCCGAACGCCTCGGCCATGGTGATCTGGACGTTCTCGACGTAGTGCCGGTTGAGGATCGGCTCGAGGAAGGCGTTGGCGAAGCGGAAGTAGAGGATGTTTTGCACCGCCTCCTTGCCGAGGTAGTGATCGATGCGGAAGATGCTCTCCTCCGGCAGCGCTTCGTGCAGGATCCGGTTGAGGTCGCGTGCCGAGGCGAGGTCGCGTCCGAACGGCTTCTCGAGGATGACCCGGCCGTTCGTGGTGCAGCCAGCGTCGCGCAGATTCCCCACCACCACCGGAAACAGGCTCGGTGGAATCGCCAGGTAGGAGATCGGGCGCTCGGCCCCGGCGAGCTCGCGGCGCAGGGCGGCGAAGGTCGCCGGGTCGTTGTAGTCGCCGTCGACGTAGCGCAGATGGGAGGCGAGATGAGCGAAGCTCGCCTCGACGAGGCCGCCGTACTCGGTGACGCTCGCCCGCGCGTGGGCGACGAACTGTTCGCGGCTCCATCCGGAACGCGCCACTCCGACGACCGGAAAGTCGAGCCGCCCGCGGCCGGCCATCGCCTGCAAAGCCGGGAAGATCTTCTTGTAGGCGAGATCGCCGGTGGCGCCGAAGAAAACCAGGGCGTCCGAGCGCGGCCGGCCGTTCTTCGTCACGACGATTTCCCCGGCGTCATCGTCGGCGGCTGGGTTGCTGCCGGCTTCTCCGCAGCCGCCGGCTTCTCCGCTGCCGCCGGCTTCTCAATGTGCCCGCCGAAGCCGAAGCGCATCGCCGACTGGACCTGGTTCTGGAACTGCGCGTTGCCGCGCGAGGCGAAGCGCTCGAAGAGCGCAGCCGAAAGCACGAAGGCCGGGACGCCGAGGTCGTTGGCGGCGGCGACTGTCCAGCGCCCCTCGCCGGAGTCGGAAACCCGGCCGCCGAATCTCTCCAGCTTGGGATCGCCGGCGAGCGCCTGCGCGGTGAGGTCGAGCAGCCAGGAGGGAATGACGCTGCCGCGCCGCCAGAGCTCGGCGATCGCCGGCAGATCGAACTCGTAGCGGTAGTGCTCGGGGTGCGCCAGCGGGGTGGTCTCGGCGTCGATCTCGTGCTGGGCCGCGCCGAGGTTCGCGCTTTGCAGAATGTTGAAGCCTTCGGCATAGGCGGCCATCAGACCGTACTCGATGCCGTTGTGGATCATCTTGACGAAATGTCCGGCGCCGTTCGGGCCGCAGTGCAGGTAGCCCTGCTCGGCGGTATCCGTGGCGTCCTCGCGGCCGGGTGTCGCTGCAATATCGCCGCGACCAGGGGCGAGCGCCCGGAAGATCGGATCGAGCCGCTGCACGATCGCCTGCTCGCCGCCGATCATGAGGCAGTAGCCGCGCTCGAGACCCCAGACGCCGCCCGAGGTTCCCATGTCGACGTAGTGCAGACCCGCCGCGCGCAGCCGCGCGGCGCGCGCGATGTCGTCCTGGAAATGCGAGTTGCCGCCGTCGATGATCGTGTCTCCTTCGGCAAGGAGCGGCGCGAGGCTGTCGACGGTCGCATCCACGTAAGCCGCCGGCACCATCAGGCACAGATGCCGCGGCAGCGCGAGCGCGGTGACGAACTCGGCGAGCGAGGCACTGCCGGCCGCCCCCTCCGCGACGAGCGCCGCGACCGCCTGTGGTGCGCGGTCGAAAACCACACAGTCGTGCCCCGCCTGCATCAGTCGGCGCACCATGCCGCCGCCCATCCGGCCCAGACCGATCATTCCGAATTGCATGTTGGAGCTCCTCTGCGAGCGAACCTTATCCCGGACTTCCGGACGGGCAGAGAGGCCAGGGCTTGCGACCCGAAAGCTCCAGCTAGGGATGCAGGCTAGGATCTACGCGTGAGGCCGGAGATCCTGGTCGGAGAGACGGCAAAGCTGGGGGCGACCTTCGTCGACCGCCTCGAGCACCAAGCTGCGGCGGCGATCGCCGCACGCGGACGATTCTCTCTCGCCCTGCCCGGGGGCTCGGCGGGCCGCCTGTTCTTTCCGACTCTCGCCGCGGCGTCGGTCGACTGGAGCCGCAGCGCCTTTTTCTGGAGCGACGAGCGGGCGGTGGCGGTCGGCGATCCGGCGTCGAACTACTTCCTGGCGAAACGCCTCTGGCTCGACCCGGCATCCGTTCCTTCGGCGAACGTCCATCGGTTGCCAGGCGAGTTGCCGGACCTCGGCGCGGCCGCGGAGGCCGCCGAGCGCGAGCTTCTCGAATGCGTCGGCGATCCACCACTGCTCGACCTCCTGTGGCTCGGAGTCGGCGAGGACGGGCACGTCGCATCGCTCTTCCCCGGCCATGCGCTGCTCGACGAGCGTCGTCGCTTCGTCGCCGCCCTGACCGACTCGCCGAAGCCGCCGTCCGGCCGGCTGACGCTCACCCTCGCGGCGATCGGTGCAGCGCGCTGGGTGGTCTTCACGGTGCTCGGCGAGGCGAAGGCGGGCGCGGTCGCAGCGGCGCTCCGCGAGCCCGCCTCTCGGCTGCCGCTCGCGCTCGCGCTCGCCGCCGCCGGGCGCTCTTGGCTGCTGCTCGATCCGGCCTCCGCACGGAGCTTGCCGGAATCTTCCCGGCACCTCGTCCGGCACCTTGGCTTGTGAGCGTGAACCGACAGCACTCCTGGATGCGACGCCGCTGGGTTCGCCGCGCCCTTCTGGGGCTCCTCATTCTCGAGGTCGCCTACGTCCTCGCCTTCGAGTGGGCGGCGCGCAGCGGGAATCTCTCGCGGTGGATCGACCGCCGGCCGGAGAAGATCGCCATCTCCTTCACGTCGGCGCACTCCTATCTTCCGTTCTGGGTGCGCACGAGCGGTCTCGAGCTGCACGGCCAGACGCCGCGGATGCGGTGGCGGCTGCGGGCCGATCGCGCCGGCGGCTGGCTCTCGCCTCTCGGCCTCTTCCGGCGTACCGTACGCTTCGCCTGGGCCGACGCCGAGGGCGGCGATTTCTGGCTGCGCCGGGAGGCGCTTGCGCCCGCCGACTCCGAAGCGGCGGCGCACCCGAAGGAGCGCGAGGCCCGCCTGCCGCCGCTCGCCGCCCTGCCGCCTCTTGCGGCGCCACGCCCCGCGCCGACCCGGCCGAAGTGGTCGTTCGAGCTGCCGCGTATCGCGGCCTCCGGGTTCCGCGAAGTCTGGCTCGGCCAGGTGCGCTACCACGGTGAGATCGACGCGCGCGGGAGCTTCGCGATGTACTCCGGACACGAGCTCGAAGTCCCCTCGAGCCGCTTCGAATTCACCGGCGTCCGGGTCGCGATCGGCGACGCCGAGGTCGGGCGCGGGCTCGGCGGCGGCCTCGATCTGCGCATCGCGCGTTATCCGTTCAAGGAGAAGCGCGGCCGCGAGGCGTTTCCTTTCGTCTCCGGAGAGATCGACGTCGCGGGCGAGCTCGCCGAGCGCGAGCTCCTCGGTCTCTTCCTCCGGCGCGCCCCGTGGCTCACGTTCGGCGAGTCGTTGGGGGCGCTCAGCGCTCACCTCGAGGTCACGAACGGCAAGGCTGCTCCTGGCACCCACGCCGAGTTCGTGCACCCGCACTTCGAAACGTCGGCTTTCCATCTCCGGGCGGTCGGGGATGCGCGCATCGACTTCGCGATTCCGGCGAGTTCCGACGGCGCCGGTCTGCCCCTGGCTACTCTCAAAGTGCAGTACGACGACTTCGCGGTGCACTCGGGAGCCGAGAAACTGCCGCAGTTCGTGGGCAGCGGTCTGTCGGTCGTGGCGACCACATCGGAGCTCGACCTGGGTGCGATTCCCGACAGCACTCGTGTGCGGATCGACCTCGGCACCGCGCGCATCCCCGACCTGGCGGCGTTCAACGCCTGGATTCCGGCGAGCTCAGGGCTGGCTATCGCGAGCGGCGACGGCGTCCTGAGCGGCAAGCTGGATGCGGACATCGCCACGAACAACGCCACGGGCGAGTTCCGGGCGGAGATCGAGGCGGCCAAACTGCGCTACCGCGACCTCGATCTCGCGGGAAGCGTCACGCTGGCGGTGCGGATTCCCTCCGCCGACCTCGAAGGGCGGACGTTCGACCTCACGGGCACCCGGCTCGACCTCGCCGACTTCCGCAGTCCGCAGGCGGAGGCCGCCGGGCCGGTCGCGACCGCCGGCGCACCTGGGGATGCGAAGGGCTGGTGGGCGCATCTCGACCTCACCGAGGGCCGCCTGACGATGCCCCCGGCGGCTGCGGTGCGCGGACGCTTCGCGGTCAACCTGCGCGACTCGGTGCCGCTCGTCGGCCTGTTCGAGACACGCAAGAACCTGCCGCGCTGGGTCGAGCGTCTGCTCACGGTCGAGGACATCCGGGCGGACGGAAGATTTGCCTGGAGCCCTGCCGAGACTGCGTTCGATGAGATCTCCACCCACATCCGCAAGGCGACCCTAAAGGCGCGGCTGCGCCTCGGGAAGGAGTCGAAACGCGGCTTCCTGATGGTCGAGTGGCATCGACTGGCGCTCGGCCTGCAGATCGACAATGCACAGAAGAACTGGAAGTTCGTCGGCGTGCGCGACTGGTACGCCAAGGCCGATCTCGGTCGGCCGCCGCGTCTGCAGCCCGCGGACGATCCACTCTCGGAGGCGGCGCTCGGCCAGGCCGAGCTCGGCGGCGAGCCGGGCGCCGGCGGAGCGGCCGCCGACGACCTCGCCGGCGTCGAGCTGCCGGACGTCGGCTTCGCCTTCGAGGTCGTACCGGGGAGCCCGGTTCGCGGCGAGCTCGACGGCGATCCGGGACCGGAAGCGGTCGCCGTCATCGCCTTGCCCAGCATCGCGGCGACGCGCTCGCTGCGCCTCGCGGCGGTCGATCTCGTCGACGGGCGGGCGATTCCGCTGGCCAGCTACGAGCTGATGCCCGGCGTAAGGGTGCAGTCGCTCGCCATCGTGGAGCGCGAGGTCGTCGCCGAGCTCGTCCCGGGAGCGCGCAGAGACAAGGCCGGCGCTCCGGCCGTTCCCCAGCCGCTGCGCTGGCGTCCGCTGGAAGGTGCTCCCGCGCGACACCGGCCGTAGGGCGCATGAACGAGATCGAATCGACTGGACGGACCGCCAACCCCATCGTTGCGCGGCGGAAAGAGGAAGTTGCCCGGGTTGCGCAGAGCTCGGCGGACTCCCGCCTTGCGCAGGGCGCGTACGGCGGTTCGACGTACTCGACCAGGGCGACGATGGACTGCCGGGTCTTGCCGTCGTTCCAGGACGGCAGCGGATCGGCGGCCCTGGCGGACGAAAGCCAGCAACAGCCGGCCGTTCGAGCAGAGAACGATCACGGTCCGTCCGGTGCCGAGGCACCCTTGGTAGGGTTGTCCGGATGATCCTCGCCGGCGACATCGGCGGCACCAAGACGACGCTGGCGCTCTTCGCCTCGCGCGGGGAGAGTCCGGGCTTCGACCGCGACTCCGGCATTCTCGAGACCTACGACAGTCGTGCCTTCGCCGGCTTCGACACGATCCTCTGCGACTTCCTCGATCGCCACCGTCCGCAGCTCCGCGCCGGCTGCATCGGCATCGCCGGGCCAGTGCGCGAGAACCGCTGCACCGCGACCAACCTGCCCTGGACCCTCGACGGCGGCGACCTCGCCCGCTCCCTGGGTCTCGCCGAGCTCGTGTTGCTCAACGATCTCGAGGCGGCGGGCTACGGCATCGACGTCCTGCGCGCCGACGAGATCGCGGTGCTGCAGACCGGCTCCCCTAAGGCCACCGGCAATCGTGCCGTCATCGCCGCCGGCACCGGTCTCGGCGAAGCCGGACTCTTCTGGGACGGCGCCGCCTACCGGCCGTTCGCAACGGAGGGCGGACATGCGGACTTCGCACCTGCTGGCGAACGTGAGGTCGATCTTCTCCGGTTCCTCGAGCGCGAGTATGGGCATGTGAGCTGGGAGCGCGTGGTTTCCGGGCCCGGCCTGGTCGATCTCTATCGCTATCTCCGGCAGAGCGGCGAGATCGCGCTCGCCGGCGAACCGCCCGAAATCTCCGCCGAGATGCAACGGGGCGATCCGGCAAACGTCATCTCGCAGCACGCCGCGTCCGGCAAGAGCGCGCTTTGCGCGCGAACCCTCGAGCTGTTTGCCAAGCTGTATGCCGCCGAGGCCGGGAACCTCGCGCTCAAGACGATGGCCACCGGCGGTCTTTACATCGGCGGCGGCATCGCCTCGAAGAACCTTCGCTTCATGCAGAGCGAGTCCTTCATAGAGTCTTTTCGCGCCAAGGGCCGGATGCGGCCGCTGCTCGAGGCGATACCGGTCCGTATCCTGCTCAACGAGCAAACGGCCCTGCTCGGGGCGGCGTGCCGGGCGACCGAGAGCCTCGGCCAGGGCAGCGGCAGAGTCACACCGTAATTGCTAGACTGCGCCGCCCGCCGGCTGCGGTCGCGGGCGCCGACATCCATGTCCGAACCACGCTCTGCTTCCGCCCGACTTCGCCCGGGAGGTCCGCGAGCTGCCGCAGTCTCCTGGCGCTGGCGGGAGGCCGCGGACGCCGGGGCGCAGCGCGCCGCGCGGCAGAGGGCTCTGCGGCGCGAAGGCGTGATGCGCGCGCTGGTCGGGGGCGTCGTCGGCGGCGCTCTGCTCTATTTCGGCGCGCCGATGCTCGCGCGTGTCGCCTGGGCCGGCTCGGGGCTCGTGCTGGTCGCCGCGCTGGTTTCGCCGGACGGACTCTACGCGGCGATCGGGCGAGGGCTGGCGCTGCTCGGCCACGGCATCGGCAGGCTGCTCGCCATCGTACTTCTGACACCGGTGTTCGTTCTCTTCTTCCTGCCGTTCGGGCGTCTCCTGCGCGCCGGACGCCGCGACCGGCTGGAACGCTGGTTCGATCGCTCGGTGCCGACTTATTGGCATCGTCGCCCCGACGCCGCGCGCACGAAGTCCTCCTACGAGCGGGCGTTCTGAGCGCCACTCGCGGACGAGCGATGCGGATTCTCGGTCTATCGGCGTACTACCATGACTCGGCGGCCTGCCTGGTCGAGGACGGCGTCATCGTC
>JAGOCP010000010.1 GCA_017998715.1 Thermoanaerobaculia bacterium | reverse complement strand
GCGACGCGGTCCTGCGGCCGCCGCGGCCCGGCGAGCGACGGCTCGACCGTTCCGAGGTCGAGCGCCAGGGTGTCGGAATAGACCGCCTCGGGCGTCGCCGCGGTGTGGAAGAGCCCCTGCTCCTTCATGTAGGCCTCGGCGAGAGCGACGCTCTTTTCCGAACGGCCAGTGAAGCGCAGGTAGTCGAGCGCCACCGCGTCGACCGGGAAGAGACCGCAGGTCGCGCCGTACTCCGGCGCCATGTTGGCGATCGTCGCGCGGTCGGCGAGGCGGAGATTTTCGAGGCCGGGGCCGAAGAACTCGACGAACTTGCCGACGACGCCCTTCTTGCGCAGCATCTGGGTGACGGTGAGCACGAGATCGGTGGCCGTCGCGCCCTCGGGGAGCTTGCCGGTCAGACGGAAGCCGACCACCTGCGGGATGAGCATCGACACCGGCTGGCCGAGCATCGCGGCCTCGGCTTCGATGCCGCCGACTCCCCAACCCAGGACGCCCAGCCCGTTGATCATCGTGGTGTGCGAGTCGGTGCCGACGAGGGTGTCGGGGTAGGCCCAGCCCTCCTCCTGCATGACCACTCGCGCCAGGTACTCGAGATTGACCTGGTGGACAATGCCGGTCGCCGGCGGCACGACGCGGAAGTTACGGAACGCCTTCTGGCCCCAGCGCAAAAAGAGGTAGCGCTCGTGGTTGCGCTCGAACTCCTTCTGGCTGTTGAGGAGAAGCGCCGCCTCCGTACCGTACTCGTCGACCTGCACCGAGTGATCGATGACCAGTTCGACCGGCTGCAGCGGATTGATCCGGTTGGGGTCGCCGCCCATCGCCGCCATCGCGTCGCGCATCGCGGCAAGGTCGACCACCGCCGGCACGCCGGTGAAGTCCTGTAGCAGCACCCGCGCCGGCATGAAGGCGATCTCGCGCGACGGGGCCGCGGCGGGATCCCAGCGGCAGAGAAAGTCGATCTCCTCGGAGGAGACGACCTTGCCGTCTTCGCGCCGCAGGAGATTCTCGAGCAGGATCTTCAAGGCATACGGCAGGCGGGAGAGGTCGTAGCCGCGCTTCTCGAGCGCAGCGAGACGGGCGATTTTCAGGCTCTCTCCCCCGACCGCGAGGGTACCGTGACTGGCGAAACTATCTTTCATGGGGCGGGCTCCCTTCCCGAAGCGGACCGAGGCGAATCAGGCACCTGAACGATATCGCACGGCCGCGGATAGACTCGCGGCGAGGGCGCTCATGTCCGATTCCCCTGCCTCGCCGGCGAAAAACCCGCATCGCTACCGCCGCCTGGTGCGCTGCGAGAGCTGCTTCAAGCAGTTCGACGCCGGCGATCTGGCCGTCGGCGAGCGCTTCCGCTGCCTGTGCGGCGCCGTGCTCGCGGTGCCGCGCAGCAAGGCGCAGGAGGCGCCGGTGGTGCGCTGTGCCTCCTGCGGTGCGCCACGCGTCGCCGGCGCGGCCGACTGCACCTTCTGCTCGGCGCCGTTCGTCCTCGGCGAGAGCGACCGCAACACGCTCTGCCCGGTCTGCGCCTCGCGCATCGGTGACCGCCAGCGCTTCTGCCACAGCTGCGGCACACGGATCGCGCCGGAAGCCGTCGCCGGCGGGCGGAGCGACTTCTCCTGCCCTTCCTGCAAACCGGAGCGTCGGCTCTCCAGCCGGCGGATTCCGGACGCAACGAGCGCCCTCGCCATGCTCGAATGCGGCAGCTGCGCCGGCGTCTGGCTCGGCCACCCGACCTTCGACGCCCTGCAGGAGCGCGCCCGGCGCGAGGTCGTTCCGGAGCCGCTCGCCAGCGCCGGCCGGCCCGAGGCGGGCCGTCCCAACTCCGGCCGGCCGAAAGTTCTCGGGCAGGTGACCTATCGCCCCTGCCCTGTCTGCCGCAAGCTCATGGTGCGGCGCGCCTTCGCCGGCAGCTCCGGCGTGGTCCTCGACGTCTGCGGCACGCACGGGCTCTGGTTCGATGCCGCCGAGCTCGAGGCGACGCTGTCGTGGATCCGCGCCGGCGGCCTCACCCGCGTCGAGGAGCGCCTGGCCGAGGAGCGCCGGGAGGCCACCCGCCGCCAGGCGCTCGCCAAGCAGGAGATCCGCGAGGTCGCCGCGGAGCCGCCGGCCGAAGCGCGCTGGTTCGAGCTGCTCGGCGACCTGGTCGAAATGGTGTTCGAGGCGGTCGGCCGCCGGCGCTGAGCGCCGGGCAAGCGCCCTGCCGCCCCGCCGGAGCGGATAGAATCGCCGCGTGCCGTCGCCTTCCGCTCTCGTCCCGCCACTACTGCTCCTCGCCATGCCGCAGGTGGCCGATCCGTACTTCCGCAAGAGCGTCGTCCTGCTGCTCGCCCACGAAGAGGAGGGCAGCTTCGGCTTCATCGTCAACCGCCGGACCGAGCTCAAAGTGGCGGAGATCCTCACCGACCTCGAGCTGCCGTGGGGCGGCGACGAGGCCGATCTGGCGCAGTTCGGCGGCCCGGTGCAGCCGCAGGTCGGCACGGTTCTCTATTCCGACGCCGGCGACGAGCTGCCGCCGCTCGAGGCGGCGACCGAGGTCTTTCCCGGCATCCATCTGACGCAGCACCTGGGCGAGCTCGCCACCCTGGCGGGCCGGCCGCCGCACCGCTTCCGCCTCTTTCTCGGCTACGCCGGATGGGGCGAGGGCCAACTGGTGAGCGAGATCCTGAGAAACGACTGGCTGATCGCCCCGGTCGACCCGGACCTCGTCTTCGGCGGCACGACCGAAGCGGTCTGGGAAGCGGCAGTCTCGTCGGTCGGCGTCGACCCGACGACGCTCCCCACCTGGACGGCCAACGAGCCGGAGAGCCCGGCGAACTGATGGCAGAGCTCGACCCGCTCGGCGAATTCCAGACGCTTTTCGCCCGCGTCTCCCAGGACGCCCCGACCGACCCGACCGCCATGACGCTCGCCACCGCCGACGCGACCGGCGCGCCCTCGGCGCGTATGGTGCTGCTCAAGGGGGTCGACGCCCGCGGCTTCCAGTTCTTCACCAACTACGACAGCCGCAAGGGGCGCGAGCTGACGGAGAATCCGCGCGCGGCGCTCTGCTGGCACTGGGCCTGGCTCGAGATGCAGGTGCGCGCCGAAGGAGCGATCGAGCGCCTCGGCGCCGCCGAATCCGACGCCTACTTCGCCACCCGCCCGCGCGGCTCGCAGCTCGGCGCCTGGGCCTCCTATCAGAGCCAGCCGCTCGACTCGCGCTTCGCGCTGCTGCGGCGGGTCATCGCCACCGAGGGGCGCTACCTCGGCCGGGCGATCCCGCGGCCGCCGCACTGGGGGGGCTTCCTCCTGCGGCCGCACGCCATCGAGTTCTGGCAGGGCAAGAAGAGCCGCCTGCACGAGCGCCGCCGCTTCACCCTCGACGCCGGCGCCTGGCGCTGCGAACGGTTGAGCCCATGAAGCCGTCGTCCGCCTCGCCGGTCGCATCCGAGCAGCACTCCGCCGGCGGTCTGGTCGTGCGCGGCGACGAGGTCCTGCTGATCGCCACCGCCGGCGGGCGGCGCTGGCAGCTGCCGAAGGGGCATCTCGAAGCGGGCGAGCTGCCGGCCGAAGCTGCCGTGCGCGAAGTGCGCGAGGAGACCGGCGTCACCGGCTCGATCGTCGCGCCGCTCTCCGGCGTCGACTACACCTTCCTCGAGCGCGGCCGGCAGCGGATCAAGAAGCACGTCGACTACTTTCTGCTCGCCTACGAGAGCGGCAGCGAAGCCGACTTCGAGCCGCGCGAAGTCGTGGCGGCGCGCTGGTTTCCCTGGCGCGAGGCGATCGCCAAGCTCTCGCACGCCAACGACCGCAGGGTCGCCGAGCAGGCCTGGAACATCGCGCGCGAGCGCCAGGCCAGCGCGACCCCTACTGGAGACGAAGGATGAAACTTCTGGTCCGCATCGCGTTGAACGGCCTCGGACTGTGGGCGGCGGCCCAGTTGCTGCCCGGGATCCACTACGAAGGGGGCCTGCTCTATCTGCTGCTCGCCGGGTTCGTCCTCGGCGCAGTGAATCTGCTGGTGAAGCCGCTCGTCACCATCCTGTCGCTGCCGTTCGTCGTGCTGACGCTCGGCC
This sequence comes from Thermoanaerobaculia bacterium, assembly GCA_017998715.1. Classification (GTDB taxonomy): domain Bacteria; phylum Acidobacteriota; class Thermoanaerobaculia; order Multivoradales; family JAGPDF01; genus JAGPDF01. The sequence goes on along the minus strand of JAGOCP010000010.1, from coordinate 28,265 downwards.
TCTTCTTCATCGTCATCAACGGCCTGATGGTCTGGCTGGTCGACCTGCTTCTCGCCGGCTTCCGCGTCGACAGCTTCCTCTGGGCGATGGCCGGCGGACTCTTCCTCGCCGTCTTCAACATGCTCCTGCGGGCGCTGTTCGACCGCGAGTGACCTTGGCCCGAACGGCCAGGAAGCCTGCGAGCCCGCGGCCGAGACGCCGGCGCGAATCGGCCGCTGAGCTCGCAGCGCGCTCGGCCGAAATCCTGACGCGGCTCAAGGCCGCCTATCCGGGGGCGCACTGCGCCCTCGACCATCGCAACGCGCTCGAGCTCGTGGTCGCGACGGTCCTGTCGGCCCAGTGCACCGACGTGCGGGTCAACATGGTCACGCCGGCGCTCTTCGCCGCCTGCCCCTCGGCAGCGCACTACGCCCAGATCCCGCTCGAGAATCTCGAGGCGCTCATCCAGTCCACCGGCTTCTTCCGCAACAAGGCGAAGTCGCTCCAGGGCCTCGGCCGCGCGCTGGTCGAACGCCACGGCGGCGAGGTCCCCCGCACCATGGCGGAGCTCGTTCAGCTCCCCGGCGTCGGCCGGAAGACCGCCAACGTCGTCCTCGGCAACGCCTTCGGCCTGAACGAAGGCGTCGTCGTCGACACCCACGTCGGCCGGCTCGCCGGCCGCCTTCGACTGAGCCGCGAGACCGACCCGGTGAAGGTGGAGCAGGACCTCATGCCCCTCTTCCCGCGCGAAGACTGGACCCTCCTCTCCCACCTCCTCATCGATCACGGCCGGAAGATCTGCAACGCCAGGAAGCCTTTCTGCGCCAGCTGTTTCCTTGCCGACATCTGCCCGTCGGTACAGGTCTAGGGCGAAACGCTTCACCGTGGCGCCGCCCGCCATCGAGTACACTTCGCGACCGATGAACAGCGTGAATCGAGGGCGGGTGGCGGTGGTGACGGGAGCGAGCTCGGGCTTCGGCGCGGCAACGGCGCGGGCGCTTGCGGGCGAGGGGTTTTCGGTGGTGCTCGGGGCGCGGCGGGTGGATCGGCTGGCGGCGATCGCCGAGCCGCTGGGGGCGCGCTTCCACGCCCTCGACGTCACCGACGACGAGAGCGTCGCAGCGTTCTGCGCCACCCTCGAGCGGGTGGACGTGCTGGTCAACAACGCCGGCAACGCCTTCGGCGCCGAGAGCCTCGCCGCCTCGATCGACGACAAGTGGCGCGCCATGTTCGAGCTCAACGTCCTCGGCGTGTTGCGCATGACGCGCACCCTGCTGCCCAAGCTCGTCGCCTCCGGCGACGGCCTGGTCGTCAATCTGGGCTCGATCGCCGGCATCGAGGCCTATCCCGGCGGCGGCGGCTACGCCGCCTCGAAGTTCGCCGTGCACGCCCTCACCCGGACGCTGCGCCTCGAGCTCCTCGGCCAGCCGGTGCGGGTGACCGAGATCCTTCCGGGGCTCGCCGAGACCGAGTTCGCGCTGGTGCGCTTCGACGGCGATCGTGAGCGCGCGGCGAAGGTCTACGAAGGAATGACGCCGCTTTCCGCCGAAGACATCGCCGAGGCGGTGCGCTGGGTGGCGACGCGTCCATCTCACGTCGACATCGACGAGATCGTCATCCGGCCGCGCGACCAGGCGACGACGATGCTCGTCCACCGGCGGCCCAGGGAGTGATCGCGTGATGCCGACGAGCCTGCTTTCCGTCCTGCGTAGCACCGCCCTCGCGCTCGTCGCCTGCGTAGGCCTCCTGGCCGCGGGCTGCGACGCCTTCGAGCCCAAGGACCCCGGCGAGCGCATCTATCGCCGCTACTGTGCCTCCTGCCACGGCGTCGATGGACGCGGCAACACGGTGCGCTCGATGAGCAGCGACTGGGCCGACCTGACCGACAGCAGCTGGAAGACCTACGGCGACGACGGCTCGATCGAGACGACCATCCGCGAGGGCGTCTTCGGCCAGATGCCGGCGCGCAACGAGCTCACCCGGGAGGAGATGCGGGCGCTGCTCGGCTACCTGCGCAAGCTGCGCGGCGAAGCGAACCCATGAACGGCGAGCGACTGCCGCCGGCGGCGAGCGCGCCGCTGGCGGGCGGCCTCCTCGCCGCGCTCGCCCTGGCCGCCCTGGCCGCCCAGGGTTGCGGCGCTCCGACCTCCGGCAAGAGCGCCGCCGAGCTCTACGGCGAGCACTGCAGCCGCTGTCACGGCAGCGACGGCCGTGGCGACCCGCGGGTTCTCACCCTGTCTCCCAACGCCGACCTCACGCGCTCGTCGCTCGTCCAGAGCCGGGCGCGCGGCCCGATCCACCTGCGCATCACCCAGGGCTACGGCTCGATGCCGGCGTTTTCCCACAAGCTCGAGCTCGGCGACGTCGATCTGCTGGTCGACTACGTGCTCGAGCTCGAAGCCCCTTCAAGAGCGAGGTAAGGGTATGGACCCGAAGCGGCTCAAAGATGTGCACGACCGCCTGGAATCGCTCGACGACCGTCTGTCTTACCGCCTGCGGGCGCGCAGCGCCGGCCCCGGCAGGGCGAGCCTCGAGCAGATCGAAGACCGGCTGCGCGACGTCACCGAGTACGCGCTCGAGCTGCGCACGCTGGTGATGGATCTGCTCCTGGGGCTGGTCGGCAAGCCCGACGCCGAACCGCCGGCGCGCTGACGGCACCGCGGCGACAAGCCTTTCAGCCCCGGCCGGTCGAGCCGAATCCGCCGGCGCCGCGCGCGCTCGCCGGGAGCTCGTCGACTTCGACGAAACGAACGCGCGGCGAAGGCGCGATCAGGAGCTGCGCAATACGCTCGCCGCGCCGCACGACGAACGGCTCGGCGCCGAGATTGATCAGCAGCACCTGCACTTCACCGCGATAGTCGCTGTCGATGGTGCCAGGCGAGTTGAGCAGGGTGACGCCGAACCGGGCCGCGAGCCCGCTGCGCGGCCGCACCTGACCCTCCCAGCCGGCGGGGATCTCGAGGCTGAAGCCGGTGGGCACCAGAGCCCGCCCTCCGGGCGCGAGCACGACCTCCTCGCCCACCGCTGCACGCAGATCGGCGCCGGCACTGCCGGCGGTCGCCGGCTCCGGCAACGGCAGGTCGCCGGCGTGCGGCCAACGCCGGACGCGCACGACCGGCGCGGCGTCGGCCATCAGCGCTGCTTCTCCGACGACGGCGGTGCGCTGTCGGCCTGCGAGCGCAACTTCGGCTTGCCCACGGGCGGCGAGCCCGGCACGCCGGGCGGCGTCATCGGCAGGCCGGACGGGTTCTGCGGACTTCCCGGAGTGGCGTAACGGAACGGCCGCCCGAGGGTGAGCGCCGAGACGCGGGGAATGCCGTTCTCCGACGGCGCGGTGCGGAAGCGGCTGAAGATGTCGGAGCGGAACTCCCAGCTGCCGATCTCGGTCTGGTCGAGGAAGACGTGGAACGCCTCGCCGGTCGCCCGGCTGCGCACGCCGCGGATCGGGCCGATCGGCTGCGGCGGCGGCTCGCCGTCCGCGGTGCCGGGAGGCGTCTGCGGATTCGGATCCCCCGGCTGCGGGATCGGTTCGCCGGTGCCCGGGTCGATGACCGGCCCGCCTTGCGGCGTGCCCTCGAGGATCACGATCCAGTCGGCCTTGCCGGTCATCGGGTCCTCCCACAGGCGGCGGATCGAGCGCGGCTCGACTTTGACCAGCTCGTCGAGCTGCACCGGCAGGCGCCCGAAACGGCGCTGGAAGACGCGGATCGCCTCGGCGTACTGCAGGCCGCGCGAGATCAGCTCCTCTTCCTTGTCGCGCTTGATCATGCCGCTCCACAGCGGCAGGGCGATGGCGACGACGATGTTCATGACGGTGATGATCATCACCACCATGACGAGGCTGTAGCCGTTCGCCTTGGGACTGCCGCCGCCGCTCGCCGGCGGGCTACCAGTCGGCATAGGGAGTGCCATCGAGCGAGATCAGCGGCGAACCGGATCGCACGTCGATGATCCCCGGCTCGCCCCCTTCGGGCAGATCGGTCTCCGCCGGCTCGGCCAGCAGATCCGGCTCTTCGAAGACGAGCTTCCAGCTCTCGAAGCTCTTGGTCAGAGGATCGTAGGGCACCTGCCGCGCGTAGCCCTTTTCGACCAGCACTTCGAGGCTCTCGGGATAGTGGCCCTGGTCGCCGTAGTACTGATCGATGAGGTCGCGGATGGTGCGCAGGTTGGTCTTCAACACCGCCTCGTTCGCCCGCCGCGGCATGTCTTTCAGCGCCGGCATGGCGATCGTCGCCAGGATGCCGATGATCGCGATGACGATGATCAGCTCGAGCAGCGTGAAGCCGCCCTGCCGCTTCGTGGTCACCATTGCGAGTACGGGATCCCGTTCAGTCCCGTGCCGGCGGAGAGCGAATAGACGTCGTAGACGTTCTCCCCGCCCCAGCTCGAGGAGTCGGGCTCGTCCTGATAGCTGCGCAGGCCCCACTCGTCGTCGCCGGTCATCGGATCGACCCCGATGCGGCGCAGAAAGCGCGCCTTCTTGTCGATCTGGCCGATGACGTCGACGCCCTCGACGAGCGTCTCGAGATCCTTCGGATAGCCGTCCGTGCCGAACTCGATCGCCAGGAAGCCGGCGTCGCTGTACCTCTTGAACTCGTCGATCGCCGCCCGCATCTCGCGCAACTGAGCGTGCAATTCGATCTCCTTCATCCGCTTGCGCGTGTACTTGACAGTCGGAAAAGTCACCCCGGCGAGGATCGAAAGCACGGCGCAGACGATCAGCAGCTCGGTCAGGGTGAAGCCGCGGCTCGACTTCATGAACCCCCGCCCGGAGCGGGAACCGGAACGTTCGAATCGTCCGCATCGCCCGCCGCGCCCGCAGCGATCGGCTCGACGGTTTCGAGCAGCGTCAGGCCGGAGTCGTCCGGCGTGCGGATCACGACCTCGCTCGGCGCCGCCGCGACCGTCGCGAGCTCGTAGCGCTCGGCGTCCTCGACATGCGATGCCGCGATCGTGACGAGAGCGACGCCTTCGCCCAGGGCGCGGAAGACGAGACGCGCCAGGGCGCCGTGACCGGCGACACCCGAAGCGCCCGCCACACGGTCGGCCGAGAGCTCCAGCTCGCCGGGCGTGGAGGCGTCGCTCACGAACCCGGCGTTCTTGCCGCTGCCGAGAAAGTCACCCGCCACCACCCGCTCGAGCGCGAGTAGCGCGGGATCCCAGGAAAGAGTCATCGGCACGTGCGCCACCGGCGCGGTCGTCGCGATCTCGACCGACATCTCGAAGCTCGCGCCCGGCAGGATCTCGACCGACTTCGGCAGCATCCGCAGACGAGCGCTGCCGGACCCGGTCGAACCCGCCGCCGACGTGGCGATGAGGTCGAGCGGCGTGCCGCTGGGCGGGGGCGTGTCGAAGCTCGCCGAACCGTTGTCCGGGTTCTCTTCGTCCATCGGCTCCGGCTTTTTCTGCGGCGTCGCGAACGGGTTCGACGGCGCGCCGCCGGGAGCGAGGTTCACTCCCGGGAACGGCTCCGCCGCGGCCGGGCCCGACCCGTTGACCCCTTCCGAGCGCAGACCGCGCGGCAGGCGCTGAACCTGCTCGCGGATCTTCTCCTCCGCCTCGGCGCTCGACTGTCCGTCGTCGAACGGCCCTTCGGCCTCGGACTCGACGCGCGGCGTACCGCCGCGGAACGAGATGTTCGACTCGGTGCCGACCCAGATCGGCATCAGATCGCCCTCGGTGATCTCGGGCGTGCGGATGATGTGCGGCGTCAGCGTCAGCATGACGTCGCTGCGCTTGATGTTGCTCGACGACTTGCCGAACAGCCGGCCGATGATCGGAATGTCCGAGAGACCCGGAATGCCGGTCTCGCCCTGGACCTCGTCGGTGCGGATCAGGCCGGCGAGGAAGTTGGTCTCGCCGTCCTTCAGCCGGATGGTCGACTCGATGGTCCGCGTGCCGATGATCGGCTGCTTCTGTCCGCCGCCGCCGTCCTGATAGCCGGTGATCTGGCTGACCTCGATCTGCAGCTTGAGCGTGACCTCCTTGTTGTGGTGCACGCGCGGCTCGATGTCGATCTTGATGCCGACGTCCTGGTACTGGAAGGAGGTGATCGGGATGATGTTGCCACCCGAGGTCTGCGCCGAGTTGAAGCTGGTCACCGGAATCGGCACCCGGTCGCCGATGTGGACCTTGCCCTTCTCGCCTTCGCTGATGCGGATCTGCGGCTTGGCGAGGAGCTGCGCGTCGGCGTTGGTCTTGACGAAGTCGTAGATGATCGACGGAATGGTCAGGATCCAGCTGCTCTGATTCAGGTACTTGAGATCGGAGAGATGGACCTTGGCATCCTCGCCGAGGTCGAGCGTCTGGGTGATCTGGTTCTGCGACAGGCTGACGCCGATCTCGCGAATCCGGTTGGTATCGACTTCGATCAGCTCGACATCGACGATGACCTCCGAGCGCGACTTGTCGATGCCTTCGATCATCCGCTGCGCCACCTTCACCTTGTCGGCGGTGTCGCGGATGGTGATCGCGTTCAGCTCCTCGTTGGTGGCGATGTTCTTCGCCCCGATGAGGCTGCGCAGCAGCGTCAGAACGTCCTTGGTCTCGGCGTTCGACAGGAAGAAGGTCTGGATCACCAGGTCTTCGTAGTTCTTGCGATTCTGCGGATTGTCGGCGGCGATGATGATCGAGTGCTCGTCGACGACCTTGTAGAAATGCCCGGCCGCCCGCATCAGGGTTTCGAGAGCGTTCTGCGCCGTGACGTCGCGCAACTCGATCGCCAGGTCCTGGTCCTTGAGCGCCGGATCGAAGAGGACGTTGATGCCGAAGGCCTTGCCGAGCGCGCGGTAGATGTCGAAGATCGACACCGGCTTCGGGAAGTCGAGCGAGATCGCCTCCTTCGAGCGCGGCGAGAGCACCGGCGGCTGCGCCGGCTGGTCGCGGGTCTTCTTCTTCAGCTCCTCGAGCGACAGCTGGCTGCCGTTGCGGTCGGCCTTCGCCATCTCGCTGCGCAGCTGGTCGAGCTCGACCTGGGCATATTGGTTCGTCGAGTCGAGCTGCACGGCCTCCTGGAACTCGACCAGGGCGCGCTCGAGGACGCCGGCGGCGCGGAAGCGCTGGCCCTTGCTGAAGTGCTCCTGGGAAGCCTTGAGACGGGCGCGCAGGAGCGCCGTCTTGAAGCGCACGTTCGAGGGCTGACGCTCGACCAGCTCGAGATAGTGCTCGACCGCGGCATCCCAGTCGGCGTTCTCCTCGGCGAGCGAGGCCTGGTGCGCGAGGCGATAGGTCGCGCATCCGGACGTCGCCGCCCAGAGCGCCACGAAGAGCAGCGCCCCGGCCGCTCGAACTCCCCGACTCATTTTCTGTTCTCCCACCAAACTAGCCCCCGATCGGCAAGCGCTTCGCCGGCTCGTCGGGAAAACCGACGAACTTGATGTCGACCGACTCGTAGCCGATCCGGTCGACGATGAATTTGCCTTCGACGACTTCGCCGACGCGCACATTGTAGAGATTCTCGCCGGCGTCGTCGGCGAACACCGCGATGCGGCGCCGCTCCGGGCCGAAACTTCCCAGATAGACCACGGTGACCGGCGGCGGCCGCGGGATCATCGCTTCGCGAGCCGCTCTTTCCTGGGCCTCCCGGCGCAACTCCTCCTGCCGGCGCATCTCCTCGAGCTCCGCCCGGGTGGGTGGCGGCGGGGGAGGAGGAGGAGGCATTGGACCGAAGCGGAAAGGGTCGCGGCCGACGGTCAAGGCGCGCGGCTGACCCTCGAGGTCGGCGAGCTGGAGCTCGACGATCTCCTGCGGCAGCTCGGCCACGCCCCTGCGGGTGCCCTTGCCGAAGCTCGTGCTCGTCGCTCCGGCGGCGCCAGCGCCGCGCGCCGCCGCCGCGACCGGCTTGGCCGCCGGCAACGCCGCCGGCGTGAGCTGAACCCAGAGAAAGCGCAAGACCGCGAGGCCGCCCAGGACAGCCAGCGCGGACAGGAGCTTGCGTTCCCGCGGCGCGAGCTTCACGACCGGCCTCCCGGCACCGCAGGCGCGGCGGCCGCCGGCGGCGGCGCGGCGAAGAAGGTCGAGAGGCGGAGATCGACTCCCAGGCCCTTGGCGCCTGCGAGCTCGCGCACCTCGATCGAGTCGACGGTGACGTACGACGGCGAGAGCTCCAGCAGGTAGAGGAACGCGCGCAGATTGACGTAGCTCCCCTGGACGGTGAAGACGAAGGAGCGCCGCACGAGCCCGAGATCGGCAAAGGCCTCCTCGGGGTAGCCGATCTCTCTGGGATCGAGACCGGCGTGTTCGGCGAGCTGCTTGATCTCGCGCACCAGACTGGTGAACCGCCCGCTCTCGGTGGCGAACTTCTCCTCCATGAGCCGCGCCATCTGTTCGCGCGTCGCGCGGGCGGAGGTGTCGAGCGCATCGAGGCGCGCGAGCGCCGCCGACGCCTGGTCATGCTCGCGCTGAGCGACCTCGAGGCGGCTGGCGAGCGTCGCGCCCTGCGACCGCACACCGCGCTCCAGGGAGACCAGGTAGAGGGTCGCGGCGGCGAGCGCCACGGCCGGCGGCAGCCATATCCACAGGCGGCGGCGCCAGAGGCCGAACGAACCTCTCATCGCCCACCTCCGGTCGTCGAGGCGTAGGGTCGCAGCGGCGTCGGCATGACGTTGCCGGGGAACGGCGCGCCGCTCCCGGCCGCCGGCCGCAGGCCGCCGCCAGCCGCTCCGCCCATCGCCGGCACCGCCCCGGCAGGCCTGCCCGTGATCCGGCCGCCGGCGCTGGCGGCCTCGGCCGCCCTGTCTTCCGCCGCCTTGTCTTCAGATGCCGGATCCTCGCCGCCCTCCCAGGCGGAAGTGGGAGTACCGGCGCGCGACCCCGGGGTCGAGCGGCCCGCTGGCGGCGAACCGACCTTGGCCGAGGCCGGCGGCGGGGCGCTACCCACCACCTTACCCACGCTCGCCTGCCCGGCGGCAGCTGCGGGCGGTGAGGCTGCGCCAGCGAGGCTCCCCGTGCCGCCGGTTTCCCCGGGCCGCGGCGCCGCCGGCGCGCCGGGCGTCGCGGCCGTCGTCGCAGCGCTCGAGGCCACAGCACTGCTGGCCGCAGCGCCCGAGTCGCCGGCGACCTCCGGCAGGTAGGCGACGGCGAGCTCGAACTGGATCCGCGAGTCCTTGCGCTCGGATTCGCGCGCGAGATTCGGCTGATCGAAAGCCGGATGCTGGAAGAGCCGGTCGACGAACTCGAGCAACGCCTCGGTCTCCTCGGCCTCGCCGCTGACACGCATCTCGACGCGCGTCGTGGCGGCGGCCCGCACGGGCATTCCGGCCCGGCGCTGCTCGCTGCCGAACCCTTCCGGCGACAGCCGCACCAGACGCACGCCGCGCGGCATGACCGCGGTCACGCTCTCGAGCAGACGGCTCCACGAGAAGGCGCGCTCGGCCAGCCGCCGGTTGAGAAACGCCGTGCGTTCGTTCTGCGCCGGCAGATCGGCGCCACGCAGCTCGCGCTCGAGCGTCGCGGCGCGCTCGCGCGCGGCGGCCGCTTCGGTGTTGAGTCTCGCCAACTCGGCGAGGCGGGCGCTGGTCGCCTGCCGGCTGGCGACCGCCTGCCAGGCCGCAAGGCCGCCGACGAGCGCAAACAGCAGCCAGAGCGTCACCGCGAGGCGCCGCACCGGGCGCTCGTTGACGAACGGCGCGCGCGCGAGATTCGGCTCCTGCCAGCGCGTCCGGCTCACGCGACCTCCCGCGAGGCCGCGCCGGCGAGCGGCGCGAGCTCGACCACGGCGTCGCCCACTCCGGGGGCGGCGAGCCCCAGGTGTTCGACCCGCAGGCGCGCCGGCTGGCAGTCGAGACCCTGGGCGAGCACCTGCAGCCAGAACGGCTCGACGGCGCGCGGTGCGGCGAGGTAGAGCGCCGCGAGCGTCTCGCCCGGGAAGCGCTCGCCCAGGAGCGTGCGCGTGAGGCGCAGCTCGGAGGTCAGCAGGCGCGCCCGGTCGGCATCCGAAAGACCTTCGGTGAAGCTCTTCTGGCGCCAGACGACGGGAACCCCGGCGCGCACGAGCACGAGACTGAAACCGTCGGCGTCGACCAGTGCCAACCCGAAGAGCGCGCCGTCGGCGTCGCTGCGCAGCAGTGCCTGGAGCGTCGCGAGCGTCGCTCCGGAGAGCTGCCCCAGGCGGATGCCGCAACGCGCGAAGCCGTCCTCGATCGCCGAGCAGACCGCGGCGTTGGCGAGGGTGACGAGACAGTGCGCGGCGTCGGTAGGGGTGCCAGGGGTGCCAGGGGTGGCGGTGACGGCGGAAGCCGCAGGCGCCGCTCCGCCGGCGAGCGCCGGGGTCGCCTGGCCGATCGGCACGGCCTCGATGCGCAGGTCTTCGACGCGATAGGGCACCATCCGCTTGATGCGGAAGCGCAGCACTTCGAGGCGCGCCGCCGGCTCCTCCGGCAGGTCGCCGAGCTCGAGCACCATGGAGCGCGTCCAGGCGTCGGGCAGCACGACGGAGGCCTCGCGCACCGGCTTCGCGCTGCGGCCGACCAACAGGCGGAGGCTCGCGGCCAGGCCGTCGCCGTCGGCGACCGGCACGCCCAGCGGCCCGCTGCCGAAGAGCCCCTCGGCGAGCGGCAGGGAATGGAACTCGGCAAGCTCGAGCGCAGCTCCGCCGGCTGCCGATCGCGAGAAGGCAGCGAAGCGCAGCTCACGCCGCCGCACCGCGAAGACGTAGGGCGGCACCGGCCTGGGCGCGAGGCCCAGGACTCGTTCAATCCACGAAGGTAAACCGATTGATCTCACGTAGCGTCGTCAGTCCTTGCAGAGCCTTCTCGAGCGCCGATTCGCGCAGGAACCGCATTCCCTCTTCTTTGGCCGCGCGCTTGATCTCCGAGCCGGGCCGCTTCTCCAGAATCAGCTCACGGATACGGTCCGAGAGGTCGAGCAACTCCGAGACCGCCAGGCGGCCGAGAAAGCCGGTGCCGTTGCACTCCAGACATCCCGCACCCTCGAAGAACGGGTGGTCGCCGTAGACCGCCGGCGACAGTCCCGAGTCCTCGAGCAGCTGCGCCGAGACCGCGGCCTCGCGCCGGCAGTGCGGGCAGATCCGCCGCACCAGCCGCTGGGCGAGCACGCAGTTCAACGCCGAAACGAAATTGTAGAGGTCCACCTTCATGTTGAGAAACCGGCCCAGAACGTCGACCACGTTGTTGGCGTGCACGGTGGTGAAGACCAGATGGCCGGTGAGAGCCGACTGGATGGCGATCGAGGCGGTGTCCTCGTCGCGGATCTCGCCGATCATCACCTTGTCGGGGTCGTGGCGCAGGATCGACCGCAGGCCGCGCGCGAAGGTCAGGCCCTTCTTCTCGTTGACCGGAATCTGGGTGATGCCCTTCAACTGGTACTCGACCGGATCCTCGATGGTGATGATCTTGTCTTCCGGCGACTGGATCTCCGACAGGCAGGCATAGAGCGTCGTCGTCTTGCCGCTGCCGGTGGGGCCGGTCACCAGCACCATGCCGTAAGGCTCGCGGATCGACTTGCGCACCTTGCGCATGGTGTCTTCGTCGAAGCCGAGGATGTCGAGCCGGAGATTCGAGAATTCCGCCGACATCGACTCCTTGTCGAGGATACGGATGACGCAGTCCTCGCCGTGCACCGAGGGCATGATCGAGACGCGGAAGTCGATCGTGCGCCCTTTGAGCCGCAGCTTGAAGCGACCGTCCTGGGGGACGCGCTTCTCGGCGATGTCGAGCTCGGACATGACCTTGATGCGGCTGATGATCGTCTGGTGATGGCGCTTGTCGATCGGCTCCATCGCCTGGTAGAGCACGCCGTCGATGCGGTACTTGATGACCACTTCGTTGTCGCGCGACTCGATGTGGATGTCGGAGGCGCGGCGCTGAATGGCGTTGAACACGGTCGAGTCGACGAGCTTGATCACCGGCGACGAGTCGGCGGTGATGCTGTCGATCGACAGGATCTCCTCGCCCTGGTCGTCCTCCTGCACGAGCTGGATGCGGAAGTCCTCCGTCGCCTCTTCGAGCACGCGCTGGGTCGACTCGGACTTCTGCAGGATCTCCTCGATCGCCGACGGAACCCCGACCCGCACCTCGACCGGCTGGCCGAGCAGGAGCTCGAGCTCGTCGAGCCGTTCGACGTCCTTCGGATCCTTCATCACCAGCGCGATCCGGCCGGCGAGCTGCACCTGCGGAATGAAGCCGTAGCGCAGCATGAGCTCGAACGGAATGGTGTGGAAGAGGTCGTTGTCGATCCGGAAGTGCTCGAGATCGACGAACTCGAGACCGTGCCTCGCGGCGAGCGCTTCGACGGCGCGACGCTCGTCGGCGGCGCGCAGGGCGCTGTCGGTTGCCAGGAGGTTGTCGCCCGGAGACAGCGGCGGCGGTACGGTGCTCAATTGATGCCTCCCATGGCGTTGAACATCGGCATGTAGACCGAAACCAGCAGCGCCGCCACCAGGCCGCCCATGATCACCAGCATCAGCGGCTCGACCAGCGAAAGGATGCGCTGCATCCTGAGCTCGACCTCTTCGTCGAAGAAGTCGGCGATGTTGGTGAGCATAACGTCGAGCGAGCCCGTCGCCTCACCGACCTTGACCATGTCGATCGCCAGATCGGTGACGATGCCGGTGCCGTCGAGCGCCTCGTGCAGCGCCTTGCCTTCCCGCACCTGCTGCACCGTGGGCGCGATCCTCGCGCGCACGTAAAGGTTGGAGATCGCGCGCCCGGAGATCTCCATCGAGGGCACCAGCGGCATGCCGCCGGCGAGCAGCGTCGCGAGCGAGCGGCAATACTCGCCGAGCGAGAACAGGTGCAGCACCGGACCGAGCAGCGGGACGCGCAGCCGCCAGCGGTCGAGTCGCGCGGCGCCCGCTTCGGTGCGCGCCCAGCGCCGGAAGACGACCGCCGTGGCGATGCCGCCAGCGAGGATGAACACGATGTTGTCGCGCAGGAAGAGCGAGACGCCGAGCGTGATCCGCGTCAGCAGCGGCAGCTCCATGTCCATCGAGTCGTAGAAGACGGTGAAGCGAGGCATGACGAAGATCGCCATGACGAAGAGCATGGCGATCGACAGCCCGACGAGCACCGCCGGGTAGACCAGCGCCGAGACCACGCGCTTCCTCGCCTCGATGACCAGCTTGAGATAGCGGATGAACCGGCGCAGCACCTGCTCGAGCTCGCCGGTGCGCTCGCCCGCCTTGAGCGTCGCGGCGTAGAGCGGCGGAAAGACCGCGCCGAAGGAGCCGAAGGCGTCGGAGAGCTCCTCGCCGCTGCGCACCCGGTCGCGGACCTGGATCAGGATCTCGCGGAAGTTCGGCTCGCGCATGCGCTCCAGCATCAGGTTGAGCGCTTGCAGGAGGGGCAGCCCGGCCTTGAGCAGGGCGGCGAGCTCCTGGTTGAAGACCAGCAGCGTCTTGTAGGGGATCTTGCGCTGCCCGCGCATGCGGGCCCACAGCTCGGTCGCCGAGGAGAGGCCCATGCGGCGCTCGATGGCGAAGATCCTCAAGCCCTGGCGCTCGAGCTCGGCGCGAAGCACCGCCTCGTTCGCGGCGGCCCGGGTCTCGCGCACCACGCGCCCCTCGGGCGTCCCGAGATGACAAAGGAACTCCACGGCCTACCGCTCCGCCGTGGTGGCCGTCGGGACCGCGGCGTTCTGGAAGCGCAGCACCAGCATCAGGGCGCGGTCGGCGGCCTCGCCCCGGGTCAGGCCGAGAATGAGCGGCTGGTCGAGCCCGAGATTGACCACCGAGCGGACGAGCTCGCTCTCCGACTGGCCCGGCAGGGCGCGCACCATGCGGAAGTCGGCGAGCCGGATCCGCTTGCCGTCGCTGCCGACCGTCCCGAGCTCGAAGCTCAGGCGATAGCCCTGCGCCATCTCGTAGATCACCGCCTCGCCTTCGCGGCTGGTGATGTCGCCGTGCGCGAGCAGCGAAAAGGTGTTGAAGCGCATCAGCTGGCGCAGGCGGGTGAGCAGGTCCGGCTCGATGCCGACGTCCGGCCGAACCGGCGAGATCTTCGCCACCTGGGCGAGGATCAGCGAGACCCCGATCTTGACCGGCTGGTTCTCGCGGTCGAAGGCCCGGATGGCGGTGGCCACACGAGAGAGCGCCGCGAGATTGTCGCGCACCGAGATCGTGTTGTGGCTCGGATCGAGCTCGACCGACCCCTGCACCGAGAGCAGCGGCCGGACGACGGTGAGCGCCTCGAAGACCGGCTGGCGCTCGAGGCTGAAGACCATCAGGCGCACCGCGCCGGCCTCACCGGGCGCGGCGGCCGGCGGCGCAACTGCCGGTCGCGAACGCAGGCGGGGCACGGTCGGCGCCGGCCCGGTCGCCGCCGCGGGCGCCGGTTTGGTGGTCGGCGGGGTCGGCGCCGGCTGCGCTGTCTGGGGCGTCTGAGATGTCTGGGACGTCTGAGACGTTTGAGCCATGGCGAAGCCGGCCGGCGCCAGAACGAGCGTCACGGCACAGATCCAGGCACGCAGAGCTGGCGGCAGCGGACGGGTTTCAGACATCCAGACTCGCGTCGACGATCATCACGACCGCCATGTCGGCTTGCGGCAGCTCGTAGATGCGGGCCCCCGGGCGATCGAGCTCTTCGACGACGGAACCGAGCGGCAGAAGCTCCTCGGCGCGCTCCCCTTGCACCGCCCGAGCGCCGCCGGCGGCGAACATTCCGGCTTCGACCGGGCGGGAACGCGGCGCGCCAGAGAGCGCCAGCAGCGAGCAGACGCCGAGCGCCGCCGCCACGCGGAAGACGCCGAGCCGGCCGAAGGCGCGGCGCAAGGTCAGCGTGCTGCGGTCGCGGCCTTTGGAGAAGGGGCCGACGGGACCGACGCGGCTGGCGCGCAGCAGCGCGGCCACCGACGACTGCATGTCGCCGATTTCGTCGGCGGAGACCTGGCGCTCGGGCAGGCGCGCGAACAGCAGCAACGGGTCGGCCGCGAGCGCCGCCTCCCGGCAGCGGCCGCAGTGGGCGGCGTGGCGGCGTGCCTCCTCCCAGGCCGGCGACTCGGCCGCGGGATCGGCGTCGCGGGCGGCGGTGAGAGTGCGCCAGTCGGGACAGGTCATCGATCGAGCCCCCTGGTGCAGTCTTTCGCCGCGGTAGCGTGGCGCGCATACTCGGGATAGCGCTCGACGAGCTTCTGGCGCAGGATCTTGCGGGCGTTGAACAGATGGTTGCGCACGGTCGACTCTTCGCAGCCGGCGATCTCGGCCACCTCGGCGGAGGCCAGACCTTCGGTTTCGCGGAGCAGGAAGATCAGGCGCTGTTTCTCGGTCAGCTCGGCGGCGAGCTCGATGAAGATGCGCTCGACCTCGGCCTCCTTGAGCTCCGCCATGGCGCCGGTAGGGTGGCTCTCCGAGGCGCGCAGGAGATGGAAGCGCACCGGCTCGGACGCCTGGTCGCGCGAGCGGCGCGAGCGCCAGTGATCGATCGCCAGATTGGTCGCAATGCGGTAAATCCAGGTATTGGGGCTCCAGCGCGTGTCGTACTTGGCCCGGCTCTCCCAGATCTTGAGGAAAGCGACCTGCACGACGTCCCGGGCCTCCTCTTCGTCGCGCACGATGCGCGCGGTGACCTGGAGCAGGGCCCGGGTCTTCCGTGCCACGAGCTCGGCGAGCGCGAGCTCGTCGTCCGCCTGGAGCAGACAGAGCAGTTCCCGATCGCTGCGCTCGGCGAGCTTCAGTCGTTCGCGGTTCTGGGAGTAGACCAACTCTGGCATGACCGGTTCCAATTCGTTTCTACGGACGGCGTGGCCACGCCGTCCAAGGCGGCGCAACAGGCTGCCGCAATCGCCGGAGGCTCGGGCAAAACATTGAAGCGCTTGATTATACTGCCCCGGTCGCGATGTGGTGGATCTATCAATTTCTGGCCGCCCTGGCCCTGCTCGCCGCCGGTCCCTGGCTGCTCCTGGCTCGCCGTCGGCACTACCTGCCGACCGTGCGCGGGCGGTTCGGCGGGGGCGGGCCGGCGCCGGCCGAAGCGCCCCGGCCGGCCGGTCTGTGGATCCACGCCGTCTCCGTGGGCGAGTCGGTGCTCGCCGGGACGCTCGCGGCGCGGCTGCCGGCCGATCTGCCCCTCCTGCTGACGACGATCACGCCGACCGGCCAGCGCCAGGCCGAAGCCATCGCAGGCCGGCTCGGCGATCGGGCGAAGGCGGCCTATCTGCCGTTCGAGCTCGGTTTCGCCATCGCCCGGTTCTTTCGCCGTTTCTCCCCCGCCGCGCTGGTGCTGGTCGAGGGCGACTACTGGCCCCTGCTGCTGCGCACCGTGCGCCGGCGCGGCCTGCCGACCGCGGTGGTCAACGGCAGGGTGAGCGACCGGAGCTTTCCCCGCCTGCGGCGCTTCCGCCGCCTGGCGCGACCCCTGTTCTTCGACCCGATCGAACGCTTCGGCGTGCAGACCGCGGTCGATGCCGAGCGCCTGATCGCTCTGGGCGTCGCCCCCGACCGCGTCACGGTTACCGGCAACCTCAAGTTCGACTCGCCGGAACCGCCGCTGCTCCCCGCGCTCGCCCGGCGCCTCGAGAGGTTGGCCGCCGGCCGGCCGATTCTCCTTGCGGGCTCGACCATGGCCGGCGAAGAAGAGCAGGTGCTGACGGCCTTCCGCCGCCTCGCCGAGGGCGAAAGAACGCCCGGCGAACGCGCGCTGCTGGTCGTCGCGCCGCGTCATCCGGAGCGCTTCGCCGCCGTCGCCGAGCTCCTTGCCGCTGCGCATCCGGACTTCGTCCGCAGGAGCGGAACGGACCGTGAACGGCCGGCGGTCTTTCTGCTCGATTCGATCGGCGAGCTCGCGGCGACTTACCGCCTGGCAAGCGCCGCCTTCATCGGCGGCACGCTCCGCCCGACCGGCGGTCACAACCCGATCGAGGCCGCACGTTTCGGTGTGCCGGTCGCGGTCGGACTGTCGATGACCAACTTCCGCGAGATCGCCGAGGAGTTCGACCGCAACCGCGCCTGGGGACGGGTCGCATCGGGCGACGCTCTGGGGCGCCTCTGGGCCTCCTGGCTGGCCGAGCCGGAGACTGCGCGGGCGATCGGCGAGCGCGGGCGCGCCCTCGTCACGGCGAATGCCGGCGCGCTCGACCGGACGATCGACCTGCTCGCCCCGCTCGTCGCGGCGGCAAGGACGCAGCAGCGGCACGACGGGCAAGAGCGCTGATGACGACGCTCGCGGCCGGCGCTCCGGCGCGCTCGCCCTGGCAGCGGATCTACGGCGCGCTGCTCGCCCGGCGGCGCCGGCGCGCGGTGGCGCACGCCGAGCGCCTGCCCGTACCGGTGGTCAGCCTGGGAAACCTCCACTGGGGCGGCGGCGGCAAGACCCCGTTCACCGCCGCGATCGCCGCCGATCTCGCTGCGCGCGGCCTCGCGGTGGCGATCGTCTCGCGCGGCTATCGGCGGTCGAGCCGCGGTCCGCAGATCGTCTCGCTCGGCGCCGGACCGCGGATCTCCTGGCAGGCTGCCGGGGACGAGCCTTATCTGCTCGCGCAGTCCCTGCCCGGGGTCGCCGTCGCCGTCGGCGAACGCCGCGTCGAGGCGGCGCGCCTCCTGCTGCGCGAGCTCGCGCACTCGCCCGACCTCTTCCTGCTCGACGACGGCTTCTCGCATGTTTCCCTGGCGCGCGACATCGAGCTGCTGCTCTTTCCGGCGGCCGACCCGTTCGCCGGCTCCCGCCTCGCCCCGGCCGGCCGGCTGCGCGAGCCGCTTTCCGCCGCGCGACACGCCGACGCGGTGATCCTCACCGGCGCCGCGCCGATGGCGATGGCCACGGCCGGCAGGGAGCTCGCGCAGGCGCTGGCGCCGCACGGTTTCACCGGCCCCGGTTTCGCCAGCGCCAGCGCCAGCGGCCCGGCACGCGCCGCCGGCGGAGCCCCTCTCGCTGCCGGCACGCGGGTGGTCGCCTTCGCCGGCATCGCGCGGCCGGAGGCCTTCTTCCGCGACGCCGAGCGCCAGAGCCTCGAGCTCGCCGCACGGCTCGCGTTTCCCGACCACCACGACTACCCCGACGAGAGCATCGCCCGCATCGAGGGGGCCTTTCGCCGCCATCGCGCCGAGGCCCTGCTGACCACGGCGAAGGACGCTCTCAAGCTGCAGGGACGGATCAAGCCAGCGGCAGCGGTGCTGCCGGTCGTGGCGCGGCCGGAGCCCACCTTCTGGGAGTGGTTCGACCGTCGCCTCGCCGAGGCGAGAGGCTGACCCCCGGGCGATGAAGAACGCTCCCGTCCGCCACGCCGTCGAGTTCGGCGCCTTCGCCCTTTTCCAGGGCGCCGTGCGCGCCCTGCCCCACCCGGCCAGCCGCGCACTCGGCGGCGCCCTCGGGGCGCTCGCCGGACGGCTCGACCGGCGCCGGCGGCGCACTGCCGACCAGAATCTCGCCGCCGCCTTCCCGGAGCTAGCCGGCGCGGAGCGCACCCGGATCACCCGCGACTGTTTCCGGCACTTCGGGGCCTCATTCTGCGATGCCCTGTCGAGCCTGCGGTTTACCGGCCCGGAGCTTCTCGCGCGGCTCGAGCTCGTCGGCTGGGAGAATTTCGCCCGCGCCGCCGAGCTCGGCAATCTCGCGGGCGGCGGCAAGGGGACGATCGTCCTCGGCTCGCACTTCGGCAACTGGGAGGTCGTCCCCGCCGCCATCGCGCTCACCGTCGGGCCGATGAGCTCGGTCGGCCGGCGGGCGGACAATCCCCACTTCGATCGCGTCGTCCAGCGTCTGCGGACGCGCTACGGCAATGTCGCGCTCGACAAGCGCGGCGCGGTGCGGGAGATGTTCCGGCTGCTCGAGCGCGGCGGGCGGCTGGGGCTGCTCATCGACCAACGGGTGCGCGCCGAAGAGGGCATCGACGTGCCGTTCTTCGGCCGCCCGGCGTTGACCAGCCCGATCGTCGCCCGCCTTTCGCGGCGCACGGGTGCCCCGGTGGTGCCGGTTTTCGGCGAAGAGCTCCCCGGCGGACGCTACCGCGTCGAGGCGCTCGCGCCGATGCTGCCGCAGGAGGCCGACGACGATGTGAGCCTGTCGCAGCGCTATCTCGACCTTCTCGAGCAGCGCGTCCGCGAGCGCCCGGAGCTCTGGCTCTGGCTGCACGACCGGTGGAAGCGGCCCAAGGCATGAGCTCGCCTGCTGCCGCCCCGCGCACGCTCCTCGTCGCCCCCAACTGGGTCGGCGACTGCGTCATGGCCGAACCGGTCTTCCGCGCCCTCGCCGCCAGCGGGCGCGAGATCGTCGTGCTGGCCAAACGCCCGCTGCACGGCCTGCTGGCTCTCTTTCCCGGCGTCGTGGCGGCGATCGACAACCGGCGGGACGAGGCGACGGTGGCGGAGATCGCCGGTGCCGGCTTTGCCGAGGCAATCCTGCTGCCGAACTCCTTTCGCGCCGCCTGGATGTTGTCGCGCGCCGGCGTGCCTCGGCGCTTCGGCTACCGCGCCGACTTCCGCGGCCCGCTGCTCGCCCCGGCGGTCGCGCGACCGCGCGACGGCTTCAGGGTCATCCGGCCGCAGATCGAGGACTATCGCGAGCTCCTGGCGGCGATGGCGGTCGCGCCCCCGGACGACTGGATTCCCCGTCTCGACCTCGCCCCGGCGCTCATCGCGCGCGGGCGCGAGCGCCTCGAGCGCGCCCGCCTCCTCGACGATGCGGGCCCGCTGGTCGGCCTCTCTCCGGGCGCCGAGTGGGGCGGCTCGAAACGCTGGCCGATGCGCTACTGGGCGGATCTCGCGCGCGCTCTGCGCCGCGGCATCCCGGGCGTGCGCGAGGCCATCTTCGCCGGGCCGAAAGAGATCTGGCTCGGAGTGCGGGTGCACGAGGAGAGCGGCAAGATCCACCCCATGCTCGGGCCGGACCTCGATCTCCCCGGCCTCGCGGCGGTCCTGTCGCATTTCGACCTGCTGGTGACGAACGACTCCGGGCCGATGCATCTCGCGGCCGCGGTGGGCGTGCCTTGCGTCGCCCTGTTCGGGCCGACCGACCACCGCCGCACGGCCCCGGCGGGCGGGGCCGAAGCCGGTCACGTCGTCCTGTCGCGCGATCTCTGGTGCTCGCCCTGCTTCCGCCGGCGCTGTCCACTCCTTCATCACGGCTGCATGCGCGGCCTCGGCGTCGAAGAGGTCGCTGCCGCGGTCGAGCGGCGCCTGGCGAACGGCGCCTGAGTCGGAGCTATTGCGACGCGGAGGCTGCAACGGCGGGCGCTGTGGCCACCGCTGGCGGCGCGATCGTCGCGGCAGCTGCAGCCGCCGGCGGCGGCAGCACGATGACGACGTCCTCCGGCCGCACCAGGCCGAGGCTCGCGCGGGCCTCGCGGTCGAGCGTTACCGGGTCGTTCTTCAGGCTTTCGATCCGGCGCTTGAGCAGCGCGATGCGCTCCTCGGTGCCGGCGATCTCGGCGGTGAGCACTCGCTCGCGTCCGCGCACAGCGGCGAGATCGCGGTAGCTCTTCAGGCCGAAGGTGGCGAGGAGCAGCACGAGAAAGACCACCACCGCCACCACTACGGAGCGCAGCGGATGCGGGCGCGGCTCGTCTGTCGGAGCCAGCGGAGCGAGCGGAGGGACGTCCGTCAAGCGCGGAAACGCGGGAACGCGGCGGCGCCGGGATAGCTCGCCACTTCGTCCAGCTCCTCCTCGATGCGCAGCAGGCGGTTGTACTTCGCCACCCGGTCGCTGCGGCAGGGCGCGCCGGTCTTGATCTGGCCGGCACGCGTCGCCACGGCGAGGTCGGCGATCGTGGTGTCTTCGGTCTCGCCCGAGCGGTGGCTGATGATGTTGGCGTAGCCTCGCGACTTGGCGAGATCGACCGCGGTCAGCGTCTCGGAGAGCGTGCCGATCTGGTTGACCTTGACCAGCATCGCGTTGGCTGCCCCCTCGGCGATACCCCGGGCGAGGATCTCCGGGTTGGTGACGAAGAGGTCGTCACCGACCAGCTGCACCTTCGAGCCGAGCGTGCGGGTCAGCTCCTTCCAGCCCTCCCAGTCCCCCTCGGCAAGGCCGTCCTCGATCGACACCAGCGGATAGGCGCCGACCCAGTCGCGGTAGAGCGCGATCAGGTCCTGGGAAGTCAGGCCCTTCTTGCCTTCGCCGGCGAGCGCGTAGCGGCCCGGCGCGCCCTCCTCGACGAGCTCGGAGGCGGCGACGTCGAGCGCCAGGGCGATGTCGACGCCCGGCTTGTAGCCGGCCTTCTCGATCGCGATCATCAGCAGGTCGAGCGCTTCGCGATTGCTTCCGAGGTTGGGCGCGAAGCCGCCCTCGTCGCCCACCGCGGTGGCGAGACCCTTCTCCTTCAGCACCTTCTTCAGCGTGTGGTAGACCTCGACGCCGGCCCTCAAGCCCTCGCTGAAACGCGTGAAGCCGACCGGCACGATCATGAACTCCTGGATGTCGACCGAATTGTCGGCGTGCGCGCCGCCGTTCAAGACGTTCAACATCGGCACCGGCAGCACCGTCGCCCCGGGACCGCCGAGGTAGCTGTAGAGCGGCAGCCCGGCCTCCGCCGCCGCCGCCTTGGCGACCGCGAGCGAGACACCGAGGATCGCGTTGGCGCCGAGGCGGCCCTTGTTCGGCGTACCGTCGAGGTCGATCATCGTGCGGTCGACGAGCGCCTGGTCGCGGGCGTCCATCTCCTCGAGCTCGGGGGCGATCTCGTCGTAGATGAAGTCGACCGCGGTGACGACACCCTTGCCCTGATAGCGCGTGCCGCCGTCGCGCAGCTCGAGCGCCTCGCGGCTGCCGGTCGAGGCTCCGGAGGGTACCTGGGCCGTGCCGACCGCTCCGCCTTCGAGCGCGCAGTCGACTTCAACGGTGGGATTGCCCCGCGAGTCGAGGACCTCGCGCGCGATGATTTCTTGAATCAGGAACATGGGTGACTCCCCAAGGAAAGACGTAAGGGACGGGCCGAAGCCCGATCCCGAGTCAGAGATAGCCGGACGCTAGGGTAACCCGAAGGGCCCGATCGAGCAAGCGAACGAGCCCTGCGGCGGCAACTTCCGGCCGCGCTCAGTGCCCGCCGTACGGCTGCCAGCCGAGCGTCGCGAGCAGCAGGAGAAAGCCGAGGACGTAAGCGAGGGTGACGTGCCAGCCGTTCTTGAGCCAGGAGCCGACCGACCGCGCTTCCGGGTACATCGTCGTGATGGCGACACCGGCCGAGGAGCCGAACCAGATCATCGAGCCGCCGAAGCCCACCGCGTAGGCGAGCATGCCCCAGTCGTAGCCACCCTGTGCCAAGGCGAGGGCGGTCAGCGGAATGTTGTCGAAGACCGCCGACAGGAAGCCGAGGCCGAAAGCCGTCTGCCAGGCCGCCGCCGGGAGTTTCTCGACCGGCATCATGGTGGCGGCAAGAACCAGAGACAGCAGAAACAACGCGCCTTTGAACGCACCTGGAAGGAGCGACCATTCGGGTTGGCGGATCGGCGCCGCGACGAGGATCGCCAGGCAAACCGCGACGCCGATGAACGGGAAGCTGTCGGAGAGCTCGGCGTACTTGACGTTGATGAGGACGTTCGTCGCCACTGCCGCGCTCAGGATGAAGGCGACGATTCCGACCCGCGTCCAGTCGATGCGCACGCCCGGGCCGGCGTCCTTGAGAATCGGTGAGTACTTGTGCTGCTGGAACGACGCCGGGATGCCGCAGACGACGAGCGCCAGGCCGGCGGCGACGTAGGCATGGAGGACGGCGGAGGGCGGCACGCCATGGATCCACATCATCGTCGTCGTCGTGTCCCCGACGACGCTCCCCGAGCCGCCGGCGTTCGAAGCCGCGACGATCGCGGCAACGTAGCCGATGTGAACCTTGCCGCGGAAGAGGGTATGAGCCATCGCGCCACCGATGAGCGCCGCCGCGATGTTGTCGAGGAACGACGACAGCACGAAGACCAGGAGCAGAAGGACGAAAGCGCCCCTCCAGTCGTCGGGCAGGAAACGCGGCAGCGCCTTCGGGATCTCGCTCTCCTCGAAGTGCCGCGCCAGCAGCGCGAAGCCGAGCAGCAGGCCGAGGAGATTGAAGATCACCACCCACTCATGCCCCAGGTGCGAGACGAAGCCGGTGAGTCCGCTGCCCTCTTTGAAGCCGGTGAAGAAGATTTTGTAGAGCGTGATCACCGACAGGCCGGTGACCGCGACTTCGAGTGTCTTGTGGTGGAAAAGCGCGACGCCGAGGAGAGTCAAGCCGAAGAGGAAGAACTCGAGCGGGATACCGGCCACTTCGATCGGCTGCGGCGCCACGGCGCTGGTGAACGCCGCCGCCAGGCCCGGCAGGACGAGCGCAAGACCGAGCATCCAAAGCAAGGACCTGCCCCAACGCATCCCTGATGGCATCCTAACCCTCCGGTTTTCCGAGCTGCGCCGCCGCGCCTACACACGCGCGCCGTCTGCCGGCGCTTTGGGCTGCATCCTACGCGACGCCTCACCGTTCAGCTGCCACCCGATGGGGTCGGAGGCGGGCATCGCTAGCGCGGGCCAGCGAACCGCTCATTCTCCGGATGTGCGCCTCGCGCCGCACAAGCCGGGTCGGGGACCGTACCGCGGCCGTCGTCAGCGCCGGCTTATCCTCGATTCAGGCCGAAGCCGGGCGGTGATATCTCGGATCGCGGCCGAGTGCGTCCTCTGGCCTCGCTACCTGCGGGTTGAGCCATTCGATGATGGCGGCGTAGCCCTGGCTCTCCGGGTCGTTGCGCAGGTAGCCGTGCACGACCGCGAGCACGTCGAAGCCCTCGCGTAGCTGGAAGGAGAGCGTCGGATCCTGGATCTCGCCGCGCACGACCCGCCCGACATAGTCCTCGGGCGAGAGCCTGTTCGCCCAGTGCTGATAGCCGCGCAGGCGCGCGCCCGCCCGGATGCGGCGCAGGCCGAGCCGCACCACGAGCTCGCTGCGTGCAGCGTAGAGACGCTTGCCGATGCCGCGGCGTTGCACCTCGGGGTCGACCATGACCTCGGCGCCGTAGAGCGTGCGGCCATTCGCCGCGTCGTGGTTGGTGAAGAATCCGCGATCGGTCCACTCCCGCCATTCGGCGTGAAAGTCGTAGTCGTCCCAACGCACGATCAGCGAAGAGGCCATGCCGAGAAGGCCCCCGGTTGCGCCATCCTCGGCGACCAGCTGCCCCTCCGGGAAGACGGCGACGTGACTCGCCAACTGCTCCTCGGTCCAGGGGCGCGACTCGGGGTAGACCCTCTCGCACAGCGCGATCACGGCGGAGAAGTCCGAGTCCCGAAGCGGGCGCACGCGAACCGGGCTGCTGCCCGGCCAGGTCACAGATTCACCTCGTCGAGATCGGCGAGCACTTCGGCGGTCGTCTGGCTATCGCGCAGCGGCAGGACGGTTCCCGTTTCGCGTGACTGGCGCAGGGTCTCGAGGTCGAGCACGCCGATGACCATCATCTCGGAGTTCACCTGACCCTCGGCCAGGATGCCGTCACGCGCGAAGCGGAAATCCGAAGGGGTGAGAATCGAGGCTTGGCCGTAGTTGAGCGAGACGGCCGGCACCATCGGAAGCGATCCCACCGTGCAGGCGTGGACGACGTACATCTGGTTCTCGATCGCCCTCGCCTGTGCGCAGTAGCGCACCCGCAGAAAGCCGTGGCGATCGTCCGTGCAACTGGGCACCACCAGGATGTCGCAGCCGCGGCGCGCCGCCGCGCGCGCGATCTCCGGGAACTCCACGTCGTAACAGATTGCGATCGCCATCCGGCCGAAGTCGGTTTCGAAAACCCGCAGACGTCGGCGCGGGGCGACGAGCCACTCCTCGGCCTCCCAGCGCGTCATGTGCAGTTTGCCTTGCACACTGCGTTCGCCGGTGCGGTTGAAGACATGGCAATCGTTGTGCAGTCTGCCGTCCTCGCCTCGCCCGGGGATCGAGCCGGCGACGATGTAGACGCCGTGCTTCCGCGCCAGGCCGGACATGAGCTCCAGGAAGGCAGCATCCTGCCCCGCCAGATCGCGGACCTGCTCGCGGATAGGCTTGCGCAGGTCTCCCAGCGTGAGCAGCTGCACCGTGAAGTACTCGGGAAAAACCACCAGCTCTGCCTTGTAGTCTGCCGCCGTCGCGACCAGACCCGAGACCTGATCGGCGAACTGCTGGAAGCTCACCACCGGCCGGATGAAGTACTGCAGCGCTGCCACTCGCAAGTCGTTTCGCAATCTCGGCTCCTTTCGCACGTGTTCCGACCGGGCGATGGAAACTCCGACGAGACAAAAGTGCGCTCGACCCGGGCGGGTCGGGCGTGCGGATCGCCAGAGCTTGCTGCTCAGATGGCGGCCCGACCATCCTGGCTTCCTCCGACGGAACTGGCCCGCCGGACCCTTGCGAGCGGCAGTATACCCGGCACTTGCTGGCAAGCCGGCCGAGGCCTGTGTGGGGCTCAGGACGCTAGTGCTGGAAGGCGTAGGAGATCTTGAAGAAGGCCTCGCGGCCGAGCGCCTGGAGATCGCCGTTGGGGTCCTGGGTGCGCTCGTCGCCGACGCCGAGGAACAGGACGGTCTGCCAATTGAGCTTGTAGGCGAAGACCGCCGAGCCGCCGAAGTCGCCGCTCGTCGGGCGGACGTCGAAGTCGTAGAGCGCCGGGTCACGGTCGATCGTCTGGTACTCGGCGATCAGGCGTAGCCAGCTCTTGGCGTTGAAGGTATACACCGCGCGCAGCCGCGCGAGGTCGGCGGTGAAGAGGGTGCCCGCGAGTCCGTGGGCTTCGACGTCGAGGGTCCGTCGCGCTGCCGAGAGGCCGAGGGCAAGATGGTTGGTCGGCTGCAGATCAGCGGTCAGCGTCGCGCGCCAGCCCTCGGCCGGGCGGTTGTTGGCGAAGTCCACATCGTCGCCGTAGACCGCCTGAAGTGTCACCTGCTGCACGATCTTCCCGGGCCGGATCTCGAAGCGCGGCCGGAACTGGAAGCGTTCGAACTGCTCCCCCTGGTTCACCACTTCGTCGAAGGCGAATTCGAAGCGCACGAAGGAGTTCCAGGTGGCGTCGAGGCCGAAGCCCGGCACGATCTCCTGCGACAGCAGCTCCCCGCTCTGGGTCTCGGCGCGATCGGCGACGGTGAACAGGCGCAAGCGCGAGACCTTCTTGTCCACCGGATGCCAGGTGCGGCCGGACTCGACGTAGAGCATGCGGTAGCCCACCTGCGGCACGAAGCCGTTGTCGGCGCGGAAGTCGTCCGAGAAGTCCTCGTACTGACCGAAGAGGTCCCAGGTCTCGGTGGCGTGGTTGGCCCAGAGCTTTGCAGCGTGGCCGGAGAGCTTGCGTCCGTCCCACTCGGCGGCGAGGTCGGGGCGCTCGGGGGTCTCGGTCCAGGAGTAGAGAAACTGGCCGGTGATGGTGTCCTGCGGCGTCGGACGCCACTCGAAGTCGGGGCCCGCAACCCGGTTCGAGCCGCCGCCGGCGCTCCCCTCGTTGTCGCGCCCGGTGTAGAGAAAGCTGACGAAGGCCTTCGAGAAGTCGTGGCGCACGCGCGCCACCGAGATCAGCGACTCGAAGTCCTGGTCGGCGAAGCCGGAGCCCTCGGGGCCCGGCAGGATGACCGAGCCGCCGCCGTCGTCCTGCCCGACGAGCGCGGTGTACTTGGTCGATGCGGTGCCACCCGTGGCTCGCAGGCCGAAGGACGGCGCGGTGAACGTCCGCGTGTAGACCGCCTGGATCGGTGTCGCGAGGAGGTTCACGCCCTCGAGGAAGAAGGGCCGCTTCTCCGGAAAGAAGAGCGCGAATCGCTCGTTGGCCGAGATCTGGCCAGCGTCCGATTCGATCTGCGAGAAGTCGGGGTTCACCGTCGCGTCGATGACGGTCGACGGATTGGGGATCCACTTGGCGTCGACGCCGCCGTCGAACTCCGAGCTGTTCCAGGCCAGGGGGCTGCCGAGACCGTTGCTCGGCGTCGCCGACTGGTTGGCCGAAACATATGGAGCAACGACGTAGTGCGAACCGGCCGAGAGGCCAGCGAGGCCAACCAGCGGCCGCGCGTTGCAGATGAAGCAGTTGGAGTCGCGCGGCAGGCGCGAGGTGAACATCTGGTAGCGGAAGTCGCGCGGCCGGTTGCGATAGAGCAGGATCCCCCACTGCGCCGGGTCGGGCTCGGTGTAGCGCAGCGACGAGAACGGAATGCGGATCTCGAGCACCCAGCCGGTGGCGGTGATCTTCGCCGCGCTGTCCCAGAAGTAGTCGGGGGCGTTGTCTTCGCCGGAGGCGTCGTTGGTCAGGGCGTCGTACTGGATGCCGCGGGCGTTGGCGAGGAACATCTGCGCCGTGTGGCCGTCGTTCTGCGAGTCGACGATCACGCCGCCGTAGTCGGTGTAGGAGCGCACGTTGTCGCGGTCGCCCAACGGCGCGCGGATCGCCTTCGGATCGGGCTCGTCGAACTCGAACGCGGCGTAGAAGAAGTCGTCGTCATAGGCGAGCCAGGCGACGCTGCGCACCTTCGGTGCGATGTTGTCGCCGGGGTTGGTCTCCAGCCAGTCGGTGATCGGCTCCGCCGTCTGCCAGATCGGATCGGAGAGGTCGCCGTCGACGACGACCGGCGTCGCCGTGCGCGTGATGCGGATCTCCGGGCCCATCGCGGCGTGAGCCGCCGAGCCCGCCAGGTGCGCTGTCGGCAGAACAAAAGCGAGTAGCCAGCCGCAGAGTCCAGCCCGAGAGCGCAGGGAGCGCGTGGCGTGCATCGAGTGCATATCGGGGAGATACGCACAAAGCCTGGCGGAAGTTACTCCAGGGGTGTCGCGGGCGCTACGGCCGGCGGCCTGGTTTCTGCCGACGCCACCAGGTGGGCGACTGAGTTGGCGTAGTAGGCGAGCACCGGGAGGTCGCCAGACGTCGGCAGCAGGAGGCCGTCACGCTCGACCACGAGGCGCCGGAGGGTAAGCATGCGGAGCCCCACTTCGACGGCATAGTCCTGGTCCTGCCGCGGCACGTAGAGCCGGGCGCCGGAAGACTCGAGCTGTCGCCAGAGCGCCAGCACGGCGCTCTTGACCTCGAGCAGCGAGAGCGCCCGCTGCGGCCCGCGGACGAAGACCGTCGCCACCAGGGCCACCGGCAGAACGGGTACGACGGCGCCGATGCGCAGCATCAGCTCGTCCGCCAGAGCCTGGACGGCGGCGAAACGGGCCTCGCGCGGCAGACTTGCCAGGTCGAGGTCGCGCGCCGCGCTCCAGGCACGCAGCGAGAGCGGTTCGCCGAAGTTGACGCAGGCGTACCCGAAGCGGTGCCATTGCTGGAAGACCATCAGCCGCAGGTTGTGGGCCAGGAAGCCGATCGTCGTGAGCACCGCGCGAGGCGCTCGCCGCGGCTTCGCCCGGTCTTGCGGGCGGGCGGCGGCGAAAGGGGAGGACGAGGCGGGCGAGGCGGGCGGCGCGTCGAGCAGCAGCGTCCGGTCCTCGAGCGTGCGGTCGTA